>JBEKZQ010000110.1:0-15184 GCA_049509675.1 Thermoguttaceae bacterium | reverse complement strand
ACTCGGTGCGCCGCTGCCGGATATCAAGCCGGGAATGGCCGGATCGTCACAACACGGGCAGGGCGTCGGCCGCGGCGTTTCCCAGCAACGCGGGGTCGCTTCACGGCACGCTTGCCGCTGACAGTAGTCTTCCCAATAGCGGTCGTCCTGGCAGGTCCGGCGATCTTCCCACCACGGGCACATCAGGCTGTAGCCGGTTGGGGTCGTGCCGGCCGGGCCGCGCAGCGTGGCAAGGCAATGCCGTCCGGGATCGCCGTACGCTGCGCTTAGATTCGGCTCGGCGCCGCAGGCGGTGGCAACCATCGAAAACAGGCCAGCGAGACGGAAAGCCCAGCAGATCCGTTGCACGGGCGTACTCCTTGTTCCATGTGTTTCGCAGGGAAGAGCTTCCCCCTCTTCCCGTTCTCACCGTGGGGCGAAGGGCTGGCCGCTACACACGTCGACCGATGGCCACGCTCCGGGCAGTTCCACGCCCGGGTCGCGCGGGTTGACACCGCGGAGGCCGTAGGTTTCGTTCGGTACGCGTGTGCGCCACGTTTCTGTTTCATGCGGCGAAGCATGACAAACAACCTCTCGCCCACGGTATATGCCTCTTCGACCAGCAAACTCGCCGGATTTCGCTCTTTCCGGCACGTTTGGTGCAAAACGATTCCCCCGCACGACGCGCGTGCCCAACGTGCGTAATCTGACGCGGGAAACGGTCCGGCAAGACAGAGGAACCTTACCGCAGGGGACTGTCCCGATTTTCGTGTCAGCGAAAATGGGACTATCCCCTTTTGACGCAAGCACTGCCCTCCACAGCACAGAATTCGGGGCAGGCCCTACCGCAGCAGGTTCCGCGACTCGCCCGGATAGGCTTCCGGACGCACGGCGGCCGCCGGCCCATTGGGCCTGGAGAAGTCCAGCCGCGGATCGCACAGATCGACGGCCGGCGAGCCCGAGTAGGTGGGCATCGTCCACAGTTCGGCCGGATTGCCCAACAGGCGATTGATCGCCACCGGCCCAAGGTCCACGCGCATGGAGAACTGCGCGGGCGGGCAGTTTACCCGCACCACGCCGGGCATGATCAACCCGGTCGCCGGATCGCGGCGATGCGCCTCGCTGTACGAGCTGGCGCGCAGCCGGCCCTGCCCGTCGAAAACGTGCTGTTCCAGGATCACGGCACTAGCGGCGTCGACGACGGTGATCTTCATGGTTGGTCCCTCCGGCGTCGGGCGGATGGTGTGAATCTCCAGCCGATTGCCTCCGCGCCAGTAAGGCCCTTGATGCGCCAGCCCCGCATCGAACACGCCGATGCCCATGGCTTCGATGAGCCACTCGGGCTCGATGGGAATGGCTTGCCGCACGCGGCTGGCCGCGAACTGGTCGTAGCGGCAGAAATAGATGGCCGGCGGCTGGCTGCGCCGCACCCAGAACCAGAACAGGTCCGGGGTGCTGCCCAGGTCGATCTCCGGACCGGTGATGCTCGTCTCCGCCCGCAGGCGGAACTGCCGCGGCCGTTGGAACGCCAGGCTCGCCCGCAAACTCGGATAGCCCGGCCCGCTGATCGAAGCCTCGTTGGTCGAAAAGGCGTAGATCTGGGAATTGTTCTGGTTGACCGCCTGGATCACTTGTTCCAGCGTGGGCGTGGGCGGCAACACCCGCGGTAGCGGCGGCACCGGCCGCACCAGTTGCGGACAACTCGACCCGCACAGCGCGAACAGTCCCACCAGCGTCGCAAAAAAAGTAGCAGGCACACTCCGTGTGCCGTAGCGGACGGCACACGGAGTGTGCCTGCCACCTTGCGATCCGACAGTTATTTCTTTGCCGATCCCAAATCTCGCCACTGCCCTACTCCAGTAAGCGGGCCAATTCTTCTTGAATCTGCTCGATCCGTTCCGGTTGCGGCGCCGCGGCGCGAACCTCGTAGGTCGTCTCGCGGCGCGGACAATACAACACGGCCGTCTCCCCGCCGTGCGGATCGCGACGTTGCTCCTCCAGACGCATCACGCGGCGGCGAACCAGCAACAGGGCCAGCATGTACCGCATGTCTTGCCGCTCGGGCTGCTGGCCGATCTCTTCGAACACTTGCAACAGGACCTCATTCGGGGCCCGCCGGCGACGGCCCTTGTGGGGCTCCGCCACTTGGGCCTTCCACCAACCGATGGCGCCGGGCGGAGGACCTTGCCAGGCCTCGGCCGCGTAGTCGCGCCGTCGCAAGTCGGCCCCCTCGGCCACCAGTACCGAGTAGAATTCCTCGCCCGGGGCCAATTCTCGACCGGTTGCAAAACACTGCCGCGTCGGCCGCTGGACTTCGTAATCCATGATGAGGCTGAAAAATCGGGAGGCGGGACTCGACAAGGCGTGGAAGGCTACCCGAAACGGCCGCCCGATTCAATACGCAGTGGCGTGAAAAAACGTAAGAAATTTACTCCACCGGGGGGGGCGCGTGCAATCGCGAACCCCCGGAAAGAACTTAGCCACAGATGAAACACGGAAGAAACACGGCTGGTTAGCTAATGCAAGGCCATTTCCCCAGCCCTTATCCGTGTTTCATCCGTGTTTCATCCGTGGCCGAATTTGTCTCTTGGTCTAAAGGCGGCTTTTTCCGCAAAATCGGCCTAATCCTTGCAGCCGTTTCCAACCGAATCCCAGAAGAGACATTCTTCTGATTTTATCCGAAGGAGGGGGGTATGCGGAAGTTCTCTAGCGCGTTTTCGATCTTGATTGCTTTGGCCGCCGCGACTTCCTGGGCGCAAGCCCCGGCCGCCAAGTCGCCACAGAACAACGTGAAGCTGCCCGCCGGCGTCTCGCCGGGCGAAGTAAGACCCATGCCGCAGACGCGAGCCTTCGAGGCATCCCTGCAGGAGGCCCAGGATGCCAAGGCCGCAGTCCGCCGCATGGCCGAAGCCCGCAGCGATCAGCGACAGCGGCGTTTGGCTGCCTGCCGCTGGTACGGTCTGTCGAACCTGCGGCCGCAGGCCAGCACCGATCCGGTCGACAGCGACTACGCGCCCCACTGGGCATCCAACAATGGATTCTTCCCCTATCGCTGGAATGGCGGCGGTGAAGTGTGGGTGGTCGAGACGCCGGACCGAGTGCGGGCGTACTAAGCGAGTTTGAAGTGTTCAGTTTTCAGTTTTCAGTAAGGCGCTTGAAGCATCGCGCTGGAAACGGGCTGAATTTGAAGTGCTCAGTTTTCAGTAAGAGGGCGTGAAGCATCAAACTGAAAACTGAACACTACTTACACCAGTTCCTTGCGGACGGCCCACACGGCGGCCTGCGTGCGATCGGAAACCCCGATCTTGCGCAGAATGTGCTGCACGTGCTCCTTGACCGTTTCGTAACTGATGTGCAAGGTGTTGGCGATCTCTTTGTTCGTCAGGCCATAGGCCAACTGGCGGAGCACTTCGCTCTCGCGCTGCGTCAAGGGAACTTCCACGTCGGCGGTCAGCCGCGGCGTAGCCAGGGCCCCGGTCACGCGGCGGAGCTCGTCGCGGGTCCAAGCGCTTGCGCCGGAGGCGGCGGTGCGGATCGCGGCCACCAGTTCCTCACCCGTGCAATTCTTCAAGAGGTAACCGCTGGCGCCCAAGGCGACAGCCCGGGCAACGTAGGTCGGATTGTCATACGTGGAGAGGATCAGGATCGGCAGGTCGGGCTTGTCCAGCTTGATGCGGCCCAAGGCCGTCAGTCCATCGATGTCCGGCATGCGAATATCCAGCAACAGCACGTCCACTTCATTTTCCAAGGCGTACTTCACGGCGGCGGCGCCGGTCGCGACTTCGGCCACGATCTTCACTTCCGTGCCGGCCAATAGACTCTTCAGACCGCAGCGCACTACCTCATGGTCGTCGGCGACCATCAATCGAATCTTGTTCTGGGTCATTCGAAACTCCTCATCAGGAAAATGCCGAAGGGTTGATGGGAGCCTTCCCATGGCGCCCCCAAATCGCCCCCCTGTTACGGCAGCATATGCCATTACCCATAATCAAAGCAAATTTTCTGCTGGGGGGGAACACACTAGCCCGGATTATTCATAAACTTCAGGGTGGCGTCCAGCAAACCGTGGTTCTGGTGGGTCTTTGGCCCTCACTCCATACCCCTCTCCCGGAGGGAGAGGGGGGCGGTTTGCATCTTAAGCGGAGTGCCTGGCCTACTTGGCTGCTCTCCTGCTCACCTGCTCACCTGCTCACCTGCTCACCTGCTCTTCTTCTCGGGCACCGGCTGTCGGCCCTGGAGAATTTCCAGTCGGTCCATGAGGACCTTGTACTGTTTCCGCCGCTCGACCCCTTGGCCCTCTTTCTTCTTGGTCTCCTCGGTCGTTTCCAGCTTCGAGTTGCGAACCAGCGTCGACTGGAGCAGCTTTTCCGCCTTGAGGGCCTCCTTGGCCGCGCCCTCGCGGTCGCCCTTCTTCTTCAGGTTGAGGGCCTCGTTCTCGACGCACACGGCTTCGTAATAGGTAACGTCGAAGAACTCGCCGGGCTTGACCTTCATGCGTTCCAATTTCTCGCGCAGATCCTCCCAGTGCATCAAGGCCTCCTTGAAATGACTGGGGTCCTTCTGTGCCCATTCTTGCAGGATGCGGCCCTTCGTCATCTTGGGCTCCAGGGCCCTGTCATGCTCCGCGATCAGTGCGTCGATCTGCTTAATGGCTTCGGGGTATTTTCCCTTCTGCGCCTGGGCCTGGACCAACTTGGTGCGAAGGTAGGTGACGCCCTTGCTGACGATGGCGTTCCATTGCGGATCCTCTTTGGCCCGCTGCTGGCAGATCTTGATCTGCTCGGCGGCGGCGTCCTCCTGGCCCACCTGCGTCAAGGCGTCGGCGATCCACAGGGCGCCCTTGGCGGCAAGATCGGCGTGGGTGGAGAGTTCCTTGCGTTTGCCCAGATTGCCCAGCAGTTTTTGCAGCAGATCGTCCATCGAGGCCACCTGGTCCAGGAGGGCCTGGTGTTTGGTGGGGTCCACTTCGATCTCGGCCGCTTTCGCCGTTTCCCGCCGTTGCTGCGAGAGGATCTTGGCGAAGTTCAACAGGACGCTGTTGACCGCCGGGGTATCGGGTCCTGACTCGACCAAGAGGCCGCTCACCTTGCCGGCTTTTTCCAGATCGTTGATGGCGATGTAGGCGCGGATGCCGCCCAGAAAGATGCGTATGGTGACGTTGTCCAGCGTTTTCAGTCCTTCGGCCTTGACCGCATCGACCAGCGGTTGGAAGAGGACCGCGGCCCCCTTGCCGTCGCCGGCGTCCAGCGCGATTTCGGCCTGGAGCAGTTGGGCTTCCAGGAGTTCGCGGGGCATGGGCTTATTGGGCGGCGCCGCCTTGCGCAGGGCTTCCACGCCGGCGGCGATGTCCTTGGCGGCCCTGTCGCGATTGGCGGCCATCACGTCGGCTTTGCGCTGCCCCTCCTCCATGAGCTTCTCCACCATGTACAGCCGCCAGCAGGCTTGGGCGGACAGAAACATGGCCCGGCCGTAACGCTCCGATTTGGGCGTGACGTCGTCGAACTCGGCCAGCGCCTCGGGGATCTTGTGTTGCGTCAGAAAGACCTGGCCCAGGCCGATGCGGGCGTCGTCGGCCTCGGGCTTGCCGGGCCACTTGTCGATGGTGAAGCGGCACAGCTTGGTGACCCGCCCCAGCGCCGCCGTGCGGGCCGTTTCGTCCTTAGCCCCGGCGTACAGGTTCAGGGCCACCGTGCAGGCCAGGGATGCGGCCGTGGGAGCCGCCGGTGTCTCAGGGTACTCGTGGACGATGGTCCCGGTGGTCTTCAGGCATTCCTCCAGGGCGGCCTTGTTGAACTGGTCGCGGGCGACCATGAACAAGCAGCCGGCCGCCGATTCCCGGGCGGCCGTGAGCCGCTTGCGGTCCTTGGGCGGGATCTTGGCGGCGAAGTCGATGGCCTGCCGGTAGGCCTTGGCCGCGGCGGCCCAGTCCTTGCTGCCGGCGGCCAAATCGGCCACGACCACCGCCTCGTCGAAGCCGCGCGGATCGCCGCCGCCGCCGGCGCCGCCGCCCTGCCATTTCCGCCGCAGTTGCAACGCCTCCGGTTGATAGGGCCCCGGCACCGTCGACATCTCGGCCAGCAGCGCCATCGCCTCGGCCAGAAACTTCTGCTTGTCGGGCCCGGTCGATTTGTCCACCTGCTCCAAAAGGGTCTTGGCCAGGTCCAGGGCGATGGCCTGGTAGCCGTCGGTACGCTTGTACAGACGCTTGCTCAGCGGCTCGGCCAGCCACAGTCGTTGCTCCTTCACGACGCTGTTGAGCGACTTCTTCTGTGCCAGGCACTGTTTCTTCTCCAGTTCGAAGCGGAACTGCGTGACCTGGGCGAACAGGCCGAGCATGGCCGGTTCGACCTTCTCCTTGGTCGTGTCCGGCATGCTGGCCAAGACCTCGTCGTAGATGTCCGTAGCCAGTTCGAGATTGCCTTTGTCATCCTCGCATTTGCCTTGCCACATGTGGGCGAACAGGCCGGCGAGGCTGCCGCGATTGGCCTGGAAGATCGCGTCGAATTGCTTGGAGGCCTTTTCCAAGCATTCGCTGCGCTTGGGATCAGCGGGGTCGGCCAGCGTTTGCCCGCTGTAGTAGTCGACCAGCGCGGCCTGGAAGCGGGCCTCCAGCCAGTTGAGCTCGACGTCGAGGTACTTGTTCGTGCCGCGCCTCATCCCGGCCAATTGCTTGGCAAGTTTTTGGGCGGCCTGGGCAAACAGCGGCCGGGCCTCTTCCAGCGACTGGGCCGCATTGGCCAGGCACTCGGCCTTCTTCTCTTTTTCCGTCACGATCTTGGACTTGCGCAGCTCGTCCATGGCGTGGCTCATCGAGTACCCCGCCAGCCACACCACCGCCGGGGTGGCTTCGGGATGATTAGGCTTCTCGGCCAAAAACTTCTTCAGGTGCGTTTCCGAGTCCTTGAGCAACTGCTCGCCTTCCGCGGCGTTGTAGGCCTGCTTGGAGGCCGCCCGCAAGCTCTTCGACATCTCCAGGTCCCAAACGTCGCGCAACTCCTTGGGCAGTTTTCCCTGCTTCTCCAACGATTGCAGATAGTCGATGGCGACGTCCGGGTAAGCGGTGTCCAACTGATGGAGGAACTCCATGGAATCGTCGTCGGCCAAAGCCGCACGGACTCCGAAACAGGCGAACACGGCAACGGCGGCCCAAAGCAGGGTGAATGGCGTTTTCATGGTGGGCAGTGAACAACGGACAATGATGCACAACAATACTCTATTGAGTACTGGAAAGCGGGCGGGAACGCAAGCGGCCAGAAAAAAAACCGCCGGCTTTCGCCGGCGGCTAGTGCCTCTTCCCTGTTGCCCTCGACCGGCTACTTTTTCGCGTCCTTGACGTTCTTGTCTTGCCGGACGTTCTTTCCTTGATCGGCCTTGCCGATCCCGGTGGTTCGCTCCACGGCGGCCTTGGTCGCATCGTCGCCCTTGGCATCCTTCTGGCCGCCCACGGCGGCGCCCGCGTCGGTCTTGTACAGCGGCAGATAGCGGTAGTAGATCTCCAGCGTCAGGGCCGACAAGGAGGTCTCCATCAAGCGGCCGCCCTCGTGGGCCCATTGGTCGTGGGACGGCTTCTCCGGGTCCCAACTGCCGTTGGCGCACGTGCTGGAGTCCTTCTCCTGGGTCTCGATCAGCAACTTGCGCATGGCCCGATTCCAGGTGTCCCATTCGTAGCCGGTGTAGTTGTGCAGCACCTGGGTGGCGTAGTACCAGAAGTAAATGTTGCGCTGATTGCGGTCGGGCAACTGGGTCATGAGGTACTTGACGCCATCCACCATCATCGGCTCGCCGCGCTCGGCGCCCAGGTATTGGCGGCAGAGCAGGCCCACGGAAGTCATGGTGTTGGACGGCCCGTGCCCGGGAACGTACTCGTATTCGCTCTTGTTCGTGCCCTTGGCCACCGAGTCGAGCCACTTGCTGGCCCCTTCGAACGGCGATGCCGAGCCCTGGCCCAGTTGCAGGCCGCACATGTGCGCGCTCTTCAGGGCCATGACCTGCCAGCCCACCACCGACGTATCGCCCGGATCGCCCGGGTTGTAGCGCCAACCGCCGGTGTTCTTGTTTTGTGCCGCCTGGATGAAGTTCACTGCCAATTGGGCGGCCATGCCCAGGTGGCTGTCGCCGGTCAGGCCGTAGGCCTCGCACAAAGTAATGGCGGCCAAGCCATGCGAGTACATCAGCGGAGTGCTGCCGTGCGCGAGATTTCCGTCCGGTTTCTGATTGCGAATGAGCCAGGCCAGGCCGTTCTGGATGTTGCTGCGATAGGGTCCCGGGCTCCTCTGGGTTTGGCCGGCGGCCAGGAACGGCAACAGCCCCATGGCGGTGGCCCCCGAGTCGGCCTGCGCGGAGCCGGGGCCGGTGCAGGTATGATCCTTGCACTTGGGCAGATGGTTGCAGCTCCAGTGGCCGTCGGGCATCTGGTGCCGGGCCAGCCAGAACAGCGCGCCGGCCACGGCGCGTTCCGACTGCTTGGTGCCGCCGCCGCTGGCCAACATGGCCTTGCGATGGCCGCTGCCGCGGCCGCCGAAGCCGCTGCCGGAGCCCCCGCTGCCGGGGCGCGTGCCCGTGCCCACGCCAATCCCCACGCCGCCCGCGCCCACTACCTTGGGCCCAGGGCCGTAGGCCGTGATGGTGAAGCCGCCCAGGCCGCCCAGCGAGGGTTCCTTGGAGGTGGAGACCACGCCGCCGCCCTTGTGCTCGAAGACCGCGCTGTCGTCGTTGTATTCCTCGGTCTGCTCCATCTGCGCCGGTTTTTCCAGCGTGAGCGACTCGGTGTCCAGCACGGTCGGTTCCTCCGGCGTATCACCGATATCGAACTTTTCCGGCGGCGGCGGGTCGGTCTGTTGCGATTGGTCCACCCGAGCCTCTTCCAGGCTGGGCGCATCGCCCAACATGGCCTGCGTGGAGAAATTCCCTAGCAGCAACAACAGGGCCAACCCGAGCAGATGGATCGTGAAACTCCCGGCGTACCAGACCAGTTCGGTACGCACCCAATCCATGAATCGGGCCGAAAAGCTATCGTCGTCGAAGACTTCCTCGACATCCGCATTCTGGGGGTTGTTAACGTCTTCTGCCATGGGAGATTAGGAGTTAGAAGTTAGAAGTCAGAAGTTAGGAGTCAGAAGTTAGGAGTTACGCTTGCGCTTGCCGCCGCCTGTTCCGCCCTATGCGTTGCCCGGGTGGTAGGACTCTTGGCATGAGTTCTAACTCCTACCTTCTAACTCCCACCTTCTATCTGAATCGCCATTTTCCGAGAAATTATTCCCTTCAAGCGTTTCGCCGGGGCCGCCGGGCTCGGGCGACTCGGCCTGATCGAGCCACTCTTCCAGGGCTGGCCCCTCTTTATGGGGTCTGGTAATCAACGCTGTGGGCATCGCCGCGCGCTTCGGCCGCAGCACCCAGAACAACACTCCAGCTACCATAACAAGTACGGCGCCAAAGACAACTCCTTCCGTCGTCCAATCGGGGGCCTTGGACGGCGCGACCGGCAACGTTTGCCAAGCCATCTTGCCGATGAACAACGGGGCATACTCCGGCTTGGAATTGGGCCTGGCCCGGCCGGATTGATAACCTTGCAACTTGAAAAAGTACCCTACCAGCCGGACCTTCTCGGCGATTTGCACCCCGCTGGGCATCCCCTCCGGCAGATCCTGGACCACGGCCTCGTACAACCAGGCCCCCGACTTGTCGGAATATCCCCAGACCTCGTAGAGCGGCACGCCGTCGGGCCCTTTCTCCTCATACTTGGTGATCCGCCGCACGTTGAGCTCCAGCTCGATCAGCTTGAAGCGGTACTTATCGGGCGAGGCCACCAACTGATCGAGGAGGATGTCGCGGTGCGCCCGCTTCTGGAGCGCGGACAACGGCTGATTGTGGACCCAGCGCAGCACCCGATTGTAGGCCAACATTTCCAGGCTGGCGAGGTGCAGCGTGCGATCCTTGATCAAATCGCCCTCGACGTCGATCGCGTCCGCTTCGTCCTGGTCCTCATCGGTCAACTTGGCGGTCGCGGCCGCCGGCGCAGGCGCAGGTGGTTGAACGGCGGGAGGCGGCTGCTCCCCGCTTGTCGGTTTCGCCGCGTTCGCCACGGGGGCCTTGTCAGCTACGGGGGCCTTGTCGGCCTCGGCTGCGGACGAAGAGGCGGCCGCCGCTTGCACTTCGCCCTTGGGGGCCAGCCACGTCCAGACGTCCGGGTCTTTCGAGCGGAAGATCAGCATTGCCAGCACGCCGAGCATGACGATCATCGTCGCCATCCGCGGCATCTCTGATCCCCGGAACATGCGGTGCTGACGTTCTGCCAAACGGCGTCGCATGAGATGCCTTTCCCCGTAGCCGCTCATTTCCCCATGGGCCCCATGGGCAACTCGACGAAACTCAATTTCGACAGCTTCTTGCCGTCGGGAAGTTTCTGGTCCGCGCAGATCTCGACCACCCGCATCAGATCGCCGTAGCGCAAGCGGTCGCTGACCTGGACAATGACTTGCTCGAACGGGTTGGAAGGATTCTGAAACACTTCTTCCAGCTTCTTGCGCAGCTCGATGAGGGTCTTGACCTGGCTGTCGCCGACGGCCATTGAATCGATTCCGCCGCCCTCGGAGAACACGCTGACGGTGAGCGTCTCCACGCCCTTGATGTCGGTCGGCTTGATGTTCTCGTCCATGCCCGCGGTCTGCTTGCCCTGCGTGTTGGCCACGGCCTGGGGCGGGGGCAAGCGGAGCGAGACCTGGCCTTCCAGCGGGGCCGGCTTGAAGGTCAGGATGAAGAACGTCAACAACTGGAACGCCATGTCGAGCATGGCGGCCACGTTGAGTTCCACGTCTTGCGGCGCTTTTTTCCTGCGCGACATCGCCTATGCCTCTTTGCTCAATGCTTTCAGGGCGAACTTGCGATACCCTTGGTCCTGGCAGGCCTTGATCACCCGGTTGACCACGCTGAAGGGGGCTTCCCGATGGGCGCGAATCACCACGGTTTCGGGGAGGTCTTTTTCGCCCTGTTCGATCTGCTCCCGCGTTACGCCGGCCTGGTCCCGGCTGTACTTCGCCTCGCCGGCGATGTACTTCTCCACGTCCCGCACTTGTCCATAAACCGTCAACTCCGAATTCTTGTTGATATTCAGGACCAGGAGCTTCGCATTCGGGTCGTTCACCGGCCGGGCCGAGCCGACCACCGGCAGGTTCAAGTTCATGTCCAACTCGGCCGACTTGAAATTGATCACGAGCATGAAGAAGGTGATCAACTGGAACACCATGTCCAGGATGGGCGTGAGGTTGGGTTCCGCTTTGACTTCGGTCATCGCCATGATCGATCACTCTTTCCTCTCACTCAGGAAGGGGACAGTCCCATTTTCGTCGCGACTAAGCGAAGCTTGGTGCCCGAATTGCGAAAGCCCCCACTTGTCATCATCCCCCTCAGACCTTGGCCCGGGTGGGAGTGGCGCCGGCGGCGGGCTTGGCGCGGGCAGCCTGGGCGAAGTGCCGCAGGAACTCGTCCGCGCGCGTCATGGCCGTCACCGAAATGATCGACACCCGGTTGCGGAAGAAGGCGAAGAAGTAAATCGAGGGCACCGAGAGGCTCACCCCTTCGAACGTCAAGAGCAAGGCCTCGGAAATGCCCTTGGCCACGGCGCTGGCCTTCAACTGCACGTCGGAAACGGCGATCACGCTGAAGCTGGCGATCATCCCCTTGAGCGTGCCCAGCAGCCCGATCATGGGCCCCAGCGTGCCCAACACGGCCAACATGCTGATCTTCTTCTCCATCTCGGCGGTGAGCATCTCGCCCACCCGCTCCATGGCCTCGCGGGCCTCGCTCAGGCCGTTGGGTAGTTCGGTGATGCCGGTGACCAGCACGCGGCTGAAGAAGGAGTCATCCTCCTTCACGGCGTTGAAAATGCCCTTGAAGTCGCGCTGCTCCAGCAAGGCTTCGCACTGGCCGAGCACCTCCGGCGGCATGGCGGTGACCATCCGCAACTCGACGAACATGCGGCCCACGGTGGCGATGAAGTAGATCGAGAGGCACAAGATCACGAAGCCGATGAAACCGGAGCACTTGAGGAACCACACGAAGTAGGATTCGGTTTGATGGGGAGCCTCTGTGCCTTCGCCGGCGGCGGCCGCCCCAGCCTCCTGGGCCTGCGACACGCGCGCCACGGAGTTCAGCATCAGCACCGTTGAAAGGATGACCAGCAAGGTCAGCCACACCCATTTTTGGCCCACGCGCCGCTCTGTCCGCATAAGACTCTCCCCTTTGTTGCTAGCCGCCGACAGGCTCTTTCGGAATTCCGAGGGTCTGCGGAAGACAGAGAACTCCGTCGCGGCGTGAAAACATCGTCCGACCCTCCCATCTTCCTACGGTACGCACGGGATGTCAAGCGCGTGGCGGCCGTAAATCGTGCAAGTGTCGGAGATTACCAGGCCATGTCTGCCTGATATTTCGGACCCCGCCGGGCGGATTATTCCCCGCGCGCCGGCCCACACTAGCCCGAAGCGCCAGCGAGGGTTGGGGGCGACGCAGGTCCTTCGCTTGCGCTTCGGGCCAGTGAACGCCCAGCCGAAGGGACAATCCCCGTGGAGAGTTGCCTCCTGACCGTCACCGGCCCGTAAGGCTGCTCTTTGCCGGCATAGGACGCAGGTAGGGCCGGATGGCGGCCAGGGTTTTCGGACCGATGCCCCGCACCCGCCTCAGGTCGTCGCAATCGAGAAATGGGCCCTGGCTGCGGCGCGACTGGACGATCCGCTCGGCCAAGGCCCGGCCGACGCCGGGCAGTTCCGCCAGTTCCGGCCAGTCGGCCTGGTTGATGTCGACTTGAAAGTCGGCGCTGCGCGCCGCGGCCGATTCGACCTCGATCAATCGCCCGCGGAAACCACCTTGCCACACCCACCACAGGAAGGTTGCGATCAGGCACAAAAGAACTATGGCCGCCACCACCGCCTGGTCCGCACGCTGCAGCAGCCAATGCCAATCGCGTACCGGACGATTGCGAGCAGAAGTCATGGCAATCTCATCCTTGTGGGACGGGACACTAGCCCGACGCGCCAGCGAGGGAGAACCGCCACAATACCCTCGCTTGCGCGTCGGGCTAGTGTGCGGCATCGGCCCCTCCAGGAGTTTCGCTTCGGCGGCGTTCATTATACAACATTTATTGACACCGACGCAGCCTCTTGATGCTCGCTTTCCGCTTCATAGCCGCGCAGGCGGTTATTGGCAATCAGACCACAATAAGTCATGACCAAAGACTTCCCGCAAATCGCTTGGGACCGGCAGCTCGAATCCGATTGGCAAGACATCCTGCGACTGGCAATCCGCGAGGACCTGGGCGCGTGCGGAGATTGGACCAGCAACGCCCTGGTGCCTGCGGAAACGCCGGGCCGGGCAGCGGTCGTGGCGCGGCGACCCGGTGTGTTGGCTGGCTTGGCGGCCGTCCCCACGCTGCTCGAGCATTTTGACGCCGCGCTGCGGTGGGCCGCCGACCTCGAGGACGGACAGCCGTTGGCAGGCGGCCGGCGGATCGCCACTCTGGCCGGCCCGGCCCGCGCCGTGTTGGGCGTCGAACGGCTCCTGCTGAATCTGCTGGGCCATTTGTCGGGCATCGCCACCCTCACGCGGCAATACGTCGAGACCGTGGCCGGCACCAAGGCCCGCATCTACGACACCCGCAAGACGACCCCCGGCTGGCGACGCCTGGAAAAATATGCCGTGCGATGCGGCGGCGGCTGGAACCATCGCCTGGGCCTGGGCGATGCCATCCTCATCAAAGACAACCACTTGGCCTTCGGGGCGCAAAGGGGGCCGCACGCCCAGGGCTACTCGCCGGCCGAGGCCGTGAAACTGGCCCGCCGTTTCCTGCAACAACATGTCGCTGCCGAATCGCCTGGCTACATGATCGTCGAAATCGAGGTCGACACGCTGGAGCAACTGGACCTGGCGCTGACGGCCGATCCGGACCTCGTGCTGCTGGACAACATGGGGCCCGAGCGATTGCGCCAGGCCGTGGCACGCCGCGATGCCCGCAATCCGGGCGTCGAGTTGGAGGCTTCCGGCGGGATCGATCTGGAGAGCATCCGCGCGATCGCCGAGGCGGGCGTGGAGCGGATCAGCGTGGGGGCGCTGACGCATTCGGCCGTCTCGTTGGACATCGGCCTGGACTGGCTGGAGGGGGAAGGGATTAGGGATTAGGGATTAGGGATTAGGGATTGGAGGCGCAGACGGATTTGCCGAACTCTAATCCCTAATCCCTAATGCCTAATCCCTCTCCTTCCTCGTTGCCATCCTTCACCGGATGCTGCAAAAGGGCAACGCTGTAGGCCGATTTTGGCCGGAATTTCCCGGGTAATTGTTGTCTTCGCCGCGTGCCGCCACGGCCGGCAGACCTTGTCGGCGGCCGCGTTTGACAGCCCCGGGAGGCGAACTATAGTTCCGCTAGACTGACGTTGCCGACAAGGCGGCGGCAGTCGCCAGGACGCGGCGGGCAAGCTGGGAGTTTGAGGGGACCTGCCGCGTTCTTTTTTTTCTTGCGCGTTTAGCAAAGAAGGAAGGACGTGACCTGTCCGGCATGGCTCCGAACAGGGGTCGAGCCAGGTGGTTGCCGACGATTGTCAGTAGGCGCACCTGTGTCCCTTTCTCCGCCAAGGCAGCTATGCTACAATCGATAAGAACGTGAACCACCACAAGAACAAGCATATTCGTGCGGCCGTGGATTACGCCATATCTCGTGGCTGGCGGCTGGTGTTGGCAGGGCCTCGGGCGCATATCTGGGGCACGCTGTATTGTCCCCACGAAGCGCGCGATGGCTGTTTTCGGACGGTTTACAGCACGCCGCGCGTGCCGGAGAATCACGCCCAGAGGCTGCGGAGCGCCGTGGATCATTGCCCTCACTCGACGGAGGCAAGCTCATGAGAACTTATGACTTTGAGGTAATACTGGCAGCCGGGACGGACATGACCGAAGAGTTGGCCGACCGGTTGTTCGAGGCCGGGTGCGACGACGGTACGCCCGGGACGTGCTGCGGCGTGCCGGTTATCGGGTTCAACCGAGAGGCAGATTGTCTTGAGTCAGCGATCCGCAGCGCCGTGGCCGATGTCCAGAAGGCCGGCTGCGTTGTCGAGCGCGTCCAGATCGAGCACGACTCGCCGCTTTTGTCCTCCGGCGCGGGCTAGAAAGGGAATAGGCCGACTTTCATCTTAACGTGTCGGGTTCCTCCCGATAGGCGTTTTCC
>JBEKZQ010000011.1:0-27847 GCA_049509675.1 Thermoguttaceae bacterium | reverse complement strand
CTATTTCCGCTACGGGCCGCTGCAAAAACTGGGCAGCCTGGTGACCACGCGGTCCAACGTCTATGCGGTGTGGATCACGGTGGGCTATTTCCAGGTCACGTCCTGGCCCAGCGGCGCCGATGCCCAACACCCCGACGGCTATCAACTGGGCCCGGAGTTGGGCGCCGACACGGGCGAGGTGGAGCGGCATCGGGCCTTCTACCTGATCGACCGCACCATCCCCGTCGGCTTCCTGCGCGGCCAGGACCTGAACGTGGAAAAGGCCCTGTTGTTGCGCCGCTTCGTGGAATAGCAATGCGTGAAGGATGCCTCACGCAAAAGCGCAAAGACGCAAAGAAAGACACGGCAAGACGGAACGACCATGACCGAAAACGAGATTGCTAAGGCAGTGGTTGATGCGGCCTATCACGTGCATATGCGATTAGGCCCAGGACTTCTTGAATCGGTCTACAAGGTCGTCTTGGCGCATGAAATTGCTAAGCGGGATCTGAGGGTGGCGAGGCAAGTGCCAATCTGCATTCATTATGAAGACCTCACTTTTGAGGAGGGCTTTCGCGCTGATCTGATTGTCGAGGACAAGCTCATCGTTGAGTTGAAGTCGCTGGAAGCAGTCGCGCCGGTACACAAAAAGCAATTGCTGACTTACCTTCGTTTGACCGGCAAACGCCTGGGGCTGCTGATCAATTTCGGTGCAGAATTCATCCGCGACGGAATATGTCGCGTTGTGAACGGCCTGCCCGACGATCGCCTCCCCAGTACTCCTTCGTCTTTGCGCCTTTGCGTGAGACTTTCTTTCGAGGGAAGCAGGAAGACCACTGGCAGAGCCAGTGCCCCCCAGGTTATGATAGCCCTTCATGAACATCTTCATCCTGGGCGTCGTGGTGCTCGTGCTGGCCGTGTCCGTGCTGCTGGGACTGGCCGCCGGCTGGGGTCGGCAGCGGGTCTCGGAAGACTATTTCCTCGCCGGACGGTCGCTGCCTTGGTATGTGGTGGCGCTCTCCACGGCCGGGGCCGGCCTGGGGCTGCTGTACCTGCCGGGGCTGGCCGGCCTGGCCTATAGCCTGGGCATCTCCGCGGCCGGGCTGGCCTGGGGCAACTTCCTGGCCTTCTCGCTCTTGGCGTGGGTCGTGCTGCCCTTCGCTTATCGCAAGAAACTCTACACCAGCGGCGAACTGCTGGAACGCCGCTACAGCCGCCCCACCCGGGCCATCTTCTCCGCGCTGGTCCTCGTCTATCTGATCTTCGGCGTGCTCCTGCCGGCCCTCTCGGCGGGCGGTTGGATTCTCTGCGAAATGGGCCTGGGGCAGACCGTCCAGGGCTCGCCCGGCATCCTGGCGACCTGCGTGGCGGCCGTGGCCCTGGTGACCGCCGCGTACACCGTCTATGGCGGGCTGACGGCGGCCGCCTGGACCAGCGCCCTGGGGATGCTCGTGCTGTTGGCGGGCGGGAGCATGTTGGCGATCATGGCCCTTAGCGGCGCCGGCGGTCTGTCGGCCGCCGTGCAGGAGAATATCGCGGTGGATCCCTCTCGCACCGTACTGCTGCT
The DNA here is from genome assembly GCA_049509675.1 of Thermoguttaceae bacterium. Classification (GTDB taxonomy): domain Bacteria; phylum Planctomycetota; class Planctomycetia; order Pirellulales; family Thermoguttaceae; genus JBEKZQ01. The sequence goes on along the minus strand of JBEKZQ010000011.1, from coordinate 26,301 downwards.
GCCGCACAGTCAGCCCCTGCTCCCCTGGACCGGCGTATTGGCCTTCGCATGTACACTGTCGATCTGGTACTTCGGCGTCAATCCGCTGGTGGTGCAGCGGTGCTCGGGCGCCCGGAGCGAATGGGACGCCCGGATGGGCGCGATCGGCGGCGGCTGGCTGCAACTGCTGCTGGGAGCGATTGTGGCGGCGGTCGGGCTGGCGGCGCTGGTGAAGCTCGGGCCGCCCAAGATGACCACCGCCTGGGCCGCCGACCGGGTCTATTTCGACCTGGCCCGGGTCGTCCTGGGCGGCAAAGGTCTTTGGGCCTCCCTGGGCCAAGGGCTGGTGGTGGCGGGCCTGCTGGCCGGGGTGATGAGCGTGGTTTCCGGCGTAATGAACTCGGCCGCCACCTTGTGGTGCATCGAGCTCGGCCAGGACCTGTTGCGGCAGAACGCGTCGGAGGCCGAGCTGATTCGCAAGGGTCGCTGGACGAGCCTGGTGGTGTTGTTGATCGGCGCGGTTCTGGCCCCGCCGCTCTTATGGTGGGAGAAAGGCATTTTGGCCTACATCCTGGACGTGTCGGCCGTGCTGGGGCCGCCGGTGGCGGTGGTGTTCGTGGTCGGCTATCTCTGGCCGCGGGCCCACGGCCGGGCCGCCGCCAGCACGCTGGTGATCGGCGTGATCGTGGGCTCTCTGATGTGGCTGGCCGCCGAGGCCTCGCCCGCCGCGCCCGACTGGATCATCCCCGTGCTGAACCGCGCGGGCGGCAGCGGGCTGGTGTCGTTGCTGGTGATGTTGACCGGCACGGTCGCCATCCCGCAGAACCCCTACGAGCTTTACGATCCCGACACCGCCTGGAGTCTCGATTGGGCCCGGCTGCCGGAAGAGGAGCAATCGCAGGTGAGCCCGCTGGGCAACCTGGTCTTCTGGTGGGGATTGCTGCTCGTGGCAACGCTGGGGCTGTGGGTGGCGTTTCGGTAGGCAGCGCAGTGAGTAGGTTATGCTTCAGCATAACATCTTGGCGGATAAAAGGTTCCGTCGTGCTGAAGCATAACCTACGGCTGAAAACTGAACACTACCTTCCCCCTCACCCCCGGCCCCTCTCCCGCGAGGGGAGAGGGGAGCAATGCCAACTGCGCTCGATCTCTTCCAGCGTCTTGCCCTTGGTCTCGGGCACGTAGCGCCAGACGAACAGCACGGTCACGCCGCACAGCGCGGCGTAGACCCAGAAGGGAAAGGCGTGATGGAAGCGATCGACCAACCAGGGCGACTCGTCCATGAAGGTGAAGGTTTGGGTCACCACGTAATTGGCGGCCCAGAGGCAGACGGTGGCCAGGGCCATGGCCCGGCCGCGGATCCGCGTGGGAAAGATCTCGGAGAGAACGACCCACACGACCGGCCCCACCGATAGCGCGAAGCAGGCGATGTAGCCGATGACGAAAACCAGCACCCAGAGCTCGGTGCGCTGGAAGTAGAACGCCAGCCCCCAGGCCACCAGCGACAGGCCCATGCCGGAGGCCCCGATCAGCAGCAGCGGTTTGCGTCCCAGGCGGTCGACGGTCCAGATGGCGACGATGGTGAAGGCCAGGTTGACGGCCCCCACCAGCACGGTCTGAAACAGGGCCACATCGACGCCGGAGCCTATTTTCTTGAATATCTCGGGGGCGAAGTACAAGAACACGTTGATGCCGGTCACCTGCTGCAGCACGGCCAGCGTGACGCCGATCACCAGGACCATGCGCATGCCGGGCTCGAACAACTGGGCGAGCGAGCCGCTTTCGTGGCCGATGGCCTCGCGGATGTCGGCCAGCTCGACCGCCGCCTGCTGCGAACCACCCACCCGCTGGAGCACCGCCAGGGCTTCGTCCTCCCGGCCTTTTTCGGTGAGCCAGCGGGGGCTTTCCGGAACCAGCATCAGCAAAACCAAGAAGCACAACGACGGCAGGATGCCCGAGCCGAACATCCAGCGCCAGCCGCGGTTCTCGTTCCAAGGCTCGACGCCCAGGCTCGCCGCCTCGACGGCACTCGCATCGATCGCCACGCCATGCTTGGCCAGCACCCCGGCCACGCTGCGGCTGTCCGGGGCGCCGGGCTGCCCTTCCTGCTGCTGGAGGAACTCCGCCACGCCGGCCTCATCGGGCCAGTGCAACAGAAGGAAGCTCTTGGCAAACTGTGCATCGAGAACGGCCGGCCGCTCGCCCAGCCGCGCCGCGGAAAGCTGCCGATCGACGTGCGTACCCCAGGCGGCAATGAAATAGTTCACGAAGTACACCACCAATATGCCGGAGACGATGGCAAACTGATTGAGCGAGACCATGCGTCCGCGGATTCGGGCGGGCGAGATCTCGGCGATGTACATGGGCGAGGCGATCGAGGCGGCCCCGATGCCCACGCCGCCGACCACGCGAAACAAGACAAACTGCCAGAACTCACGGGGAAAGGCCGTGCCCAGGGCCGAGATCAAGAATAATAGCGCGGCCAGCGTCAGGATTCTCTTGCGGCCCAACCAGTCGCTCAGCATGCCGGCCAGCCCGGCGCCGAGGGCACAACCGACCAGGGCGGAAGCCGCGGCCCAGCCCTTGCCGAACTGCGCATCCAGGGTGAAGTGCGTTTGGAGGAAACCGATCGCCCCGGAGATCACGGCCGTGTCGTAGCCGAACAGCAGCCCCCCCAAGGCCGCCACCAGGGTCAACAGGTAGACATACGCAAGACTTCCAGGGCGATTCGCGGCGGCGGTGTTCATCATACGTGGTATGGTAGCCGCGGGACGGGAGACTTGACAAGAGCCACTGAAGGGAATTGAATGGATCATGCATGCCATTAGGCCACTGAACCGTCTTGAGCCCGTAAAGTAATAACTTTGCCAGTCGCCCGTAGGACGGATTGCCAATCCGTCCGTGTTATTTGGGACGGATTGGCAATCCGTCCTACGATAATTTGCAACTTATTCTCTTACGGCTTCTGAACCTCGCCACATCCCCATGAACTCTCGCCAACGCGTCGAAGCGGCTTTGAAGCATCAGCAACCGGACTACGTTCCGTTGGATCTCGGCGCCAGCGCGGTGACGGGAATGCACGTCAGCAGCGTCTACCGGTTGCGCCAGGCCCTGGGCCTGGATGCTCCCGGCACGCCGGTGCGCGTCGTCGAGCCGTATCAGATGCTGGGCCAGGTGGCGCCGGATCTGCAGACGGCCCTTGGGGTCGACGTGGTGGGCCTGGGCAGTGCGCGCACGATGTTTGGTTTCGAGAACAAGAACTGGAAGGCGTGGACCACATTCGACGGCACGCCCGTACTGGTGCCCGAGCACTTCAACACCCAGCCCGCCCCCAACGGCGACATTCTGATGTATCCGGAGGGCGACCGATCGGCGCCGCCCAGCGGCCGCATGCCCCGGGGCGGTTTCTACTTCGATACCATCGTGCGGCAGCCGCCGGTGGACGACCAGCGGCTGAACGTGGCAGACAACCTCGAGGAGTTTGGGCCGGTCTCCGCGGCGGACCTGGAGTATTTCGCCGCCGAGGCGCGGCGATTGCGGGAGGAAAGCGATCGGGCCATTTTGGCGAACTTCGGCGGCACGGCGTTCGGCGACATCGCCCTGGTGCCGGCCCCCTGGCTGAAGCATCCCAAGGGGATCCGCGACATCGAGGAGTGGTACGTGAGCACGGCCGCGCGCTTCGATTACGTGTTCGAAGTGTTCGATCGCCAATGCCAGATCGCCCTGGCGAACCTGGCGCGGATCTACGAGGTCGTGGGCGACCGGGTGACGGCCGTCTTCGTGACCGGCACCGACTTCGGCACCCAGTGCGGACCGTTCATCAGCCCCAACAGCTATCGGAAGCTGTACCAGCCGTTCCACCGCCAGGTGAACGATTGGGTGCATCAACACACGCCTTGGAAGACGTTCATCCACTCGTGCGGTTCGGTGGTTGCCCTGCTGGGCGACATCATCGACGCGGGGTTCGACATCCTGAACCCCGTGCAGTGTTCGGCGGCGGGGATGGACCCGCAGACGCTCAAGGAGAAGTTCGGCCGCCGCATCACCTTCTGGGGCGGCGGCGTCGACACGCAGCGGACTCTGCCCTTTGGCACGCCCGCGCAAATCAAGGCCCAGGTGAAGGAGCGCATCAAGATTTTCGGCGCCGAGGGCGGCTTTGTGTTCAACACCGTCCACAATGTCCAGGCCGGCACGCCCGCCGAGAACCTCGTGGCGCTGTACGAGGCGGTGTGCGAAAGCCGGCGCGGCCAATAGCGATTGACGAGCAAACGATTAGCCGCCGGCTGAATCCGGCGGCTCCCCCCTGATTCTTCCTGCCCCTTTGCACATCTCCCCCCGATCGTTTTCCCATTGTCTCCCGGTCTTCCATTGAAGACGACGAGAATGGGAAACAAGAAGTTTTGAAAGGTCATGCGAAATGACTGTCTGCCGTTTTCTGCCCATCTGCGTGCCGGCTTGCCTTCTGGTCTGTATACACTCGGTCCGGGCGGCCGACTGGCCGCAGTGGGGCGGCCGTGACGACCGCAACATGGTCTCGACCGAGCAAGGTCTGCCCGATACATTCGTGCCCGGCAAGAAGAGCCCGCGCGGAACCGGCATCGACCTGGCCAGCACGCGGAACGTGAAATGGGTGGCCCGGCTGGGGACGCAGTCCTACGGCAACGTCACCGTTTCCCAGGGCAGGGTACTGATTGGCACCAATGACGAGGCCCTGCACGATCCGCGCTATCGGCCGACGCGCGGCGGCCTGGTGCTGTGCCTCGACGAAGCGACCGGCAAGCTCCTGTGGCAGTTGATCGTGCCCCGCTTCCTCACCAATCTGAGCGAGTTGAACTTCGACAACATGGGCTTGGGCGTGTGCTCGTCGCCCACGATAGAGGGCAATCGCGTCTACCTGGTCACCAATCGCTGCGAAGTGCTCTGCCTGGACTTGGAGGGTCTGGCCAACGGCAACGACGGTCCATTCCAAGCCGAGGGGCAATTCATCGCCGGCCCGGGCAACCGGCCCGTCGCGCTGGAGCCCACCGACGCCGACATCATCTGGCGGCGGGACATGATCGGCGAGCTGGGCATCTGGCCGCAGGACGCCGCGAATTGCTCGGTGCTGATCCACGGCGACGTGGTCTATGTCTGCACTTCCAACGGCGTGGACCGCTCGCACGTCCGCGTGCCCCGGCCGCTGGCCCCCAGCCTGATCGCCTTGGACAAGAAGACCGGCCGGTTCCTGGCCGGGGACGACGAGAAGATCGGCACGCGGCTGTTTCACGGGCAGTGGTCGTCGCCCAGCCTGGGCCAGGTCCACGGCAAGGCAATCGTGTTTTTCGGCGGCGGCGACGGCGTGATGTATGCCTTCGAGGCACTGGAGAATCTGCCGCAAGAACCGGTGAAATTGCAGAAGGTCTGGTCCTTCGACTGCAATCCGCCCAACTACAGGTTCGTTCGCGGCAAGAAAGTCGAATACTACAGCGGCGACGTCCGCAAGCATCGCGACAACAACAACGACGGCACCTTCACCGGTCCCAGCGAGATCATCGCCACGCCGGTGTTCTACAAGGACCGCGTCTATGTGGCCATCGGTCAGGACCCGTCGCACGGGCGGGGACGGGGGATGCTCAGTTGCATCGACGCCACGAAGAGCGGCGACATCACCGCCAGCGGCAAAATCTGGTCCTACGGCAAGATCGGCCGCAGCCTGTCGACCGTGGCCATTGCCGACGGGTTGCTGTACGTGGCCGACACCTTCGAGGGCCTGCACTGCCTCGATGCCGAGACGGGACAACTGTACTGGTTCCATCCCGCCAACTCGGAGGTCTGGGGCTCGCCCCTGGTGGCCGACGGCAAAATCTACCTGGGCACCAGGCGCGGCCTGTTGGTGATGGCGGCCGGCAAGGAGAAGAAGGTCTTGAGCGAGATCACGCTCGGCGCACCGTGTTTGAGCACGCCCGTGGCGGCCAACGGCGTGTTGTACGTCGCCTCGCACCAATACTTGTGGGCTGTGAAGAAGCAGTAAGGGCCGCTCAAATATCCACGATCACTTCCGCCAGCCAACCGTCGGCCGTGCGTTCCACCTTCAATCCATGCCAGGTGATCGCCTTGACTTCCAAGTCCAGACGATGGCGGTGCGGATCGATCCGCTGGCCGCGGATTTTGGCCTCCAATCGGTCGGAACGAACATGGACGTCGAACTGGCTGAACAATAGCCGGCGGACCTGGCTCAAGTAGAGCAATTCAGCCAGCCAGTCGTGCAACAGCGCGTCGCTCTCGGCGCCTTCCAGAGCGACCGGCAGTTCCTCGATGGCCGACACCTCCTCGGGATTGGCGACGATCAGTGAGAACAGGCCGCGGCCGGCGTCGGCAAACAGGCCGTCGAGATCGGCGGCGCGGATCCGCAACCCCACGTCGGCGGTGTGCTCGAACGTTTCAAACATTTTTCGCTCTTCCAGGAAAAGGGAAAAACACCTCTTGCCGGAACCGAACACCGACCGCAGGTTGGTCGTCCGGTGTTTCGCGGGCCGTTACTGGTGGTAAGCGGCAATCAGGCGGTCGAGTTCTTCCTTGAGGCGGTGCAGGATCTCTCCGTAAGAGAAAGCCCCCAAGGCGGTCGTGCCGCGTTTGAGATTGACGAAGTTCGGCCCGCACCAGAGCCCCAGGTCGGCCGATTCGGTCTCGCCCGGCCCGTTCACGCGGCAGCCCATGACCGCGATGGTAAGCGGATATTCGGCCGCATAGCGGGTGGCCGCGCGCACTTGCTCGGCCAGGTCGACGAAGGCCTCGTTCTCCACGCGCGAGCAACTCGGGCAGGAAATAATGTTCAGCCGCCGCGGACCGCCGGCGCCGGCCTGGCGGGCCAAGAACCGCCCGACCGCAATATCGCCCAAGATCTGCCGGGCGGCCTCAATCTCTTCGTGTTTGCGGGCCGCCGGCACCGTGAGCGAAACGCGCAGCGTGTCGCCGATCCCCAGCGGGATGAGTTGCTCCAGTGCGTGCCGCGTCTTGACAACCCCTTCCGGAGGCATGCCCGCCTCGGTCACCCCCAAGTGCAACGGCACATCCGGGCGTTGTTGGGCGAACATGCGGTTCACTTCGACCACGGCCGCCGGATCGGAGTCCTTCAGCGACACGCAATAGCGGGTGAAGCCGAGTTGGTCCAACAGCGCGCAATGCTCCAGCGCGCTGTGCAACATCGGCTGCAAGGCGTCGGCGTCGGCGTACTTTTCGCGCAGGCTCGGATCGACGGAGCCGCAGTTCACGCCCACCCGCAATGCGCAATCGTGCTGGCCCGCCACATCGACCAGGAACCGCACCTTATCTTGCCAAGACCGGTGACGCTCGTGATGGTACAAGTGGCCCGGGTTGTAGCGGATCTTGTCGACCGCCGGGGCGACGTCGGCGGCTAGGCGGTAGTTCTCCTGGAGATCGACGGAAAGGTTGGCGGCAGTTCGGCGGCGGATCTCGGCCAGCGCCGCCGCGTCGGCTTTGGTATCGACCGCCACCCGCACCACGCCGGCTCCCGCCTGGGCCAAATGCTCCGCGTGCGCGGCCGTGGCTTCCACGTCCCGCGTCTTGGTGGCGCACATGCTTTGCAGCACGATCGGATGGCCGGCGCCGATGGTTACGGAGCCGATCCGCACGGGACGTGTGGAATTGCGGCGGTGTTGCACAAATGGGTCTCTTGCAAGCGCGGAGGGCAAAGATTCATTCTCGCATGGGAATCGTCTGACGCGAAGGGGTCAGGTCCATGTTTTCGGTCAAGAGTCCGATCAAATGGTTAGTCCTATCAGCCGAAAAATGGACCAGACCCCGACCTTGCAGTTCTTCTGGGGCAGAGTCGAGAGTCCAGGGCCGAGAGCCGGAAGAAGAGTTTCCGCTGAAGCCTCTTGCACATCGCGTATTCACATTAGAGAAGATCGGACGATTTTGCCGATAAAAGCGACAATGCGATGTCCGGCCCGCCGCCAAGGGAATTTGACATCCGCCGCGAATCGCCCGGCACTGCCCGAACGGCCTTACGTAACATGTTTATGAATAAGCTGTTGCGCATCATATCGCTGCTTGGTTTGATCGGCTCGGCCGGTTGTGGCCTGCTGCCGCAGATCGCGCACGAGCCGACGTTGCACAACCCGTTTCCCCAGCTTTCCAAAGTTGCCGTGGCACCGTTCTTTAACCTAAGCCACGAGCCCACGTTGGACGGCCGGAAAGTGGCTTTCGCTTATTTCAACGAATTGCAACTGGTGCCCGGTTTCGAAGTGGTGCCCGTGGGAGTGGTGGAACAAGCGATGCACGAGCACCGATTATCGCTCTGTAGCGCGGCGGAAGCCCGGTTGTTGGCCCAGATCCTGGATGTCGACGCGGTGGTGATCGGCGCCGTGACCGACTATTCGCCCTACTACCCGCCGCGACTGAGCCTCCAGGTGGAATGGTTCGCGGCCAACCCGGGTTTTCATCCCATACCGCCCGGCTATGGGTTGCCCTGGGGCACCAGCGGCGAACGTGACATACCAGGACCGTTGGTTTTCGAGTCGCAGATGGCCCTGGCGCGGGCGCAATTGAAGACGCAAACGCCGCCGTTTACCAAGACGGTGGTTGATCCTCCCTTGGCCAATGCCGCAGCGGCCGACGGGGCAAAGCGGGCAGACGGCAACGGCCTTGGGCAGCAGTTGTCCTACCAGTTTTCGGAGGGCGCAAAGACGGCGGACCCTGCGGGCCGGGCGCCCGCGTCAGGACTGCCTGCCGACTGGCCTGATCCACACGGTTTCACACCCCCGCCGCCGCAGAAACTGCCCCCCACCTGCTGGCCTAGCGATGAGCCCGTACTGCGTCACACGAGAACCTATAACGGCCACGACGCCGAATTCACGGATGCACTGAATAGCTACTATTTTACTCGAAACGACGTGCGCCTCGGGGGATCGGAGGGCTATTTGCAGCGCAGCGACGATTTCTTGCGTTTCTGTTGCCACATGCACCTGTGGGAGATGCTCAGCGCCCGCGGCGGAGCCGGAGAATCGCGAGTAGTGTGGCACTGGCCTTGCGTCCGATAACAAACTATGGAGTTATCGGAGGAGCGACGAACCATGAGTCAAGACATCAATGTGTTGGCCCTTGTCAAAGGGGCGGAACGCTACGTTTTTCTCTACGATGACGCCAGCCGTGCCGAGACGCTGCGGACCTTGGGCCGTTATGCCTCGAACCCGGAGCTCAGCTTCACCTGGTACGACGCCGCCGTATTGAGCCAGAAGATCCGTCAGGAAAGCCGGCAGTTCTCACCCGTTTCGCGTTTCGACATTCCCCAGCCCGCCGACGGCGATGAGTGATTCTTAGGGCGCGCACGACAAAACACCGGGCAATTCCCAGGTAGACTGGCCGCACAGGGCTGCTTTTCCCATGCGCATTGCTGTTGGCCGCTTTCTGCAATATCTGCGCGTGGAGCGGAACGCCTCGGACTATACCATCAAGAGTTACCGCGAAGACTTGACGGCGTTGGCCGACTATCTGAGCGCGGCCCGCGGCGGGCAATGTCCGCAGCCCGGCGCCATCAGCGTGCTCGATCTGCGCGGCTACGTGGCCGCACTGCACGAAGCGGGCTACGCCAAGACAACCATTGCCCGGCGACTGGCTTCGTTGCGGAGCTTCTTCCGATTCGGGCAGCGGGAAGGCTGGACCAAGAGCAATCCGGGCAAGCCGTTGCGCAACCCGCGTAAAGGCCGTTCGCTGCCGCATTTTCTCTCGGCCGAGGATCTGGGTCGGCTGTTGGCGGCGCCGCCGGCCTCTGACCCCATGGGGCAGCGCGATCGGGCCATCCTGGAGACGACCTATTCGGCCGGACTGCGCGTGAGCGAGGTGGTGGGGCTTTGCGACGGCGATCTGGATTTCGACGCGAGCATTGTCCGGGTGCGCGGCAAGGGCCGCCGCGAGCGGCTGGCGCCCATCGGCTCGTACGCCACTCAGGCCTTGCGCCGCTGGCTGGGCGTTCGCCGGCTCCACCCGCGGCAGGCGGCCGGACCGACCGCCCCGGTCTTCGTCAACAAGTTCGGCCGCCGGCTCACCACCCGCAGCGTTGCCCGGATGCTGGAAAAGTATCTCAGGCTCACCGGTCTGGACACGCGCACCACGCCGCACTCCTTGCGGCACAGTTTTGCCACGCACCTGCTCGATCGGGGCGCGGATATCCGCAGCGTACAGGAACTGTTGGGACACAAGAGCCTGGTGACCACGCAAATCTACACGCACGTCAGTGCCGCCGTCTTGCGGCAGATCTACGAGAAGGCACATCCGCGGGCGAAGTAGAAGGGATTAGGGATTGGGAATTGGGGACTAGAGGCTGACGCCCGGTTCGGGCCTGCAACCGCTTGCGACGAATCGCCAATCCCTAATCCCCAACCCCTTCTGTGTCCTACGTGCTCAGACCAGGCCTTTGCGCACTGCCCAGACTGCGGCTTGCGTGCGGTCGCTGACGGCAATCTTCCGCAAGATGTTCTGCACGTGCTCCTTGACGGTCTCCACGCTGATTTCCAGCGAGCGGCCGATCTCCCGATTGCTCAGGCCCAGGGCGACGTGACGCAAGACCTGGGTCTCGCGCTGCGTCAACGGCACGTCGTCGTCGTCGACCACCTGTCGGACTTTCATCGTGCTGGCGATCTTCTTCAACTCGCCCGTACGGCTGGGCGACTCGCCCGCCGCCGTGGCCGTGATCGTGGCGATGATGTCTTCCCGCGAAGAACCCTTCAGCACGTAGTCGGCGGCCCCCAGGGCCACGGCGCGGGCAATGTACGTCGGATTGTCGTAGGTCGAGAGCATGACCACCTTGCTCTCGGGCACCTTGGCCCGCAGTTTTTCCAGCGTGCCCAATCCGTCGCCGTCGGGCATGCGGATGTCCAAGAGGATCACGTCCGGCTTGAGTTTTTGCGCCAAGCGAAGGGCTTCCTTGCCATTTTCCGACTCGGCGATGATCTCGATGTCGGTGCCGGCCAAGAGGCTTGCCAGTCCGGTACGAATCACCTGATGGTCATCGCAAATGAGAAGTTTGATACCCATGAAATCCTCCAAAAGTAGAATAGGTTCTCCGCGAGTTCGTTACCTCAACTCTATGTTAGTATACTCTTGGGTCAGATGAAATCCCCCGTTGCTACTCTTTACCCCCCCCGACCCAGCGGGATAAGGCCGGGGTTTTTTCCCAAATCGAGGGGAAGGGGGGCAGGAAAAGGGCTTAGAGCCAGAATGCGATGGCTCGGTCGGCCGTTTCTTGCCAGTTTGCCCCGTGCCGCGTTGACGCCTGGCATCCTGTAACGTAGATATTTGACGCGGGGTGCGCTCCTGCCCTGTTGCGTGCGGGATCGCTGCCTTGCGGCCCTCTTGGCGTCGGCGCGAGCGGCCCCGGCCGGTGTAATATCCCACGGTGATGCATGAGACAGCAAGCCACGCTCCTGTTGGTGGACGATGATCGGCACGTCTTGGCCTCGATGGCCGACTGGCTTCGCGACCAAGGCTACAAGACCGATACGGCGACCAGCGTGGCCGAGGGGATCGCCGCCCTCGGCCGGCACGGCTACGATCTCGTGCTGGTCGATGTCCGCCTGGGCGACAGCGATGGTTTCGAACTGCTGACCCATTGCCGGAAGAACTGCCCGGACACGGCGGTCCTGATGATCAGCGGCTACGGCAGCGTGGAAACGGCCGTCGAGGCGATCCGCCTGGGCGCCTTCGACTTCCTCACGAAGCCCCTGATCGACGAGGAGCTGCAGGTGGCCTTGCAGCGGGCGCTGAGCCAGCGGCAGGTCCTGGAAGAGAACAAGACGCTCAAGGCCCAGCTCGATCTGCGCTTCGGCATGGAGAACATCGTCGGGCGCGATCCGCGCATGTTGCGCATCTACGACATGGTCGACAGCGTGGCCGACACCCGGGCCACCATCTTGATCACCGGCGAGAGCGGCACCGGCAAGTCGCTGATCGCCCGGGCGATCCATCGTCGCAGCGGACGGCGCGACCGGCCGTTCGTGGAGGTGGCCTGCGGCGCGCTGCCGGAAACGCTGCTGGAGAGCGAGTTGTTCGGCCACGTGGCCGGGGCCTTCACCGGCGCCGGCGCCGACAAGCTGGGCAAATTCATGCTCGCCGACGGCGGCACGATCTTCCTGGACGAAATCGCCACGGCCAGCCCGGGCATGCAGGTCAAGTTGCTGCGCGTGTTGCAAGACCTCGAATTCGAGCAGGTCGGCGGCACCAAGACGTTCAAGATCGATACGCGGGTGATCCTGGCCACCAACGAGGACCTTGCCAAGGCGGTGGCCGAGGGCCGTTTCCGCCAGGACTTGTTCTACCGCATCAACGTCATCAACATCGAATTCCCCTCGCTGCGTCAGCGGATTTCCGACATTCCCCTGCTGGCCGAACACTTCTTGCGGCAGGTCTGCGAGGACGCCGGCAAGAACGTACGCGGCTTCAGCGACGACGCCATGCTCGCGCTGGAGCGCTACTCGTGGCCGGGAAACGTCCGCGAATTGCAGAACGTCATTGAGCGGGCGGTGCTTCTGGGCAAGAGCGGAATGATCGGCCTGGAGGATCTGCCCGCCAATCTCCTGGCCGGCGGACCGTTTCCCCTTGAGCCGATCGGCAGCCGCACGCTGAAAGAGGCGCTGGAAGGCCCCGAACGGCAGATCATTCTCGACGTGCTGGAGGCCAACAACTGGAACCGCCACGTCACGGCCGAAACGCTGGGGATCAATCGCACCACGCTCTACAAGAAGATGAAACGCCTCGGCCTGGAAGAACCGCACGTGGCCCTGGGACGTTGAGGCGGGGGACTGTCCCGATTTTCGCGGCGGCACGGGCATATCGTTGAGACAAGCGTATACGCCGCGAAAATGCGACTGTCCCCTTCGCGCCCACCCGCTTCGTTCCGCCGGGCCACACCACGGGAAAGGGGACAGGCACCGTCGCCACCAGCCGTTTCGGAAGGCATGGCCGATCGAGGCGACGGAGCCAGTCCCCTTTCCCTCTCAACTCGCCGCCAACGGCGAGGTGCAGTGCGGACAGCGCATCGCCTTGATGGGGATGCTCGAACAACACTGCGGGCACTCCTTGGTGCTTGGCTCCGCAGGCGGCGCCTCTTTCTTCAGGCGATTGATCTGCTTGATGACCAGGAAGATGGCAAAGGCCACGATGATGAAGTCCAATACGGCGTTGATGAACAGGCCGTAATTGAGCGTGGGAGCCCCCGCATCCTTGGCCGCCTTGAGCGAATCGTAGGGGGTCCCGGTCAGACTAACGAAGAGACTGGAGAAGTCGACCTTCCCCAGCACCAGGCCCAGCGGCGGCATGATGATGTCGTTGACCAGCGAGGTCACGATCTTGCCGAACGCCGCACCGATGACCAGGCCCACCGCCATGTCGATGGCGTTGCCCTTGACGGCGAAATCCTTGAACTCTTTCAGCATTCCCATTTGCGGATCTCCTGTCTGGATGCCCTGAGAGAGTCTTCCCGGCCCTTTTATTGTAGCGACGAGAACAACTGGTTCAAGCACGCCCGGGCTGGGTCGGAAAGCGGGCTGGAAGGCATCGTCAACCGCATTGTGACCTTGCTTTCCCAGACGGAGACTCTCAGCGATTCGCAGATTTGGCGCACCTCGGGAGGAGTCTTGGCGTTTTGACCGGCGACCGCCAGCGAACTCGTCAAGGCCTGCTGCAGTTCGATTGCTGCGGCTTCGTCGGCCATGTGGAAGGTCCGCACGAACAGGCCGCTCGGGCCATAGGCGAAGCGGTCGGTGGTTGCGCAAACGCTCTGGGCCAGATCGGCGTGGTCGCGGAGATAGGCCTCCGACAACGGTTGGGGCAGCCCCGGCATGGCCGCCACGTTGGCGGCCGTGAAATCGAGCTCCTTGACCACGAATCGACGCAACGGTTCGCCAAGTCCGGCTTTTCCCCGGGTCAAGACGCGCCGCAGCAGTTGCGTATCGCCGTTGACGATGGTCCGCGGGTCCGGGAAGGCAATGGCCGAAACCTCGAATAAGTACAGCGCCGTGCCGCAGACCGTCTCGCTGGTCTGCGTGGACTTCTGCTCGGCGCGGAAGAGCGGCTTGTTCATGATCTGTTCCGGTTGAATGGCGTGCGTCAAACGATAGACGACGACGATCCCCGATCCACCGGCGGCCCGCCCCGCGTTGATCCGCTCGATGTCCTCCGCCTCCAGACCGGCATTGGCGAGGAACCGCCGGCAGCGCTCGACGAGCATCGTGCCCGGCAAACCCTGCGGCGCTTGCTCCACGCCGCTCCGCTGCAGCTCGCGCCAATTCATGGAAAGGAACAGATCACATTGTTCGGGCAAGTAGCGGACTTGCGGATGGACCCTGGGACCGGAAAAGAACAGCCACCATCCCCCGCCGAGCAGCGCCAGCAGCAGCAGCGTCGCGCCGGCCATCTTTACCGCCGGCGCAACAGCGACCTTGAGTTGTCTGCTGGGCGCGCGGGAGACATGGGCCGGCTGGTGCGCCGACGGCGCGATCGGTTCTACGGGCTTCGCAGGCGGTTCATGCTGCTCGCTCGCCTGATCCTCGCCCGCGTTGTCACAGGCGTCGATTTCCTCGCCGGCCTTCTCCGGCTGCGGCTCGGAATCCTCGCTGTCCGCGGCCGGCCTGAACATTTCCAAGGCGGACCGCGCCGCATCGGAGGCCGACTTCTTCGGCCGGCCGGGGGTGTAACCCACTCGCTGCGCGGGCGGCGCAGGAGGCAGCGCAGGCGTTCCGTTGGCCGCCGTACTCTTTCCCGGCGTCAGCGGTGAAAGCGTCCAGGGCGGCGCCGCCACGTCGAATACGCCGAGACAGCCCTTGCAGCGAATCCGCGCGCCGTTGAGTTCCGGCACGAGAAACAGGTCGTGTGCGCACTGCGGGCAGGGGCGCATTACGGCAACCGGCGTAGCCGTGATCTTACCACTGCCTGCCCGGCCGTTGGCTTCAGCCTTCACCATCAACACGGTGCCGCATTCCAGGCAGCGGACATGCCGGCCGTGTAATTGCCGCGTCAGACGCAGGGGACTCGCACAGTTCGGACAATGCAGCAGGACGAAACCCGCGGTTGCCGAGCCGTTCTTCCGATTCACCATTTTGGCCTTCCATGAGTCAGGGCCATGGGCGGCCCGCTAATTGCCGGTGTCGCGCAGCGACCACTTGCTGTAGAACTCGTCGGGCAAGAGCTCGACCGTGGCGTCGCTGAAACCGCTATTCGGGGCGGTGCTCGGCTTGAATCCATTGTTGAGCAAGCCGTCGCCGTTGGTGTCGTTGAAACTGCTGACGCTCCCGTCGGCAAACAGGATATTGCAGCTTCCGCGATGGACGGGCAAGAAAGCGCGGAAGTCCTGCAACGTACCGTTGTGCCAATAGCTCCAGTTCGTGCCCGGGTCGGTCGAAGGCGGCTGCGGCATCTGCATGCTGCTCGCGTCGACCGGCCCGGGGGTGAACGAAAGGGCCGTGGGCGCTCCGGCGGCGACGGGACCGACGGCCATCGCCAAGGGCGGTCCCAGCCCGCCGCACCCCATCAAGGGCAGGAAACTATTGGAGCAAGAGGCAACGTCTCCCAACGACCGGCCCAGCGGGCCGAACGTCGAACTGCGCAAGGCCAGCGAGGTGATATTGCCACACGCCGGCGGAACATAGTTGTAGTTCGCGTCCAAGAGCACGCCCGAACGCACCAACCACCAACTGGCCGTGTAGTTGGTGTTGTAATGCTTGTTGTAAATGTTGTTGACAACGCAGTTCTGCCGATCGGTCGAATTCGGCGGCAAAACCGGCCCGCCCACGCCCGCGATCAATGCACAGGGATTGTAGATGCTCGTGCCGTCGGGCTGGAGCCGCGGCAGGCTGCCCGTGCGGCTCAAACAACTGTCGAACGTGGAAGTGTCGAGCGTCAACAGGTCGTTGTACGCGGCGCTGATCTTCGCGGAACTGGAAGGGCAGAGCATCTTGCCGACCGCCATCCCGTCGCGCAGCAGATCGGCAACCCAACCGACCTCGGTCACCGCGCCGTCCCGCTGCCAATCGAACGCGCCCGAGCAGTAGCTGCCGAAACGCCCGGCATAGTGCTGCAAGCCCACGCCAAACTGGTGCAGGTTGCTCTTGCACGTGGTCTGCCGGCCCGACTCGCGGGCCAGGTTCAGCGCCGGCAACAGCACGGCCACGAGCAAGCTGATAATCGAGATGACCACCATCATTTCCACAAGCGTAAAAGCCGCCTGGGGAACCAGCCTGCGATTGTCGCGAAGGTTGTGTTTGGCGATCGCTTCCATGGACCATGAATCACTGTGCGAAGAGGGATCGAATCCGCCTCTTCCATTGTCGTGATCCATGTAAGCGTCTGATGTGGACCGGGTGACTTTTGCGCTAGGCTTTCGTTAGAACTGATGCAGCAAGAAACATGGGAAAAGCCGGCGGCACGCGGCCATCAATCGTCGACGCAGCACGCGGGCGTCAGCGTCTCGGTCAATTTCCGCATCGCCGCGTGGATTCGGCTCTTGACCGTGCCCACGGGAATCGACAGCACCTCGGCCGCCTCGCGGTACTTCAAACCCTGGAAATAGACCAGGACCACCGCGCGACGGATCGGCTCCGAGAGTTCGTCCATGGCCCGGCGGATCGTTTCGCACTGCTCGAAGGTTGCGCTGCGTTGGACCGGATCGGGTTCCGGGCTGTCGAACAGTTCCAGGAGCGTGCAGGCGTCGCCGTCGCTGTCCCCGCCCATCGGCTGATCGAGACTGGCCATGCGATGACGGCGCTGATGGCGTTGGAAATCGATGGCCTGATTCGTGGCCACGGCATACAGCCAGGGCCGCAGCTTCCGCTCCGGTTCAAACTGATCGCACTTCAAATGCACCTGAAAGAACGTTTGCTGAAAGACGTCCTCGG
This sequence comes from Thermoguttaceae bacterium, assembly GCA_049509675.1. GTDB lineage: Bacteria > Planctomycetota > Planctomycetia > Pirellulales > Thermoguttaceae > JBEKZQ01. Next base: position 9,439 of record JBEKZQ010000011.1, on the reverse strand, counting down.
CGGCCTCGCGCGTGCCCAGATAGTTGCGCAGATAGCCGTAAAGCTCCTTCTCGTAGCGGTATACCAACTCCTCGAAGGCGTGGCGGTCGCCGCAACGCCGGTACTCGACCAATAACCGTTCGTCGGTCCAGGTCGAACGAGGAGCCGCTTCGCGCTCCGATGGTTGCGGCGGTTTAACGACCTTGCGCATCTCTGAGGTACATCGAAAGGAAAATGTCTCGTAAACCCGGCAGCGTACCAGGGCCGCATTTGCCCTTCATAGGCCCCGCGCTAGTTCTCTATTAGTTCAGTTTCGGACCTCGACCCTTGCCGTCAATCCTCGATGAGTATCTTCTTTTCTTCGTAACCTTGCGGTTTGGCACGCTCGCGGCGGTGGCTGGAGCGGAGCACGACGAACAGACCCAGAAATATACACAAGAGGACCAGGGCATAGGGCAGGGTGTAGTCCGTTCCGGGCGAGGTCTCTTCCGTCGTGGGCAGACTGCGCTGGGCCGAAGCCGCAGCCAGAAGACTCCCCCAACAGGACAAGACCAGGAGGATGCGGCCAACGACCTGCCGGAGTGATCGGAGGCATTTCACATGCGAATTCCTTGTGTGGCAATTCTCGTGGGGCAATTGCGGTGCAACCCCTCTATTATCGGCACCCGGCCGCGGTTCCGCAAGTGAGCGCAAAGGGATCAAGAACCCGACCTCCTGCTCTTCTGTTCTCTTGCTCTCCTGCTCTGGTGTGGGCCCGCCTGGCACGTCGGGTTTTTCCTGATGCAGATGGGGCCTTCCCGCAGCATAATGCTATACTGCGACATTCTGCCCTGGTGGGCGATCATGCACAGCCCCCCGGGACTTGGGCCGTCCGAGAAGCTATCAATGAACGACGATCGTCAAGAAAACGAACAGTACCGCCTGCTGTTCGAGTGCAATCCGAACCCGATGTGGGTGTACGACGTGGAAACGCTGGCATTCCTGGCGGTCAACCAGGCGGCCATACAAGAGTACGGCTGGTCGCGCGCGGAATTCCTGGCCATGACCATCAAGGACATTCGCCCCGGCGAGGAGGTATTGCCCCTTTTGGCGGCGGTCGCCGCGCAGCACGGGGGCGTCGCCGAACCCGCGGGCATTTGGCGGCACCGCAAGAAAGACGGCACGCTGATCGACATGGAGATCACGACTAGCTCGATCGCCTTCCAGAAGAGGCCTGCGCGGCTGGTGCTGGCCTGCGATATCACGGATTTGCGACAGAACAACGCCCTGCTGGAACAGCGCGTGGCGCAGCGCACCGCCGAGGCGGAGCGTCGGGCCATCCAATTGCGCGCCATGGCCGTGGAATTGTCGCAAACCGAACAACGCGAACGGCGGCAATTGGCCCAGGTCTTGCACGATCAGTTGCAGCAACTTCTGGTGGCCGCACGCATGAAGGTGGGACGCTTGCGCCGCGCGACGGACGGCAATGAGGCCACGAGCAAGATCATCGACGAGCTCGATTCCCTGATTTCCCAGTCGATCACCGAGTCGCGCTCGCTGACCGTGGAGCTCAGTCCGCCGGTGCTCTACGACGGCGGCCTGGCAGCCGGTCTGGAGTGGCTGGCGCGGCGGATGGAGGAAAAACACGGACTGACGGTCGAGGTGCATGCCGACCTCAATGCCAACCCGGCAGACGAAAACATGAGCGTTTTCCTCTTCCAAGCCGTGCGCGAACTGCTCTTCAACGTGGTCAAGCATGCCCGCGCCCGGCAGGCCACCGTACGCATGGTCCGCATCGACGAGGAGAGGCTGCGGATTGAAGTCCGGGACGACGGGGCGGGATGCGATGCGGCGGCGATCAGAAATCGCCTTGATCGCGGGGGCGGCTTCGGGCTGATGAATATCCGCGAGCGGGTGGAGCACTTGGGCGGGCGGATGAGCATCGAGGCATCCCCCGGCAGAGGTACGCGGGTGTTGATCGTGGTCCGGTCCAGTTCGCCGGCCGTGACGGATGCGGCTATCGAGCCCCACAGCCCGCCGCAGAACACGGACATGCCCGCCCGCAGCGGCCCCTTACGCATCCTCGTGGCCGACGATCATCCCATTGTCCGCAAGGGCCTGGCCGACATGCTCCGCGAACAGCGGGCGATCGAAGTGGTCTTCGAGGCATGCGACGGACAGCAGGCCGTGGAAATGGCGCTCGAGCATCGGCCGGACCTGGTCATGATGGACGTCACCATGCCGCGATTGAACGGGATAGAAGCCACCCGCCAAATCAAAGCGGCCCTGCCACAGGTCCGCGTGATCGCCCTGTCGATGCATCACGAGGCCGACATGGCCCAGGCCATGTGCGAGGCCGGAGCGGTGGTCTATCTCCGCAAGGACGCCCCTTCCGCAACCCTGTTGGCCGCCATATTCCGCCATGGCAGGCGGGAGGCGTAACCGGCGTGCGAAGCGAAGAGGTCAGGTCCATGTTTTCGGTCGAGAGTCCAGTCGAATGTCTACGGGCTAAAAGCCGAAATCCGGGCTAGACCCCGACTTTGCAGTTCTCGTGGGCCAGGGGTGTTCCAAAATGGTCGTGGACCCTTTAGAATGGTTCTCGTGCCGCTGTGCCTCGCAGGCACCGAAGGGCCATCGGTGTGGTTCCTTTTGTATCCGCTTTTTGGGAGGCAAGAGCCGGGGTCTTGCACCCCTCGACAGGAGATTTGCTTTGGGTAAGAGGTTGTACATCGGGAATCTGAGCTACACGGTCAGCAGTTCGGATTTGGAACAGTTGTTTTCGGCGTTCGGCACGGTGGAGAGTGCCCAGGTGATCGACGATCGCGAGAGTGGTCGCAGCAAGGGATTCGGTTTCGTCGAGATGGCCAACGATGAAGAGGCGCAAGCGGCCATCGCGGGGCTTAACGGCAAGGACCATGATGGGCGTCCCCTGACCGTCAACGAAGCACGGCCGCGCGAAGAGCGCAGCGGCGGACGCGGTGGACGCGGCGGACGCTACTAGCCGTCCGTCGGCGCACGTGGAGCGACTCGTGCTCGCATTCGTGTGGAGCACGCCGCTGGTGTTGCGCGATGATAGAGAAGACGCACGACACGGGCCACCGGCAACTTATTGACGTTCAGCAAAGTAATGCAACGGCGGGCGCGTTTTTTGCCCGCAAGACCGGCGCCCCGTTGGCCGGCCTCGTTGTATTACTAGTCTGAGGCTCAATATGCACCCACAAACGGGCTATCGCTTTCTCGAGCCGCAGGCGCTGGCGCGGGTGAAGAACCTGGCGGTCGTCGCCCGCGGCGTCGTGGAAGGCTTTATCAGCGGTCTGCACTCGAGCCCATACAAGGGTTTCAGCGTCGAGTTCGCCGAGCACCGCGAGTACACGGCCGGCGACGATCCGCGGCACCTCGACTATCGCATGTTGGCGCGCACCGATCGGCTGTACATCAAACAGTACGAGGAAGAGACCAACATGCGGGTGCAGATCCTGCTGGACACCAGCGGGTCGATGGGCTACCGTTTCCAGCCGCAACTGAGCAAGCTGGAGTACGGCTCGTACCTGATCGCCGTGCTGGCCTACCTGATGTTGCGGCAACAGGACTCGGTGGGGTTGACCACGTTCGATACGGAGATTCGGCTGGACATGCCCGCCCGAAGCTCGCCGCCGCACTTCCACGAAATGATGCGGCAACTGGAAGCGATCCGGCCCGGCCAACGGACCGACGTTGCCGAGACCCTGCACCGGCTTGCCAACCGTTTCAAACGCCGCTGTCTGATCGTGCTGGTGAGCGACCTGTACGACGAGCCGGACGAGGTGATCCGGGCCCTGCACCACTTCCGCCATCGGCGGCACGAAGTGATCCTGTTCCAGGTCTTCGACAAGGCCGAAATCGAGTTTCCCTTCGGCGATGTTACTTCTTTTGAGGATCTGGAGACGGGCCAGCGGATCGAAGTGGATCCGGCCTATGTCCGCCAGGCTTACCTCGCGCAAATGGAATCGTTCATTGCGCAATACCGCCGGGCGTGCGCCGAGGCCCAGATTGACTACGTGCTGACGGACACCTCGGTCCCCTACGATTTCATGCTTTCCCGCTATCTGGCGAAGCGGAACGCGTCGCAACGCACCTGAGCGATGCGGTCATCCACAGCACGGTGGAACGTCAAGGAAGCCCAAAGCACTGGCAGAGCCAGTGGCACACAATCTCAGGCTGTTCTGTCAGAGCGCCTGGCCGGGCTGCGGAAAGCGTTTTCCATCGAAAATTGTCGCAATTGATTTTAGACAAGGGTAGATTCCCGACCCGTTTAGAGTTGATTTTCCTGATACATAAGGTGATTGCTTCGCTTTATGATTAGACAATCTTCGAGGGCGCCAGCGGACAGGGGATCACGGAATGCCGCTTGTGCCCCGGGGAAACAGCTTGAGAGCAAGGAAGGGCCAAGGAGTATTTTGCATGTTGGTGTTCCAGTTTTCGACGATCCCATTTTGCCATGCACAAGAGGAGGTGCGTCGTGACCACGTGCAGCCAAAGAAGAAGTGAATACCGCAACAGGGCGCTACGGATTCTCCGTGACGAACAGGTGGTCGGCGGACGGGTTGAGCAGCTTTTCCGAGTGGTGCAACGTGCGGAGGAGTTACTTGCGGAAATTGATCCACAAGAACCTTACACGCTGGCGTTCATCGGTTCGCGCCTCGCCGAAGAGTTCCGTGGACCGTCGGCGGAAAAGATGACCGGCCGCGATGTTCGGCACGACCTGCAGTTGCTGGTCGAAGACCTGTCCGGCGCGGCCGCCTTGCCTGTCGAGGCCGTCGGCGAACGCGTGCTCTCCATCCGCGAACTCGCCCGCGAACTGCACGTGTCGACCAAGACCATTTCCCGGTGGCGACGGCAGGGGCTGGTCTCGCGGCGGTTTATTTTCGACGATCGCAAACAGGTGGGGTTCTTGCAAAGCTCCGTGGAGCGGTTCATTGCCCACAACTCCGACCGCGTACACCGGGGCGCACGCTTCAGTCAGATGACGCCGGCCGAGCGAAGCCTGATTGTCGATCGGGCCCGGCAGTTGGCCGCGGCAGGCGCCTGGCCGGCGGAGATCACCAAGGAACTGTCCCGCTCGACGGGTCGCAGCCTGGAGACCATCCGTTATACCTTGAAGCGTTTCGATCGCGAGCATCCGCAGACGGCCATTTTTCCGCACCATCAGGGCATGATGCCGCTGGATACGAAACGGAAGATCTACCAGTACTACCAACGGGGCGAGCCGGTCGACTCGTTGGCCCGGCGGTTCTGCCGCACAAAGTCCAGCGTGTACCGCATTATCGCGCAGATGCGGGCGCGGCGGATCCTGGACCTGCCGCTGGAGTACGTCGCCGACCCGCACTTCGAGTTATTCGAGCGGGACAAGCACGCCGAGAAAGAGGTGCTCAAGCCGCTGCCGCTGGCGGAGAAAGCGGCGGCAACGGCCAAGGCCCCGCCGGGACTGCCGCCGTACCTGGCCAGCCTGTACGAGGTGCCTTTGTTGACCCGCGAGCAAGAAGCGCATCTTTTCCGCAAGATGAACTACTTGAAGTACAAGGCGACCGGGCTGCGCCGGCAGTTGAATCCGGCCCGACCCAAGAAGAGCCTGCTGAAGCAAATCGAGGAGTTCTACGACGAAACGGTAACGATCAAGAACCGCATCATCCGCGCCAACCTGCGGCTGGTGGTCTCCATCGCCAAGCGGCACGTCGGCCCGGCGCAGAGCTTCTTCGAACTGGTCAGCGACGGCAATGTCTCGTTGATGCGGGCCGTCGACCGCTTCGATTTCTCCTTGCAGAACAAGTTCAGCACGTACGCCAGTTGGGCGATCATGAAGAACTTCGCCCGCAGCATCCCCGAGGGCCTCCGTTATCGCGACCGCTTCCGTACCAGCCACACCGAACTGTTTCCATCCACCGAAGACGCCCGCACCGACCAGCACGAACTCGAGGCCAGGCAGACCCAACGGCGGCGCGTGGTGGAGCGAATCCTGCGCGGGCTGGACAAGCGCGAGCAGGAGATCATCACCTCCCGTTTCGGGCTGCGGCATGGGCAGGAGCCGTTGACGCTGAAACAGGTGGGAGCGGTCATGGGCGTCACCAAGGAGCGGATCCGCCAGATCGAGGCCCGAGCCCTCAACAAATTGCGGGCGGTGGCCGTCGCCGAGAAGTTGCCGCCGGTGGAGTAGGATCCGCTAACCCTGGACAAACGGGTTGGTGTGCTTCTCGCGGCCGACCGTGGTCTGTGGGCCGTGACCGGGCAAAAGGATCGTGTCGTCCGGCAGACTGTACAGCTTCGCGCGAATGCCGGCCGATAGTTGCCCGAAATCGCCGTCCGGAAAGTCGGTCCGGCCCACGCTGCCGGCAAATACCACGTCTCCGACAAACGCCAGGTACGGTTGTTGATCGCGGCACAAGTAGACCACGTGTCCCGTGGAATGCCCCGGAATCGCCAACACTTCCAGGGTCATGCCCGCGATCGAGAACTTCTCGCCGTCTTGAAGCATGACGTCGGCCCTCGGGCTGACAAGCTGGAAGCCAAAGGCGCCGGAAAGGTTTTGGGCCGGGTCCGTCAATTTTGGCGCGTCGAGGACCCCGATCATCAGTTGGCACTGCGGCCATCGCTGTTTCAGGACCGCATTGCCGGCGATGTGGTCGGCGTGACCGTGGGTCACAAGAATCGCCGCCGGTGTGCAGTTCATGTCTTCCAAGCGCCGGAGGATCTTTTCCGGCTCCAGGCCGGGATCGACCACCAGACAATCGTTTCGGCCGGAAAGCTGCACGATGAAGCTGTTTTCCTCGAACGGCACGGAAACGACCCGGTCGACCTGAATTAGGGGAACTTTCAAGAAACTGCTCTCCTCACACGCGTGGAATATGGGTAAGATGCGGCACAACTTTGGGTTGCCCGGGGTAAGATGCCTGGCCGCGGAAAACTGCGTCCGGACAAGCAGAACATTGTAATCCGGCGGGGAATAATGTGCGATATGGTGAAAAAAGGATCAGGAGAACTGCAAAGTCCGGGGTCCGGTCCGTTTTTCGGCTGGAAGCCGTTGCGGTGGCGCGCATGGCTTGCCCGAAAACACGGACCTGACCCCTTTGCCTGAAAAAAGGATGGAGGGCCTTTGGTATGTTCTTGTGCCGGTGGATTTGCCGTAGCTGCCTGACGGCGATGCTCATATTGGCCGTGTTCAGTTCGATCCTCTCCGCGCAGTCGCCGTATGGGCCATCCCCCCAGCAGGGCTATTTCCGAGCTTGGCAGATGCCGCCCGGAGCCAATGTGCCGTTGCGGCCCACCTATCGGCTGGCCGAACGGTCCGACCCGCCGTCGGCCGCATCCTCCACCCAGCAATTGCAGCCCGGCGATCCAAAGGAACATCCGCTCATGCCCGTGGTCCGCTGGGGCCGCGCCGGACTGGTGAATATGGAGCGCATTGCCGACTACTCGGCCGTGGTCGCCAAGCGGGAGCGCATCGACGGCAAGGTCGGCGAGTACGAGTACATGTACACGAAGATCCGCCATAAACCGTTCAGCGTCTACCTGAATTTTGTTCCCCCCAGTGCCAGCAAAGGCCAGGAGGTCATCTACATCGATGGGGCCAACGACGGCAAACTATGGGTCCACTCGACCGGAATCACCAATGCCATGATCGGCACCGTCTCGTTGAAGCCCGACAGCATGATGGCCATGCGCAATCAACGCTATCCGATCACCATGCTGGGCATCCAGAACCTGACCCGCCGCTTGGTCGAGGTCACCGATCGCGAGGCGAAACTGGCGGAGTGCGAGGTCAAGTACTACCGGGGCGCCAAGGTCAACGATCGGGTGACGACCATGATCGAGATTGTTCATCCCGTGCCGCGGCGGGAATTCATGAGCCATCTGGCGCGGATCTTCGTCGACGACGAGCTGAACGCGCCCATCCGCTACGAGGCCTACGACTGGCCCAGGGACGGTGCGCCGCCCGAACTGATCGAGGAATACACCTACCTGAACGTGAAGTTGAACAACGGTTTCACCGACGCCGAGTTCGACATTCGCAACCCCAATTACCACTTCCATTGATGCGCAGAGTCGGGCAATCACGAAAGCCCGAAAGGACGAAGGCCCGAAAAAGACGGGGGGGGATGCGTGCTCACCCGTCATCGGATGCCTTCCTTTTCTCTTGCTTCTCGGCGGTTTCTTCTGTTTCATTCGCCCGTCGAAATCCGCAATGAAGTCGGCGTCCCTCGGCCGCTAAGTGTCGCGACAATCGTACTCATCTCGCTCCGCGAGACGGTACTGCATCACGCGTACTCATCTCGCTCCGCGAGATGGAACTGCATCACGCGGAGCGTGATGACTACTTTCGAGAACAGGACAGTTATTGTCTTGCCGATCCTACCCACCCCAGTCAGCAACGTAGAGTCTCTCGAAAAAGTTGGCGGGGTTCGCTGCGCCCGAACCACACTACGGCCTTTCCCCGTGTTTTTCGGGCTTTCGCCTTTTCGGGCTTTCGTGATTACCCGATTTCCGCGACAAGGCGTTGTTCTAGTGGGCGGCCAGTTGCGACGCAGCGGCCGCGGCAAGTTCCGGCGGAGAGCGGACGAGCAACGTCACGTTCCTCTGGTGCCGTGCGAAACCGAATTCCATCGGCCGCCGCCGGGGATTGGCCTGATGGATCGCGGCCAGGGCGTGCTCCATGTACTGCGGGCCGCGGTCGTTATCGGCCGGCGCGCTGAGAGCGAAAAGCACCGGAAGAGAATAGCATACGGCCGCCGGGGTGCGCGGCCTCTTGCAGGCGTGGCACGGCTGATGTAGCATATCACCTTGCTGTCCTATCAATGACTACAATCCCTCGCAGTTATTGTGGCTGGCGATGAACATCACACGCATCTACATCGACGGGTTTAAGCGCCTCCAGGACTTTCACCTGGCGCTGAACGAGAAGCTTAATGTCATCGTGGGCGACAACGAGACCGGTAAGACATCGGTTCTGGAGGCGGTCAACCTCGTTCTTACTCGTCAATACGACAGACGTCTCATCGACTACACGATCGACCCCTACTTGTTCAACGCGGAAAGGGTTGCGGATTACTTCGCAAGACTCCGCGCTGGCACGAACGCCTGCCCGCCGCACATCTTGATCGAGGCCTATTTCAACGACGACGCCGACAACCCAGCCTTAGCGAGCCTCAAGGGACGGAATAACACCAAGAACGAGGACTGCCCCGGATTGAAGCTGTCCGTCGAACTGGATAGCGACCATGTGGAGGCGCTGAAGGAGTACGCCCGGGATGATTCCAACCCGGCCGTGCTGCCCGTCGAGTTCTACAAGTGTTACTGGAGATCGTTCGCTGGGGTGCTCGCATAGGATAATGTTACGCGAGAAGCGTTGGGCAGCCATATTGGTCTACATTTCGCCAGAACGCTTGCCAGCGACCGGGGGTGAGTCGCAAGGCACGTATCGACAACACGGCAAGAGCGCCGTCGTCCTTCC
>JBEKZQ010000109.1:0-15206 GCA_049509675.1 Thermoguttaceae bacterium | reverse complement strand
GGCTTCTACGGCGGGACCGCCGCGAGCATGCGAAAAGCGATTCTGGGCGCCTGCGGCCTCGAGCCGTCGGAGCTTTTCCTGGCGGCGATCCATACGCACGCCGCACCGATCGTCACGCTCGGAAACGAGAAGATCCATCCGAACAACGTCGAGTACACCAAGACGCTGGAAACGAAGTTGGTTGCCGCCGTGCGCGAAGCGCTGGCTCACATGGCCCCCGTCGAAATCGCCGTCGGCGTCGGTTCTTCACCCGTGGGCGTTTGCCGGCGCGAGTTTGTGACCGACGCCGCCGGGAAAACCCGGGTGGTGCTCGGCCGCAATCCTTCGGCGCCGACGGACCGGGAAGTGCAGGTGCTGCGCGTTTCGCGCGCGGGCACGGGCGAACTGTCCGCGGTGGTCTTCGACTATGCCACCCATAGTACCGCCATGGGCCCGAAGAACTACCTCGTCTCCGGCGACGTTCACGGCCTGACGGCGCAGTTCCTGGAGAAGTATCTTGAGGGCGGAGTGGTTGCCCCCGCCTTCGCCGGCGCGTCGGGCAACATCGACCCCTGGTTCCGCATCCTGCCGAAATTCAACACGGAAAAGGGCTGGATTCCCGAGCCGGTATTGCTGGGCACGATGCTGGGCGAGGAGGTCGTACACGTTCTGGAGGGCATCAAGAAGCCTGGGGCCAGCGGTCCGATCAAGACGGCCTTCAAGACGCTCGCCCTGCCGCTGAAGGAGCGCGCGAAGATCGACGCGGCCACCGGCGGCGAGTCGCTGGACTTCAACCTCACGGTGGGCCGAGTGGGAGACGTGGCCTTCGTCGGCCTCGGCGGCGAGGCCTTCAACGAGATCGGCAAGGCCATCAAGACGGCTTCGCCCTTTGCTCACACCTTGATCATCACGCACTGCAACGGCGCCGCCGGCTATCTGCCCATCAAGGAGGCCTATCCCGAGGGCGGCTACGAGGTCCAGAGCAGTCACTTCGGGCCGGAGGCGGCGGAACAGGTCGTCCAAGAGGCCCTGCAACTCCTGCGGCAATTGTCCCCCTCTCCCTCCGGGAGAGGGTAGGGTGAGGGGAACTGAGATAGAACTAGTGCTTTGTCACAGCTAAAAATTGGGATCGAGGATACCGGTTGACTCGGCGATTACCGTAGCATTTCAAACCCTTCATCCCAAAACTAAGCTGTGACAAAGCACTAGGCTTCCTTTATCCCGCGGCATCCCGCGGCATCCCCTCTCCCATCCCGTCGCTTGCGACGGGCGGGAGAGGGGGACTTTGAATCGGAGCAAACCATGAGATCGTCAACACGCTTCGTGGTCTTGTGTGCAATACTATCGTGCGCGGCCGCCTCGGCATGGGCCGGCGAGCCTGCCAAGCCGCTCTACCGCGACGCCTCGCAGCCGATCGATAGTCGCGTGGAGGACCTGCTCGGGCGCATGACGCTCGAAGAGAAGGTAGGGCAACTGAACATGCCCTGCGTTTACCTCGAGGAACTGGGCAAGGGCATCCCGCAAAAAACCCAGGGCGTGCAGAAGTTCGCCGCCGGCACCTTGCTCAAGGGCTTCGGCCCGGGCGGCGGGTTCTTCACCCTCTCGAACGAGATCCTGCACGACGGCGCGCGGCAACAGGCCGAGTTCCTCAACCGGCTGCAGGGGATCGCCGCCGCCACCCGGCTGGGCATTCCGCTCTTGCAGAGCGAGGAGGGCACACACGGCCTGATGTGCCCCGGCGGCACGATCTTCCCCGAAGGCCCCGCGCTGGGCAGCACCTGGAACATGGACCTGTTGGGCCGCGTCTACGCCACCGTGGCCAGGGAAGCCCGCTCCATCGGCGTACACCAGAACTTCACCCTCGTGGTCGAGCCGATCCGCGACCCGCGGCTGGGCCGCAATGAAGAGGCCTTCAGCGAGGATCCTTTCCTCTGCGCGCGGATCGCGGAGACGATCGTGCGCTCGGCCCAGGGCCGCGACGTTTCCGCCCCGGACAAAGTCGTCACCGGGCTGTGTCACTACCCCGGCCAGAGCCAGCCGGTCAGCGGCCTGGAGCGCGGCGCGATGGAGGTTTCCGAGCGGGGCATGCGGGAAGTCTTCCTGGTGCCCTGGCAGGCGGGCATCCAGAAGTGCGGGGCGTTGGGCGTCATGGCCACCTACCCCGCGATCGACGGCATGCCCACCCATGCCTCCAAGAAGCTGCTGACCGGCATCCTCCGCCAGGAGTTCGGCTTCGACGGCCTGGTGCTCTCCGAGGGCGGCGGCATCGGCACACTCGTGTACGAAGGCTTGGCGGCGACGCAAAAGGAGGCGGGGGCGCTGGCCCTGGCGGCCGGCGTGGACGTCGGCATCTCCTTCGAGTCCGGCTACATGCAGGACATGCTGGCCAGCGTCCGCGAAGGGAAGGTGCCGATCAGCCTCGTCGATCGCAGCGTGCGCCGCGTGCTGAAGCAGAAGTTCCGTCTGGGATTGTTCGAGAAGCCCCTGGTCGACCCGCAGCACGCGGTCCAGACGGTCCATCGCCCGGCGCACCAAGACCTGGCGCTGGAAGCCGCACGGGAAGCAATCGTGCTCTTGAAGAACGACGGCGGCCTGCTGCCGCTGAAGAAGACGGTGCGGTCGATCGCCGTGATTGGGCCCGATGCGGACGACTCGCACAGCCAACTCGGCGACTACGTCCCGCATAAGATCCTCCAGCACATTGTCACGGTGCTGGAAGGCATCCGGCAGATCGTCCCTGCCGGGACCGAGGTGACGTACGTCAAGGGCTGCGAAGTGACCGGCTCGGAGCCGGACGAGATCGCCAAGGCCAAAGAAGCGGCGGCACGTGCCGACGCGGCCGTCGTGGTGGTGGGCGAGAGCAGCGGGTGGGGCCAAGAGAAACCATCGACCGACGGTGAAGGCCGCGACGCGGCGACGCTGGAATTGACCGGCCGCCAGGAGGAACTGGTGAAGGCGGTGCATGCGGCCGGCAAGCCCACCGTGGTCGTATTGATCAACGGCCGCCCGCTGGCCGTGCGCTGGATCGCCGAGCACGCTGCCGCCGTCGTCGAGGCCTGGCTGCCGGGCGAGAAGGGCGGGCAGGCGGTGGCCGAGGTCCTCTTCGGCGACGTCAATCCCAGCGGCAAGCTTTCCGTGACCGTTCCCCGCCACGTCGGCCAATTGCCGGTCTACTACAACATGAAGAAGTCGAAGCGCTACTGGCAGAAGTTGGGCTGGGGGCACGCCTACGTGGACCTGGAGCCCACGCCGCTCTGGAGTTTCGGCCACGGCCTGAGTTACACGCGGTTTGCCTATAGCGGCTTGCAGTTCAGCGCGAAGGAAATCAGCCCGTTGGACGTTGTCGAGGTGCGACTCCGCGTGAAGAACGCGGGCGACCGCCCGGGGAAGGAGACCGTCCAGCTTTACGTCGAGGAGCCGGTGAGCAGCGTTTCCACGCCGGTGAAGCAACTGCGGGGCTTTGCCAAGCTGGCCCTGGAGCCGGGCGAGAGCAAGACCTGTTCGTTCACGCTGGGTCCCGACGAGCTGGCGCTGTACAACATCGATTTGAAGCGCGTGGTGGAGCCGGGCCGCTTTCGCGTGATGATCGGCTCTTCCTCCGAAGACATCCGGCTCACAGGCGAATTCCAGGTGAAGTAAGGTACAACATTTACGCCTGTAGGACGGATTGCCAATCCGTCTGTGTCCTGCGGGACGGATTGGCAATCCGTCCTACCAGTGATCGATCAACTTATTCTCTTGCGGGTCCTATGTCTGTCGACACGACCGGCGGCAAGCCGGGGCTAAAACGGGTTCTGGGATTGCGGGAGTTGGTGCTCTACGGCATCATTCTCGTCCAGCCGACCGCGGCCATGCCGCTGTATGGAAACGTGGCCGACAAGGCCCACGGCCACGTGGTCACCACCATTCTGATCGGCATGGTGGCCATGCTGTTCACGGCCATCAGCTATGGGCGGATGGCCAACGCCTATCCCACGGCGGGCTCGGCCTACAGCTATGTCGGCCAGGAGCTGCATTCCTCGCTGGGTTATCTGACCGGCTGGGCGATGGTCTTTGATTACGTGCTCAATCCGATCATCAGCGTCATCTGGTGCAGCGGCGAGGCGATGAAGTTCCTGCCGGAGGTGCCCTACCCGCTGTGGGCCGTCTTCTTCGCCGTTCTGTTCACCGGTCTGAACCTGCGGGGCATCAAGGCCAGCGCCCGCACCAATCAGTGGATGGCCGGCGGCTTGACCGTGGTGGTGGCGTTGTTCCTGGCGGCGGCGGTCCGCTACGTCTGCAGCGTCTCCGACCCGTCGCCGGGCCGGTTCCTGCTGCCCTTCTACAACCCGCAAACCTTCTCCCTGGCGGCCGTCTCCCACGGCGCTTCGCTGGCCATGCTCACGTACATTGGTTTCGACGCCATTTCCACGCTCTCCGAGGAGGCGCACAACCCCCGCCGCAACATCCTCCTGGCCACCGTGCTGACCTGTCTGATCACCGGCATTCTTTGCGGCGCGCAGGTGTATGCCGCGCAACTGGTTTGGCCCGAAAGTGCGGAAAGCTTCAAGAACCTGGACACGGCGATCGTCGACGTTGCAGGCCGGGCGGGCGGGGCGCTATTGATGACCATCGTCGGCCTGGCGCTGTTGGTGGCGCAAACCTGCTCCGGCGCCGGGGCGCACCTCGCCGCCGGCCGGTTGCTCTATGGCATGGGCCGCGACAACGCCATCCCCAGCCGCTTCTTCGCGGCCCTGGCCCCGCGGACGCGCATCCCCCGAAACAACATCGTGCTGGTAGGCGTCTTGGCGCTGGCCGGCGCGTTTGCCGTAAGCTTCGAGATCGGCTGCGAGATGCTCAACTTCGGCGCCCTGATCGGCTTCATGGGCGTGAATCTCTCCGCCTTCGTCCGCTACTATCTCCGCGGCAACAGGTCCAACCCGCTCAACCTGGTGCTGCCGCTGGCCGGTTTCCTGATCTGCCTCTATCTGTGGTGGAGCCTGAGCCCGCTGGCCAAGATCGTCGGCCTGAGCTGGCTGGCCACCGGGTTTCTCTACGGCGCCTGGAAGACCAACTGGTTCCGCCGCAAAATCGAATTCACCGTACCCGATGAAGAAACAATATTGCCCCGGCAGGAAGAACCTTCACATGGGACTGGAATTTCGTAAGACGGATTGGCAATCCGTCCTACAGTTCGGCTGGTAATAACTGAATTCCCTACACAACAATTTCAACAGGAGAAATCCCCATGAAGATCAAGTGGCCCGAGCCCTTTCCGGGCGCTTACTGGCTGGACGAGCGCGAAGAGAAAGCCGTATTGGACGTGCTGCACCGCAAGTCGCTGTTCCGATTTTATGGGCTGAAGAAGCCCAAGTACGCCGAGATGCTGGAGCGGACCGCCTGCAAGCTGTACGGCGCAGAGCATGCCCTGGCCGTCAACAGCGGCACCGGCGCGCTGGCGACCGCCATGACGGCGCTGGCGATGGGGCCGGGCTGCGAAGTGATCGTGCCGGCGTTTTTCTGGGTGGCCACGGCCGGCGCGGTGGTTCAGGCCAACGCCATCCCCGTGCTCTGCGAAGTGGACGACACCTTCTGCATGGATCCGGAGGATCTTGCGCGGAAGATCACGCCCCGCACGAAGCTCATCGTCCCGGTTCACATGGCCGGCGTGCCCTGCGACATGAAGGCCATCATGGCCGTGGCCGAGCGGCACGGAATTCCCCTGCTGGAAGATTGTGCCCAGGCCAACGGCGGCAGCTTTCAGGGCCGGAAACTCGGCACGTTCGGCGCCCTGGGGGTCTTCAGCCTGCAATGGAACAAGAACGCCACGGCCGGCGAAGGCGGGCTCATCATCACCAACGACGCCAAGCTCTACGAACGCTGCAACTCGGCGCACGATCTGGGCATCCCCTGGGTCAATGGCGCAGGGAACCCGGCTGGGGCGGTCACCTGGGGCGGCGGCCGCCGCATGAGCGAGTTGACCGCCGCGGTCGCCTCGCAGCAACTCAAGAAGCTGCCGGCGATCGTGCGGCACATGCGGGCCTCCAAGCGGCGCATCAAGGCCGCGCTGGCCGGCACGCCGGGGCTGGGCTTCCGCCGGCTGAACGACGAAGCCGGCGACGCCGGCCCCTTCCTGGTGATGCTGTTGGACGACGAGGCCCGGGCGCGGCAGGTCGTCGGGCGGATGCAGGCCGCCGGTCTGGCCAGCGCCGTGCGTGTGGCCGACTACGGCCTGCACATCTACTACAACGTCCAGCAACTGGTGGGAAAAGTCCCGCTGTCGCCGGCCGGCAACCCCTGGAGTTTGCCGCAGAACAAGCAAAGCGTTTGCGATTACCGCAAGGGTGCTTGCCCGCGAAGCGACAGCTTGTTTGCCCGGTCCATCCTGTTGCCGATCCCGTCGCGGCTCACTCCGCGGCAGGAAGAGGCGGCCGTCGAGATCATCCGCTCGGCGATGGACTCCGCCGGCAAAGGCTGATCCACGCATTCCGGCAGTATTTCTATGAGGTTGTCCGCCCCCGACTTTGCAGTTCTCCTGGTCATCAGGGACAGAACTCGCCCACTTTGCCCCGCAGGAACTCCATGAGGTTCTCCACGTCGTCCGTGCCCACGCGGACGATCTTCCGGCCCAGCGTCAGCTTCACGCAGTCGAAGCCCCAGAGGTTGTAGGTCCAACCGCGAAACAGGATGCAGTGGATGCCCCAGCCGTCGATGATCGACGTGCGGCCGGGCTCGACCGACGTGATGTCGGCGTATCGAATCCGCTTGCGCAACAGCGGCAACGGACCGTAGCGGAGAGCCAGCCGCTCTCCCTCATCCCGGATCGTCAGGGATCTGAAGATCAGGGCGCAAAAGACGAAAACGGCGGCGCTCGCCACCAGCAAGACGACGACGGCCAGTTCCTTGTGGGCGAGCCAGGCGCCGACGAGCATCGCGGCCGCAATGGCCAACAGGACGTAGTGCCATCGGCCGTACTGGGTGTGGACATATCCCATGTCGGTTCTCTCCGAGATGTGGGTGGCGAGCACGTTGTTTCCAGACAAGCCGGAATTGACGAGGTTACGAGAAAGAACCGGGTCACGGTTCGTCGGAAACACAACCCGCCGCTGAAATTGCCGGTTTGCAGCCCGAAGATGCTCCTGGCCAACCGCCCATGTCCGGTTCTTCGCACCGCATGGCACAGGCTTCGACGGCAAGGCGATGACCTTCTAATGCCGCTTCACGCAGCCAATGGAAGGCTTCAGCGGCATCGTCGCATTCCAGGCTGTACTGGTACATCGCCTCGACGTGGCCTTTCCTGGCCGCCTCCAGCAACCACCGTTTCCGCCGCTTCCCGTCGCCGCAAGCCAGAGCGTAATGGTACATGGCGGGGAGGTACCCTTCGCAGGCTGCCTCCCGCAGCCAGTGGTGTTTCTCGGCGGCATCATGGCACATCAGCCCGTAGTCGCACATCGCCGGAATGTATCCCGCCGCGGCAGCTTCTTTCAAGAAACGGCGCCGCTCTTCGGCATCGTCGCACTGGAGAGCATGTTGGTACCGGGCCGGAAGACTTGTTGTAACCGAATCCTTGCAATGGCTCGAAGGGATCATTGCACTAACCTCCACTACAAGTTGGAATCGCCCCAGGCCACCTCAAGCTGATTCACCACCTGGGTGACACCCTCCAACTTTGCGACCGCTTCCTGGGCAAGCTGCTTCTCGTAATAACTTTCAACCCGCCCCTGCAAAACGAGCAGCCCATGCCGGTACTCGCAGCGTAGATCCTGGAAGGAAATGTAGGGGACGGCCCGCAGTCGCTCCTGGGCCTGCTCCACAATATCGCAGTCGCGGCTGACCGGCAAAATCGACGCCACCTTTTTCGACCTCCTTGTGCCCGTTCACAAAGGCAAAGATAAGAGCGGCGGCAAGGACGCTCCGGTGAATTGCCTCATGCTCCCTGAACTGCTTAATGTACGACTGGCTGATCCGTGACGATATAGGATTTTTCCTGATACCGCGAGCACGAAACCGCCTGCAACGCCCGCCGAAACCGACGTCGTACTGCCGACGACCGTCACCAAGTCCAGGCGGCCCTTGACCTGCACCTTGAGGGCGGAATTTCGATTCTCGCATGGGGAAATCGCTGGCAATCGATCGCACTCGGGGGAGAAGTGGCGTATGACTGGGGAGGCGCAAACGCGGTGTTTGGAAATAATCCTGCCACGACCGTTCGACGTCACTGGTAGAGCTGCGGTTTGATTTTCCAGTCGCGGTCCTTCTCGTGGGCCATTTCGGCCACGCGCGGCCGCCGTTCACGGAGCCGCACCGATTCCAAGCCGCAGTAATACCCCGCGGATTGAACGTTCTTGCCCACGCACTGCAACCGCAGCGCATACGCTCCCGGCTCGGGCCAGAAGTCGAGCAAGTGAACCTCTTCGCTGGTCACCTTCGGGCTGTAGAGATCGATTTCGCCGCGCAGCTTCACGCCGTTCAGCGACGCCTGGTACGTTCCGAAATCGTAACTCTTGGTCGCGTTGATGAGCAACCGCAGCGGTTCCTTCTTCCGTACCGTGAAGGGGATCTCGATCCACGCGTCGCCGGCCCGCTTCGGCATGTAGAGCAACTGCCGGCCTTCGTAGAGATCGAGTTGCTGGTCAGTGACACTACCGATGCCATGATACCGGGCGTCGACGAAATCGGCCGCCCGCACGGCGAGGCGTTCCAGGCTGGGCAGCCGGCGCTGGCGGGCATGTGGTGCCCGGGCGGCAAAGGTCGTTTCGCCGGTCTGATACCAGAACGCCACGCTGCAGTAATCGTCCTCACGCTCGTTCCAGCTTGTCGACTTGTAGTGCGGATTCTCGTCCGGCGAAAGCCAGCCGAAGTGCTCGAAGCTCACCTTGATGCCGGTATTGAAAACGATGGGATCGTTGATGTGCCAGCGGTAGGCGGCGGTGTGTCCGCCCACGATACCCAATTGATCGAAATAAGGTACTCCGAAATATGGCGTGCTGGTGAGTCTCAATCCCCAGGCGCAGAGGAAATAGTCTTCCGTGCCTGTGCCCCAAATCGATGGCTTGCTCTCGCCGTCGATGTAGATTTTCTCGTCGCCTTCGCCGAACCAGGCCGGGCTGCGCGTGCGCACGGCCAGCACCGTGCCCACGTAGTGCCCCTTGCCCCTGGTTTCCAGCAGTACGTAATCCTTGCCCTTGTCGACGGGGTATTCCTGCCGGTATTGCGCGTGGAAGTATGGCGTGTTTTCGGGCAGCTTGTCCTTCTTTATCCAGTCGATGTTGTAGTAGAGCAGGCTGATCGGTTTTTCACTTTCATTGACGATCTCGATGCGGGCCGACTTACGAAACGGCATGCGCCAGAAGCAGTTGTAGGAGTCACCGTTGGCCACGGTCACCGGTATGCTGATGACCTCACGGCGCTTGCCGAAGCAGTTGGCGAAGAAGTCGCCCAGCGGGGCCTCGACCGCCGGCCGCTTGCTGCCGTCCCAGTACATGCGCAGCAGCATTTCCTGATGATTGGCCGAGCCCTTGGGCGCCCACGGTTGCGGCTCGGGGCCGAGGAAGGTGATCCAGATATGAGTGATCACTCCGGGACCTTGCTCGTCCAGGAGCACATGGGTCTCGCCGGGGTCAATGGTGAAGTTATCCCAGTTGCTGGCTTCGTCGAGATCGCCCTTGGGATCGGCCTTGGGATTCAATTTTTGTTGCTTGCCGCCACGTCGCACCTCACCGACCCGCATGGTCGACGTAGCACGCATCGAGCGGCCCTCTTGCGGTTTGGCAAGGTCATCCAGCCCGCCATCGGCCCGGGCCGACGAGGCCGCCACGACAACGCTCAGTAGTGCAAGCAGCACTATTCTGCTCTTCCATGCTGCTGGCCGTCGCCGGTTGCATGTGCCCGTTGGTTGTTTGCTCGAATCACCATAGCGAATGTCACGCGAGTCGCATCGGCTAAGACGGTTTGTCTTCATGTATTTCATGATGGTGCCCAGGAATTGCCGGCAACCAGGACCGACCGCGATCGACCGAAGACCGGTCTGAACGGGATCCGGCCCCGCCCGCGCATCACTTTATCGATGTGCAACAGGCGCCGTCCACTTGAGTTGGCTGTTCGGTTGCGCAAATCAGTATAGCCCGCGCGAAATGCCACCACAACGCCCGGGATCAGATCGTCGGCGAGCAATGGCCCGGGATGGTGCATGCGGTTTGGGAACGAATCCAAGGCGCGGTCTACAGACGCCCTCTCAGCGGCAATTCCAGAACCAATGCCAGTAGTCGTCGATCATCTGGCAGTTGGGATTCCAGGGGGCGACTTTCAACAGCGCCAGGGGAAGTTTCAGGGTGTTGCCAAAGACGACTTCGCACAGAATGCCCCGCGCAGAGTCCAGCGGAGTTTTCGCCGGATCGCACAAACCGGTCACGAGCACGGAACCGTCCAACACCAGCGGCTCCTGCTCTTCGCAGTAACTGGCCCGGAATGGAAACGCAAGGAACCGGGCCAGATGCACGTGGTAATCACCGAGCGCGTTTTGACGCACGAGCGGCAACTCGTGCGTCGCGCCCAGGTGAAAAACCCAGCGGAGCCGATCTTCGACCGTCCGCTCCGGGAACCGATCCTCGGCCGGTCGCCAGAACTCCCAGGGAGCGGCCCACTCCAAGCCGACCAGCGTATGGCTCTCCGCAGCAATGGGACGAAGCAGTGACACCATGCCGCACCTCGGATGTTGAGATGATCCTCGAAATGCCCTCTGATCAATCGTACGCGACGACGAAGGGCGGGAGGTTAGCGGCGTGTTAGCAGTTCGTGAGCTTTCTGGTCTGCTTCGATTAGCCCGGATTATTCATTGGCAGAATAAGTAGCACAGGCATCTTTCCTGTGTTGCCTGGACACAGGCTGGAAGCCTGTGCTACGTCGATTTGTGAATAATCCGGGTTAGCGGTCTTTGCTAATTTATCGGCGAGTAATCGGTCGCCTTCAGGTTCGTGCTGTCCACCTTCTTGACCAGCACGCCGTCTTTCTCCGAGTCGGCCTTGGCCTTTTTCCAGTCGGGATCGGCCCCAAAGGCCTGCCAGGCCTTCTTCTGCGCCTCGACACTGTGGAAGGCGACGATGTAGTAGAGCGTGTTCTGCGCCTCTTGCCCGTGGATCGGCGTCCAGAAGCCGACCACCTCGATCCCGTGCTTCTGGAACAGCTTGCAGGTGTGGTCGCGGAACCGCGCGTGCAGGGCCTCCAGCTTGTCCGGGTTGGTGTGGTAAACGCGCAGCTCAAAAACCTTGCCGGCCGGCGGGGCATCGGCGGCCCGGACGCGGGCGCCCAACAGCAGCGTGCTCGCGCACAACATGCCCAAAACGACCGAGATGGATGACAGCTTTCTCATGGCAGACTCCTGTGTGTGAAGAAATCGTAGCGAGCCAACAAGAACGGGACTTGAAAGAAGCGGATTGCCGCTAATCTAACGCTTCGTCGGAAAGTGTCAAGAGTTGTGCGATTCTTTGCGTCACCGTGAGCGGCTAGCAATCGCCGAATCGTGCGGAGACCCGGCCGGCGCCGTCCCAGGAAATATCGACTTTGGCGGCGAACACTTCGCGGAGCAGTTTGGCATCGAGCACTTCGCGCACGGCGCCGCTGGCAACGATCCGTCCCCGATGCATTACGGCGGCCCGGTCCACCATCAAGGGCGACACGAGCAGATCGTGGCAAATGATCAGCACGGTTTGCCCCTCGGCGGCGAGAGTCCTCGCCAGCCGGTAGACCTCCAGTTGGTGGGCCAAGTCCAGGTGCGTGTTCGGCTCATCCAGGAGCAAGATGCGGCCCTGCTGGGCCAAGGCCCGGGCGATCACCGTCTGCTGGCGCTCGCCGCCGCTGAGGTGGCTGAACGCACGGTTGGCCAAGTCGGCAATGCCCAATCGCTCCAGGCAGACGCCGACGATGCGGGCATCTTCAGGCGACTCTTGATCCCAGGCGCTCCAGTGCGCATAGCGGCCCAACATGACAACTTCATGCACGGTCAGAGGAACGTCCACGGGCGTGTCCTGCGGCACGACGGCAACCTGTCGGGCGACCGCCCGCCGGTCCATTGCGGCAACGGCCTGCCCATCGAGGAACACGTGACCGGATTGCGGTTTCAGGGAACCGTTCAGGCATCGCAAGAGGGTGCTCTTGCCAGAACCGTTCGTACCGAACAGGCCGGTAACGGCGCCGGGGTGAAGCTCCAGGCTCACGTCTTGGAGTACGTTCTCGGCAGCGTCATACGCGAAGGTGACGTGCTCGGCCCGCAGAATCATGTTCAAGCTCCGTAATTTGCGCGCCGACGAAGGAGCCACAGGAAGACCGGCGCGCCAACCAGCGCCGTAACGATGCCTACCGGCACTTCCGCCGGTGCGGCGACCGTGCGGGCCAACGTGTCGGCCACGAGCAGCAACAGCGCTCCACTCGCCGCCGACGCCGGCACCAGACCGCGGTGGTCGGCGCCGATCAGCATCCTCAGAAGGTGCGGCACAATGAGCCCCACGAAGCCGATCACCCCGCTGACCGCGACCGCAACCGAGGTGCTGACGGAGGCAACGACCAGAAGCAATGTCTGAAGCCGTCGCACGTTCACCCCCAGGTCAATCGCAGATCGTTCCCCGACGAGAGCCACGTTCATCGCGGGCGCGAGTGCGATGAGGCCGACAAGCGCCGCGACGGCGACCGGCGCTACCAGCAGCACGTCGCGCCAGGTGGCCTGCCACAGTCCTCCCATGAGCCAGAAAACCAGCGTCTGTAGCCGCTCGCCCGCCAGATAGAGCGCCGCCGCCGTCAGGGCCGAGCAGAACGCACTGATCGCGATCCCCGCCAGGAGCAGCGAGTGGCCGAAGTGGCTCGACCGACGTGCCATCGTGAAGATGACTACGCTAACGACTAGCCCGCCGGACACGCTCATTACAGGAACCCCGCCGTAGGCAAAGGATCTGCCGACCAGGAGCATCGCCACGACGGCGCCCACGGCAGATCCGTTCGAGACGCCCAACACATAGGGACTCGCCAATGGATTGCGGAAGAGAGTCTGCGACGCCAGGCCCGCCAGGCCCATGCCCGCGCCAATGGCAATCGCCAAAATGATTCTCGGCAGGCGGATGTCCAAAACGATCCGCGCGACAGGATTATCAGTTGCCTGTCCATGAATGCCCTGCCCGAAGGCCAGGAAGACCTGCCCCAGCGAAAGATTTGCACTGCCGACCACAAGTGCCGCGCCCATGGTCGCGATCACGCCGACCAGAAGGAGCGGGAGGAAAAACCGGACGGACAGATAACGGCGCTGGTGGGCCACTTAGCAAGCTCCTACGCGATCTGGTGGACGGCAAAGCGGTCGTCGCGGGAGGTGAGGTCGAGGGCCTCCTGACCGCTCAGGTGCGAACGGCCCACATGAGCAAGGTGACGTTGGCAGATGCTCACGGCCGCATCCATCTGCTCCGTCGTGGGGCGTTCATAAGGTTGCCCTGGCACGGGTATGTAGCCCATGACATGGAAAGGGATGCTTGGGTTCAACGATGCCAACCACTCCGCCATCGCCTCGATCTGGTCCAGGTCTACCAGGCCGGGAATGAACACGACGTTGGCTTTCATGTCCAATCCGGCGTGGACGGCAGCGGCGAAGTTATCGAAGATCGGCTGCCTGGGCCGGCCGGTGTATCGCAGGTGAACCTGGTCGTCCCAGGCCTTCAGGCCCACGTTGGCCCCGTCCAGATTGGCCAGCGGCAGGCGGCTGCCGTTGGTGTGCCCCAAGTACGTCTTCGCTCCAAGGGTGTTCCTGGCGAAATCGAGCATTATCGGAAGCTCTTTGGCCACCGTTGGCTCTCCGCCCATGAAGAAGACCTTGTCTACCGATACCGATTGCAGGGCTGCCCTCATCTGATCGATGCTCAAGAACCGGCTCGGGCGGGGATGGATCTGCCCTGGCAGGCCCTCGGCGCCGCTGCGGAGCTTGTAGCTGCATACGCCGCAGTGGAACGTGCAACCGAAGTTGTGAAGCGTGGCAAAGCGGTACTTCTGGTTGTGGGTGATTTTGAAGAACGGCATCAAAGCACCTTTATGGGCTTGGCGATCCGGAAATGGTCCTGCGAATCCTCTCAACGGATTGGGGCATCTGTGGGCCGGCGACCAACCAATAGCGGTCCAGAGCGAACACCCGCCCCTCGCGCACCGCTCTCAGTTCAGTCATGCCCGGACGCGATACGAGCGCCGCCCGGTCCGAGGCCGCGCCGACAACCAGAATAACGTCGGGATCGGCTTGCACGAGTCGTTCCGCCGAGAACAGGAGGGTTCCCTTCGCGTCGGCGGCGACGTTGCGAGCCCCGGCCAATTCCAGCAAGTCGTTGGTGTAGGTGTCGCGGCCCACGGTCTTCAACGGTCCATAAAGTTCCAGAAACACGCGTTTGGCGGCGAGCGTTGGCGGCCGCTCGGCGCGGGCAAGAAAGGTCTCCAACTCCGCCGCCAGCCGCTCGGCCGCCGGGCCGCAATCCGTGCAGTTGCCGATGAGCCGAACGGTAGCGGGGAGTTCGGCGGCACGTACGCTGCGGACCAGCACCACGGGAATGGAAAGGTCTTCGAGCATCGCCGCCGCATCCGCCTGATACCACCACAGGAAGGCCAGATCGACCTGCAAGGCGGCCACCTTTTCGCGTGAGATGGCGCTGCCTTTGCCGGCGATTGCGAGCCGTTCGGTGCCGGGTACGACGCGGCTGAACTCGTCGATGGCCAGCAGACGGTCGCCGGCCCCCAAGGCCACGATCGTGTCGGTGGCCGAGGTACAAAGGCTCAGCACGCGCGTGGGTCGCAGTGGGATGCGCACGCGGCGCCCGCTGAGGTCGGTCACGAAACGCATCGCCTGCCCTTGGACCGGGGGCGTCGGCAAGCGGCGGGCAGCGATCCACACGCCGCCGATCGACAGCGCGACGGCGACCGCCGAAATCAGGACTATTTGCCTCTTCCGGTTCATAAGAATCGCAGCTTTCGCAAAAGAAGCAGAATGACTCCAACGGCGGAACTCGCCACCGTCAGGGCCAGCGTGCCCGGCTCCGGCGCTGCCCCAATGGGACCACGGCCGGCGCTGTAGACGGGCATCGCATCGCCTCCGGTCGGGTTGAAATTCAGTACTTTGACTGTATCCATTATTTCCGTTGATTGATCCTCAACGGCGGCAAGAGGTTACGCGATTTCCAATGGTATAGATAGGCGATTTCGTTCCGCTGTGAAATGCGGGTGTTCTTGCGTTTGAT
>JBEKZQ010000108.1:0-20157 GCA_049509675.1 Thermoguttaceae bacterium | reverse complement strand
GGGTGCCACTGCTGGCTTGCCCAGCAGTGCTGGAAACACGGTTGGACAAGCCAATCGTGGCACCCGTAAACTCAGGTTGCCCTGCGCAGGCGCTCCCTATAGTGATTTCAAGTCCGGAAATGACGGTCCAGGGGAACGCGCCCTGCTTGTGTCTCATTGCGGACAGGAATATGCTACTGAGTTGGCGGACGAGTCGGCGAATCCGGTTGACGGCTCATCTCCAGCCCCATCGACGTCGCTCAACGGGAGATTCCCCCTATGGCCCTTGATATTCCCAACATCGCAGCCAAGCTCAACGAGCTGACACCGCCACATCCGATCGGCAAGCTCCAGGACTTACGCACGCAGCTGAAGAAGCTGAGCCGCCGGCCAGGCGATAAGATATTCAGCACCCAGACGACATTTGAGAACTGGGCCTTCCATCATGGGGGGCGAACGGAATTGCAGTTCAATATCGGGCATGCGGACGATGGTACAAGCGATAGCCTAAGGCACGGTATCGCATTTTCGTTTGAGCTTAGCCAGACGCTGAAGTCGATTGATGTCCTTGTTCCGAAGGTCAAGTTCTTCAATGACTTCATGGAGATGAACGCCGGCGAGTTCAGCGATATGCGTATGTGGTACTATAATCCCCAGCGTAGTGTGGACCAATCGCCCGGGCCGATTTCCTCGGCGCTCGTTACGGAGGGCGTGTTCGTGTTCCTGGGGAACCGACAGTCTTCAAAGACGATTGACTACGAGATGATCCTGAGTGATTTTGATCGGCTGCTGCCGTTGTATCGATACGTCGAAAGCGGCGGGACAACTTCGGCCGTACCACTTCCCAAGACGGGATTCGACTTCAAGCCAGGATTGTCGAAGAAAGCGAAAGCCGCAAAAGCCACCCTCGCCCAGAAGGAGCTTGATCTTGACCTTCGCCACAATCTGCTTCAGGAGGCTCTCTATCGACTTCTGGCATCGCAATACGGCAAGGACAATGTCCGCGCAGAGCAGCCGAGCGGGGTGGGCACAAAGATCGACATCGTGGTCAAGACGAAGAACGAATATTGGTTCTACGAGATTAAGACAGCGCTAACCCCAAGGGCGTGCCTGCGCGAAGCGATTGGCCAGCTCTTGGAATACGCATTCTGGCCAGGATCGCAGGAACCAACTCGATTCATAGTCGTGGGAGAGAGCCCGCTCGACGAAGATGGGAAGGAGTATCTTTGTCGTCTGAAAAAACGATTCTCGCTGCCGATTGAATATGAGGCCATCGTCATCTAATCGCTGACAGACCGACCGTTGGGCCGACCTCCTACTTCATCGCCACCCACCCGCCATACCCTGGAAGTTTCCGCATCAGCCCTGCTTTCTCTGCCTTGCGGACGTGGTGCGCTGCACGCGACATGTCCTTCGTCCCGATGTGCCGGCAGAAGTCCTTCAAATGAAGGGGCGAATCGGCCTGCCGAACGAGTTCGCCAATCTCCCGCCAAATCTTCCGTTGGCCGATGACCTCGTCGGGGATGGGCACGACCTTGTCGCCCAACAGCGCTTCGTGAAATCGCAACTCCCCGAACTGCTCCCGATAGGTCACGTTGCCCATCGTCGCCATTCGGGTGCCGATGCGAATCGAAGCGACCGTCTGCCGGAGGGCGTATTGCAGCTTGATCCGGTCGGCTGCCAGGAGTTTTCCCTTCACGAACCCGAACTGGCGAATGATTTCCAGTGCCTCGGGGAGTGGTTCCAATGCGTCTCGCCGGCGATCAACCCGTTCCATGATCTCGGCCTCCTCCTCCCGCCACTTCGTCAGCAGCTTCGCGATAGCGGCGAAGTCCTGCTTGCCGGCCAGGGCCAGATTCTCGGTGCCACGTTCGATCCGCCGTTGAATCTCCCGCAGGCGTTTCTCGTCCTGCGACGTGTGGGACGCATTCCGCGATCGCGCCCGAATGATGGCTTGGGCGGATGCGCTCTTCGACACCCTTCTCCAGCAGGTGCTTACGGATGGCCTCCAGCACGAACGCCTCGATCTTTTCGATGCGTACCGAGGGGTGCGGGCACTTTTCAATGCGGCGCTTGGTGTGCTTGCTTCGATCGCAGAGGTAATACCGTTCCTTCCGAGGGCTGTTGCTTCCCACTTGGCGATAAACCCCGGTCATGTTCTGCCCGCAATGAAAGCAGGAGACCATCTGGCTCAGCAGATATTGGGTCCGCGGTTGGTGGTGCCTTCGGCGTCCGGCCAAAATACGTGCGACCTCCTCGAAGATATGGAGCGGGATAATGGCCTCGTGAGCGTCCTCAACGACGATGATGCCTTCGTCGGCGAACGAGCAGAACCGCGACAGGTCCTAACCTGTCATCGTCCTGTAGTTCATGATGTTGTCTCGTGCGATTGGATGCACTCGCGCGTCAAACAGTGATGTTCTGAAGCTCCCAGCCCTTGCGAAAGTTGGGCTTGATGAACTCACTGGCCTTCTCGTTGTTGGTGAATCGCAGGTTCTTGCCATCCCACAACAGCTTCTCATTGGGGAATCGCCAGCTTATCGCGCCCAACAGCATCCATTCGGTGTAGGGGCCGGCGATGGTGAAATTGGAACACGCGGGCTCACCGCCTTTGCAGGCTCGAATCCAGTCCTGGAAGTGTCCGGGCGAACGCTTCAATATCTGTGGGGGCCGCGGGTGCCCCACCTGCCTGGAACGTGGAAGCAGGGTGTAGCTCTCGCCCCGGTCGCTGGTGCCCAGATAGCCCTTCGTGCCCACGAATACCTCGTTGACGCCCCGGATGTCCTCTTGCGTGAGGCCTTGCGGCGGTTTGAACATCCTGGCCATGCTGCCTTCATACCAGTAGACGGCCACGGGCGGCATTTTGCCTGACTTGATGTACTTGCTCGAGCGCTCCGGGAACTCGATCTTGCAGGCGTAATTCGGATACGTGACCGTGTTGACTCCCGCCACTGCGATACATTCCACACTTGTCGGGCAGGTCTCGCCCAGACCCAGCGCCCAGTTGGCCGGCCCGAGCTGGTGGATTCCCCAATCGCCGATCATCATGGTGCCGTAATCCAGGAACCCGCGCCAGTTGACCGGATGGATCTTTGAGCTGTAGGTGTGTTCCTGGGACCGTCCCTGCCAGAGGTTCCAGTCAAGCGTGGCGGGAACCGGCTCCGGGGGCGGCCATTGCACGATGCCGCGCGAGAATCCGCCGCCGTTCCAGGAATGCACCTCGGTGATGTCCCCAATTTCGTCGTTCCATATATATTCGCAAGCGATGCGCGTCGCCACCGAGGAGTATCCCTGGTTGCCCATCTGGGTGGCCACTTTGTACTTCCGCGCCGCGTTGGCCAGCAGCCGGGCTTCCCAGATCGTCGCGGTAAGCGGCTTCTGACAGTGGACGCCGATGCCCCGCTCCATCGCCCACAAGGACGCCGTGGCGTGCATGAAATCGGGTATGGTGACCGTCACTCCATCGAGATTCTTGCGCTCCTTGTCCAGCATCTCGCGAAAGTCCCTGTATCGCTTGGCCTTGGGGTATCGCGCGGCGGTCTTGTTGAGCTGGGTCTGGTCCACGTCGCACAGGGCATAGATATTCTCGCTGCTGACGGAGCCGACGTCGTTGGCGCCCTGCATGCCGCCCACGCCGATCGAGCCCAGGTTGAGCTTCTCGCTGGGCGCAGACCCAGCCTTGCCTCCCAGTACATGCCGGGGCACGATCATAAAGGCGGCGGCCGTAGCACCCACCACAAACTGACGCCGGGTCGTGGTTGTCTTCTTCACGCTTTTCTTCTGTTCTATCATGACAGTTCTCCTCAGTTTCGAGTCATGTTTCTTCTAAAGGGATGCACCATGTTTCGATCATCGAAGCGGGTTCGGCCCTCGCCGCAACATGCGATACAAGTACTGGCAGTTACTTTAATTCCCCGCGATCGGCAAAGCAAGTGCTCGGACCCCCAATCCATATCACGAGTTGACCGAACGGCGGCGGTGTCGGGTGCAGCGTTTTGTCAGGCCACTACGTCCCCTTTGATTTGTCCCGATCCTGTGCTTCTCTCGGAACTTGGTCCTTCGTCCTGAAGAACTCCCGCAAATCTGCCACGCCACCAATGATGGCTCCGGCGATGGCTCCGGCACCGGCGAGGAAAACACCCACAAACATGCTGACAGGTCCCGTGTCGCCCCCTTGTTGTGCGCCAGCCGCTATGTGTACGACGACAAAACCAACAAAGAATCCGGCCCCAGCACCAGCGAGCGAACAAAGCAACGTGCGACCCATGAAACACCTCGGATCCGTAGAGGAACAGATTGAAACCACCGCCGCCTAACTTACCCTGTATCGTGATTTCCACTTACGGGATTATGGCCGCATGCTTGCCCTCCCGCAAGTGGGAGTTCCAATCCTCGCTATTCTGATGATCATGCGGAAGCGAGATCATAATGATGCTCCGTTATTGGGTGGCGAGGTCGCGCAAACCTATGCTGGGTCTCGCAAACCGACCTAGAGTCGAGAGTCGAGGGTCTAGAGTCGAGAGTCGGGCGGCAAGCGACCGAAGACCCAGGGAGAACAACGGTTTGCTCGACGCCACCCTACGGTTTATGAATAATCCGGGCTAGCCGTGCCATCCTCCCGGCGATAGATTGGATGGATCGATCCCGAGGCGAGGGCCTGGCCATGCATTACGAAGTCGAGTTGAAATTCCCGGTTGCGGACATGGCGGCCCTGGAACTCCAACTGGCGCAATGGGGAGTGACGGTGGCTGGGCCGGTGGCGGAATGCGACTGGTATTTCGCTCATCCCGCCCGCGATTTCGCCGCTACCGACGAGGCGCTGCGGCTGCGGCGTCGCGGCGAGGCGAACTACATCACCTATAAGGGCCCCAAGGTCGACACGCGCACCAAGACCCGCCATGAACTGGAACTCCCGCTCGGCGCGCCGGCCGAGGCCATCCCGGCCTGGACCGAACTGCTCCAAGCCCTGGGATTCCACCCGCTGGCCGAGGTGTGCAAATCCAGACGCAAGGCGACGATCGACTGGCGCCAACGGCAGATTGAGGCCTCG
Organism: Thermoguttaceae bacterium; assembly: GCA_049509675.1. Lineage (GTDB taxonomy): Bacteria > Planctomycetota > Planctomycetia > Pirellulales > Thermoguttaceae > JBEKZQ01. The sequence continues at coordinate 15,128 of JBEKZQ010000108.1, read as the reverse complement.
CTGGACGAGGTCCGGGATGTGGGCACTTTTGTGGAACTCGAATTGCTGGCCGACGAGCAGGCCCTTGCGCCGGCACAAGCTGCGATCCTCTCGTTGGCCCAGGCCCTGGGCCTTTCCGGCAGCGAGCATCGCAGCTACCTCGAGATGGTGCTGGAAAAAACCCTCTCCCAGAGCGATAGGCTGGAATTGGGGCGGGATCGGGAAGGGACACATTACTGATTTCGTCAAAAGCTGGGATCGGGAAGGGACACATGGGATCGGGAAGGGACACATCACTGATTTCGTCAAAAACTGGTATTGTGTCTCGATTTCCCCCCCTCCGATTTCCCCAACGCACCCCACCGATTTCCCCGATTCCCCCATGACAGTGCCATTCGTTGCTGTAACTGATTTCACACCGGCTTTACGGTGCTGACCCAGAGCAGCGGCTTGCCCGCCTCGTCGATGCGGACCTCGAACGTCAAACCGGCTTGAAAGAGCAGTTTTCGCAAGGCCAGGCTGTAGTTGGTGCGCCGTTGCGGCAGCGCGACCACGGCCTTGGCCGGATCGAGGCCGTGCCGGGCAATGGCGTTGTGATCCAGGAGCACAACCAGCTTGAGCTGCCCGCTGATGGCCTCCAAAACCCGGGTCGCCGCAACGCCCTGCACATTCACGTTGCGGGATTCGTAGAGGGCCGGCAATAGCTCGGACGCCGGCTTCTCCGGCGGCCAGCCGATGGGCCACACCTCCTGGTCCAGGCGGGCCTTGCCCACCGCGTAGCTGAGCCCCTGCGGCGACGCACGCGGCAGGAGGCAATAGCCAATGGGCCGCAAGGCGGCGGCCAAGGCCGTGCCCGACGACAGGCCGGAAAGTTCGTCCTCGATCTTGTCGGCGGCGGCCGCGGCAAAGCCGCCGTCTACTTCCAGCGGCAGGGCCAATTGCCGGCCGATTTTCTCCACCGCCTCGCTCCGCGTCATCCCTTGCGTGGAGAAATCGACCGACTTGGCCAGATCGGCGTGAACCTGCTCCAGTTGCTTCTCGCTCAGCCCGAAAGACGATTTTCGCTCGCGGCGATTGGGCGGACCATTTTGCGCCAGATCGTTGAGCCAGTCGGCCAGCCGCCGCACGTCGGCCTGCCGATAGCGGCCGTTGGGCAACACCAACTCGTCGCTACTGCTGAGGATTCCCACGACCGTGTAGAACGGTTTTTCGTCGGTGCCGCGGTTCTCGATGGTCGGCCGGTCCGTCTCCTGCGCATTGCGGAAGCGCACGTTCTTGATTCCCGCCCGGCCCAGGGCCTGCATCCACTGCTGGAACCCCAGTGCCGATCCCCGGGCGTCGCCGACGATTTCCAATTGCACCGGGCCGGCCGCCTCGGCGCAACGCTCGGAAAGCGCGAAAACGGCGCAAGTAGCGGCGAAACCGACAAGCGCCAGCGGAACAGTTCGGCAGAAACGACGCATTCGGACCTCCGGGCACGACAGGGGCTGGGGGGGAAGGTTCAGGGACTATGAGGATTATAGCACGCTCCCCTGTTCCCCTGTTCCCCTGTTCCGTTTCCGCCCCCCGTTGCAAGAGCAAGCAGATTTGACACAATAGGGTGCGAATCTCCTGTTTTCGTAAGACATTAACCGTAGAAGGAGCCTAACATGGCGCGACCCGTCACAATGTTTACCGGCCAATGGGCCGACTTGCCGTTGGAAGAATTGGCTCGCAAGTTCAGCGAGTTCGGTTACGAGGGGTTGGAACTGGCCTGCTGGGGCGATCATTTCCAGGTCGATTTGGCCATCTCTCAGCCGGATTACTGCGAGAGGAAGCGCGAGCTGCTGGAGCGTTATGGGCTGCAGGTTTTTGCCATCAGCAACCACCTGGTGGGCCAGTGCGTGCTGGACAACATCGACGCCCGGTATCAGGGCCTCGTGCCGGCTTATGTGTGGGGCGACGGCAATCCGGCGGGCGTGCAGGCCCGCGCCGCCGAGGATATGAAGAACGCGGCCCGGGCGGCCCAGAAGTTGGGCATCAGCATCGTCAACGGCTTCACCGGCTCGAGCATCTGGCACCTGTTGTATTCCTTCCCGCCCGTCTCGCCGCAGATGATCGACGACGGTTTCAAGCTCTTGGCCGAGCGTTTCAATCCGATCCTGGACGTCTTTGGCGAGTGCGGCGTGAAGTTCGCCCTGGAAGTCCATCCCACAGAGATCGCCTTCGACCTGGTGACTGCCGAGCGGGCCGTGGAAACGTTGGGACACCGCGAGGAGTTCGGTTTCAACTTCGACCCCAGCCATCTGATCTGGCAAGGCGTGGACCCGGTCGAGTTTTTGCGGGCGTTCCCCGATCGGATCTATCACGTACACATGAAGGACGCGATCGTGACGCTCAACGGCCGCAGCGGGATCCTTTCCAGCCACTTGAATTTTGGCGATCCGCGCCGCGGCTGGGACTTCCGTTCCCTGGGGCACGGCGGCGTGAATTTCGAGGAGATCATCCGCACTCTGAACCAGATCGGCTACAACGGTCCGCTCTCGGTGGAGTGGGAGGACAGCGGCATGGACCGCGACCACGGCGCCCGCGAGGCCTGCGAGTTCGTCAAGAAGACCGACTTCGAGCCCAGCCGGGTGGCCTTCGATGCGGCCTTCGATAAATAGTTTTCAGTGTTCAGTGGGAACCGCCGAGGCCCACTCACCGCTGAATACGCCAAGACTAAAACCGCAGGCGACGATGTCGATCGCCGGACGATTGCACGGCAAGTTCCCCTCTCCCTCCGGGAGAGGGGGGACTGCTTGCGTAACCCCTTACCGCAGTTTGCAAAAGTCCACTGAAAACTGAACACTGAAAACTGCCACGGCCCTTACTTCGCGGCCGAAATGGTGATCTTCTGCGATCCTTCGATCGTTCCGTACAGGTGTTCGGTCTCGAAAGTGACCGTTGCCGTAAAGACTTCTTCTTTGCCGGAAAGCTTCAGGTCATTTGGTACTCGCCACGAGTACCCGCAGGTGCCGCCTCAGCCAAAGGGCATCTTGCCGCTGGCCACCTGTTTGCCGGACGAGTTGGTGATCGTGACTATGGGGGTGAGCGCGGGCATCGCCTCGACTAGCTGGGCTACCGAAACGTTGGCTTCGCCCGCATTGCCGGCCCCGATCAGCGTGTCGACGAGCGCCTGCAAAAGAGAACCGCCGGAGGGTCTTGATTCCTTCTTCTTCTCCGGGGTCACCTCGTCGAAGACGATCACATCCGCGGCCGCGGGCGGTTTCTCGGTCTTTGTCTTGCCCGCCAGGCTGCGGAGGTCGCTGATCATCACGTCCAACTTGGGATCGAGCAAATAGGCCGCCAACTGGATCGTGTCGCCCGGATGGAAGTTCGTCGTCGGTTGCCCGACCATCAGGCCGCTCATGCAGTACGGGTCGCTAAAGTGGAGCACCGGCTTGGCGGCGAAGTCCAACACGAACGGCTTGTCGGCGCGGATCTTCAGGGGGTAAACGGTCGACGATTGACCATCCGCCGTCGGGGTTTCCGTGCGATAATTCCGCTGGACGCTGAATCCCGTGTCGCCGCACCGCGCCGTCAAGTAAGCGATCAGGTAGTCGCCGACGGGCAGGGTGCAGCGCGGGGTGAAGTCGGCGAACTGATCGCCCGCCGATGCTGCCTTGGCCGGGCTGCGGCCGGCGTCCTTCTCGGTATCCGGATCGAGGCGGTCGCGGAACTTGCGCACCATAATGGTCGCATCCTTCGATTCCAGCGTGCCTTCCATCGCCAGACCTTTGATCTTGCGGTTTCCCGGGCCGATTTCCAGCACGCCCAACTGGCCGCGATAGGGTTTTACCAGGAGCTTGTCGCCCGTCGGCGTGGCCGAGAGGCTGTAGTACTGGCCGTCCACTCGCGGCATGACGGCGAGCGTGCCGCTGTCGTTGGCCGCCGCCTGCTTCTGGTCCTTGGCCTTGCGGTAGAGCATCGTCTCGGGCTGGTCGTACCGCCCGCTGAGTTGATAAGCATGGTACAACACTGCGTCGAACTGCTGCGAACCGAAGCGGATGGTGCCGCGCCGCACCGTGGCGGGCGTGAACATGAAGTAGTTCCTCATCATGAACGACTCGGCCTCCGGCGTTGCACTGGCGATGTTCATCTCGGCCTGCGACCAGACGTACAAGGTCGGCAAGGCCCGCACCGAGATCACGCCAATGCCCGGTCCATAATCGCGCTTCAGCGTGACGTAATCGAAAACGACTGCCTTCTGCACCGGAAATCGGTTGCCGAGCGACGGCGGCGGTTCTTTCATCGGCTTGACGACCGGATCGTTGGTCAGATCCAGGTCGCCGTTGAGGTCCAGGTACAGCCGATCATAGCCTTTGCCCGTGCCGCCCGACTCGTCCACGACGAAGTTGAACGTGGCCACTGTGCCGGCGTGACTGACATTGGCATCTACTCTCAGGCAGCCGTAAATCGGATGTTTCGACTCCAGCGGCGGATACTTCTTGACGTCCGGGAAGGGCTTCTCGCCGATCTGCGGCCGCTCGCCGTAGAACTGCTGGGCAAAGGGGATCGAATATCCACCCGGATACTCGATCTTCAACTCCTCCATCTCCTTATCGGCCAGGCCCACTTCCCGCAGCGGAAACTCGGCAACCGATTCCTTCTCGGCGGCCGCGGCCATCACTGCCCCGGCCGTGAAAATCAAGATCGTCGATCCGGCCGCCACGAACCACCGTCTGCTGTCCATGACCGCTCCTCCAACTTTGTTACCCGGGGCGGACAACGTATGGAACAATCCGGCCGCCCTGGTCGTCAAGCGTGTTTCTTCTCCAGACGAGCGTCGCACTGCAAGCGACCGCTATTGTCGTCCAACGCGGCCAATCGTGCAAGTGTTGCCAGATCATTTTCTTGGGAACACTCTAGTGGTCTGTCCAACTTGAGTTCACGGATGCCACGGTTGGCTTGTCCAACCGTGTTTCCAGCACTGCTGGGCAAGCCGGGCACCGACCGGAGGTTGGTCGTGGCACCCAACCGGTAATGTCGAAATGGACAGACCACTGGCATGAAAATCGGGTAATCGTTAATCGCCTTCCGCCGGGCGTTGAATTATAATAAGCCATCGAAGTGCTAGAGTTCGGGTCCCGACGACCCGGAACTGTTCAGGGAGGCGTTCATGACGAATCTCGTTCGATGGCCCGCGTATCTGTGGTTCGCGTCTGTGCTGTTCTGCTCGGCCTCGGTGCTGCCGGCGGCCACCGGCGCCGAAAAGAAGTCCGATGTGGTGAAACCGAGCCCGGTGGTGGTAAAGGAAAAGACGATCCCGGCGGCGGCGAAGGAAAAACCTGCCCCCCCATCCGGTGAAACACCGGTTGGCGAAGCACAGGCCCAGAGCCCGACCGCCGCCACCGGCGAGCAACAGCCAAGCGAAGATGAGCTTTCCATCCGCGGCCATTGGATCGTGGCTAGAATGCAGAAGGACGGCAAGGAACCGACGACGCTGCACGGAGAATTGCAATACTTTTTTACCGACAAGGAAGTCAAGGTCAGTAGTGTCGATCGGGGGTTCGTGTTTCAGTACACGTTGGCGCCCCCAAGAACGCCCAAGGAGCCCAAGCAACTGAACCTGCGGGTGCCTGGATATTCGCCGCTGGTGCGGGGAATCTACAGATTTCAGGGGAAGAAACCAGGCGAGAGTCTTGTGCTGTGCATTCCCAGCAGCAGCGAGCAGCCGCGGCCCAAGGAGTTCGCGACGCACAAAGGCGACGGCCGGCAAACTTGCCTGTTGCAACGCGCCAAGGCCGACGGCACGCAGCCCGCTTTCCTCAGACCGGGTTTCAAGCCGGCCGAAGAGAAGTTGGCCGAGGCGTTGCGGGCCAGGCTTCGGACCGCCAACGAACTGTTGGCGTCGAAAAAGTACGACAAGTTCCTGACGGAGTCGATGGTGCCGGAGGAACTCAAGGCAGCCCAGTCGCGGGATAAGACCGCGGCAAAGTCCACCGCCGAGCATCTTGCCAAGACCGGCCCGCTGCTGGCTGCCATGCTCCAGGCGGCCGAGAAGAAGACGCCGACCGTCAATGAGGCGGGCACGGAAGCCTCGTTCGACCTCCGCGACATCCACGTCAACGGCGCCCCGCCGAAGCCCGAGTTCAAACTGGCGAAGATCGGCGGGACGTGGTATCTGCGCAATAAGTAGCATCCGCGGATACCCTCCCTTTGCGATTTATCCTCAAAGGGCGTTTTCGATCGTCAGCCCCCCTTGTACGAATCAATAGTAATTGGTCCGATAGGGGCATCAGGAGGAGGACTATTTACGTCCTGCGGCACCCGGCTACAATAAGCGTCGTTTGTCCGCGATTGCGGGATTGCCGGCCTACGACCGTTGAGGGTAGTCGACGACTGCGGATCCATCATTGCTGAAACATGCGTAGCCACGAATGGCGACCGATCTGAAAGAAGCAATTGCCGAAATCCAAGCCTTCGGCGGCACGGTGGGGGTTGACGAACAAGCCCCGGGCAAGCCGGTGATCTTTGCCGACCTTGGCTGCCAATATCGCTTCAGCGACGCGGTCTTGCCGCACGTCGGACGATGGGACCAATTGCGGTGGTTGAACCTGGGAGGGACGACGATCACCGACGCCGGGATCGAGCGACTGCAAGCACTGACCCAACTGCGGCACCTGGACCTCAACGGCGTTGAGTTGACCGATGCCGGTCTGGTCCATCTGAAGGGCCTGACCCAACTCCAGTATCTCGGTCTGGCCTTCACCCAGGTCACGGACGCCGGGCTTGGCGAACTCAAGAGCTTGACGCAACTGCGCGAGCTGCGCCTGCTGGGCACGCCCATCAGCGATGCGGGGCTTGCGGAACTGCGCGGCCTGGACCAGTTGCAGGTCTTGATCCTGGCCTACACCAAGGTGGGCGACGCCGGCATGGCACACCTGGCCGGTTTGACGCAACTCGAAGAATTGCACCTCGGCGCCACCTGGCTCTCCGACCGCGGACTCGAGCATCTCCAGGGCTTGACGCATTTGAAGAAATTGCACCTGGATGCTACCCGCGTACTCGACGCGGGCCTGAAACACCTCGCACGTTCCACGCGACTGCAAACGCTGCGGCTGCGCGACACGGACGTGACCGACGCGGGACTGGAGCACCTCGCACGCTTGACGCAGCTTCGCGTGCTGGACCTGCGCCGCACCCGCGTGGCCGACGCCGGGCTCGCGCACCTGCAAGGCCTGCGGCAGCTCGAGGAACTACACCTCGGCAGCACCCAGGTGACCGACGCGGGCCTTGAGCACCTCGCCGGCTTGACGCAACTCCAGGAGTTGCACCTGGGCGCCACGCGCGTGACGGACGCCGGCCTGCAATACCTGGCAGGCTTGACGCGACTGCGGAAACTGGAATTGTGGGAAACCACGGTGACCGATGCCGGCATGGAACATCTGGCCGGATTGGCCCAGCTCGAGAAGCTGCAGTTGTGGGAAACCGGAATCACCGACGCGGGGCTGGAGCATCTGCGCGGTTTGACCAGGCTGAAGAAGCTGAACCTCGGCGCCACGTGGGTCACCGAGGCGGGCGTCCGCAGCCTGCAGAAGGCACTGCCGGGGGCGATTATCGAGCGCTAGCGTAGCGCGCCACTTACCGAAGGAGAAGTCGTATGTGGGCTCTGTCGACACGAAGGAATCGTGTGATGCGGGATCATCAGCAATTGAGCATCGAAGAGGTGCGCGGCATCACGGTGATCCGTTTTCGGCAGCGCCGTTTGAGCGGCATCCTGGAAATGGAGCGGCTCGAACGGGAGTTGCAACAACTGGTCGAGGCCGAGAATCGCGTCCGGCTGCTGTTCGATCTCGCCTCGGTCGAGTTCCTTTCCAGCCAGGTTTTTGGCATGCTGGTGTCGCTCGGCGAGAAAGTGAAGGCGCGCGGCGGGGCAGTGAAACTCTGCCGCCTTCAGCCGCACGTCCTGGAGGTCTTGTTGACCTGCAAGCTGGATCGCATTTTCGACATCCAGCCCGACCTCGCCGAGGCCGTACGCGCATAAGCGCCGCACGTCGCCCGCACGTGCTGAGAATGCGCCCACGTTCTTCCCTTGTTGCGACACCTATTGATCCTGCAATTGCCGGCCGCTGGATTCTCGCACGTGCAAAGTCTGGGGTCTGCTCCATTTTTCGGCTCATGGGCATTGCCATCTGGCCGGACGCATGACCGAAAACATGGACCTGACCCCTTTCGCCGGGAACTTCGCAGTTCGCCCGGGTACAGTTGCCGGCCGCTGGATTCTCGCATGCGTCTTTGTTAACATGGGAGCAACTACCGCTCGGCAGGCGTATCCGGGCGGCAGCCTGCCAGAAAATACAAGGACACGGGAGAACCAACCATGAAGCGTCGCCAATTCCTGAAGACCGCCGCCGTCGGCGCCGGATTGACTTTTCTGCCCAGCGGCGTTTGGGCGGGCAGGAACGCCCCGGGCAACAAACTCAACATCGCGCTGATCGGCGTCTGGGGCCGCGGCCTGGCCCACTACGACTCGCTGGGCGAGGAGAACGTGGTCGCGCTGTGCGACGTGAACGAGAAGCGGCTGCCCGACGCCCTGCAGCGATTCCCCAAGGCCAAGACCTACGTGGACTGGCGGAAATGCCTGGAACAGAAGGACCTCGATGCGCTGGTCATCTGCACGGCCGACCACACGCATGCCTTCATCGCCAATTGGGCCCTGAATCGCGATCTGCACGTGTACTGCGAGAAGCCGCTGGCCATCACCGTCGAAGAAGCCCGCACCGTCCGCGCCAACTGGATGAAGAAGAAAGACAAGCTGGCGACGCAAGTCGGCATGCAGCGGCACGCCTTCGAGAACTTCAACCGCGTGCGCGAACTGATCCGCGACGGCGCGATCGGCAGCCTGACGGCGGCCTATGCCTGGGGCAACCGGCAGATTCGCCGCGCCGGCTATCTGAGGGCCGAGGGCCAGCCGCCGGAAGGTTTCCACTTCGATCTGTGGCTTGGCCCCTCGCCGGACCATCCTTATAACCCCGGCTATTTTTCCGGCGGGGCCGGCATGAACTGCCTCTCGTGGAACATGTTCTGGGACTTTGGCGTCGGCCAGATCGGCGACATGGGCAGCCACACGATGGACCTGCTCTGGAATGCCGTGGACGCCGCTCTGCCGACCTCCGCCGAGGCGACGGGCGAGAAGTACAACCCCGACGTCACGCCGGTCACATGCGAGTCGCATTTCGAACATGCGGCGAACGAATGGCGCGGACCGATCCGCATCAGTTGGTATCAGGGCGGCGCGATGCCTCGCTCGCCCAAGCCGTACGTCGACCTGCGGCAAATCGACCACGGCGCGATGTTCAAGGGGTCGAAGGGTTTCGTGATCGCCGACTTCGAATCGCGGCTCCTGCTGCCCTTCGGCGACAACGCCGACCTGACCTACTACAAGCCGCGGACGCAGGACAAGGTGCTGCCGCCGCTGGGCCATTTCCAGAAGCAGTGGCTGGAGGCCTGCAAGGACCCCAGCCGCAAGACGGCCTGCGACTTCCAATACAGCGGCAACATGATCGAGCAGTTGTTGCTGGGGTTGGTGGCCTACCGCGTGGGCAAGAAGATCCACTACGACGGCGCCGCCGGCCGCGTGACCGACTGCCCCGAGGCCAACGATCTCTTGCGGCGCAAGTACCGCCCCGGCTGGACCCTGGACGGCTGAGCGGGGAAGCCGGGGAAAGTCGCAATGATCGAGCCGCACGACCGAGGGAGAGAAAGAAAGACGACATTCTACTCTCGGCAGGATAACGAACTTTCCGTATTCAAGGCGATGTTCATTATTGACAAAGTAGAATGTTCCCTTTCCGTTCCTCCGTTGGAAAACGATTGAGCCGATGAACTGGCGATACGAAAGGCGTAGTCATGGATAACCATATTCTACAGCGAACCGGCAACACGTCCCTGAAGTTCGATGGCGATGTCATAGCGGAAAGCAAACCTGAACCGGGCTCGGGAAAGAAAGGCAGGGATCCGCCGGGTGCCACGGGCTTGCCCGTGCTGCTTCTGAAGGGCTCTTGCGGCCAAGCAATGCTGTTCCCGCTGGGGCTCATCGATTCCATCTTCGGCCGAACAAGCACGGAGACCTTTCCGGCGGCTCGTGGCTGCAAGAACCGGCAGGCGCAAGCACTGGCAAGCCAGTGGCAAGTCAACCGTCGATTTGAGCGACAACCATTCTGGCAACCTCGGGGGTTTGGGACACAAAACGCCCTAAATACATGGTGGTTCGGCGTTTCGGAAAAGGGTTAACGGCGTAGAGTGGCACCCAACCCGCCTCGTCCCGAGTCGCTAATCGACGGTCGCCTTCATGGTCGAGATCACGGGGCTGCCCGTGCCGTTGATGACGTGCCTGATTCCGCTGCCCGGCAGCCCGCTGAGCCGAATGGCAACCATGTGGTGCATTTTGACGCCGGGGACCGGCGGCGTTTCGATGGCGCTTTGTGCCACGATCGGCGCTTGCGTGAAGTAGCAATAGACGCCCAGGCCCCAGGCCTGGTGCGTGGCCACCGTGTCGGCGACTTTATAGAATGCGGCAATCGGCCATGAACCCGCCGCTGGACCAGCCGCCGTCCCACAGGTGCAGATCGCCCTTCACGTGCGTTCGCCGCAGGGCCCCGCCCTGCGATACGGCCCAGACGTTGACATGCCCCCGTCCAGCGGAAATCACCGAGAGGTTCTCGATGGTGCGCCAGAAATTGCAGGTGGCATTTCCCTGCATCCAACCGGCGGTCGACCGCACCGCGCCGGTGATGGCCACGTCGTCGGGCGATTTTCCCAGGCCCACGGCTTGCACGTAGAAACCCATTTGCACGTCCAGGCTGTACCGTCCGGGCTTGAAGAGATAGGCATAGCGCTCGGTTCCGAACTGGTTGCTCTCCTGCTTCTTGAACACCGCGTCGATTTGGATTTGGATGCCGGTCATGGACGGATCGAAGATCAGCACGTTGGGACCGAAATCCGGCTCGCCTTGCTTGGCGGCCGCGCCGAAAACGGGACTGCTTCGACCCAAGACCATTACAACGGCGGTCAGTGCCACCAGCCGTAGCGCATACTCGGGCTTGGCAAGCAGAAGGGATGTCATGATTCTTGACCTCGCTGGTTCTTGGGGAATGGACAGGAAGATAATTGGCAGGAAGATCAACAAGAAGTCTATTTTCCTCTCCAGCCATATTCTTGTCCACCCACTGCAAAGTAGCAGCCCACACTCCGTGTGGCGTCCGCAACGGCACAGAGACTGTGCCTGCTACTTTTCTTGCGACACATATTCATTCGGCGATCCTTGCATCCTCACCGCTGGCGCGTCGGGGCCGGTGTGCCGCACGCGCCTTCAGCCGTTATGCAGCACGTCCTGCGGGACGTGGGCCAGGTCGGGGGCGGTCCAATCGGCGCCGGCGGCGCGGAGGGCGTCGTCGCTGAAACTGGTGGTCAGGCCCAGACACTTCGCCCCCGCGGCCCGGCCGGCGAGAATCCCGTTCGGCGCGTCCTCGACCACCAGCGACCGCCCCGGCTCGACCGCCAATTGCCGGATCGCCCGCAAGAAAATCTCCGGATGCGGCTTCTTCCTGGTCACTTGCAGTCCGTTGACCAGCGCGTCGAAGGTTTCCGGCGAAAGGCCGATCTCCCGCAGATTGCCCTGCATCTTGATCTCGTCGGCACTGGTGGCCACCGCCAGACGCATCCCCAGCCCGCGGCAAGCAGCGATGAACTCCCGCACGCCTGCCAGCGGGCGCAGCCGCCCGCGGATGATCTCCAGGTAGATTTCGTAGGTTCGTTTCTTGTCTGCCTGGAGGTCCATCGCCAGTCCGTATTTCTCGCCCACGCCGCCGATGTAGCGGTCTTCGCCGGCGCCGACGAAAGGCAAAAAATCCTCGGCCTTGACGCGGAGGCCATGCCGTTGGGCGAACATCCGCGTGGCGGCCTCGCAGATGAACGGCTCGGAATCGCAGAGCACGCCGTCCATGTCGAACACCACGCCCAGGAATCGAGGTCGGTGGGCAAGCATGGAATGAGTGGTTCACTTCTCCAGCAGTGCCGCGGACCACAGCCGGCGGAGTTGCTCCAACTCGGTTTCCTGGGCCGCGCTGAACGAGCCCTGGCTCTGGGCATAGACGTCCATCCAGGTGGCCAGCCGATCCAGGCTCTCGGCATCGAGGCGGACGCCTTCGTGGCCGCCGGGCTGGCGCAGCAGTGCCAGAAGCTTGCTCCTGCGCGCCGGACACTCGCCGGGAATCGACTGTGCGCGCTCGGCGACCAGCTTCGCCAGGTCGTCGCCCGCATAGCCCAGGAGGTTGCCATAGGCGTGGGAGGCGGTCAGATCGAAGCGGGCTGCGTGCTGGTTGCCGCTTCCGTGGGCGTGGCAACTCACGCAGCTCTTTTCCAGCACGGGCCCCACCAGCCGGTCGAATCGCAGCGGCCAGGAACCCTCGGGACCGGGGGTAATCGGCGACGGATCGCGCAGCAACGCCAGCGGCGCGCGGCCGATGGCGGGGGCCTCGTCGCGGTGCTCGTGGCAGCCGATGCAGGACTGCGTCTGGCCGGGCTGCACGTAGGTCAGCGATCGCATCGTTTGCACGGCCAGGCCGGCGGCATCGAGCGCCTGGAAGAAGACCGGCACGCCGGAGGGGACGCGGAAGCAGGCGGAGCCGTCGGCTTCCACCGGAACGGTGCCCAGCACGAACTTGCCGGGATCCTCGGAGGTGACGCCGATCTTGGGCGAGTTCATGTCAGGCTGCACCTTGGGCGGCACGCCCACGATCCGCAGCCGCTGCACGCTGCCCCGCGCGATGCCCGACAGGCCGCGGTACACGTCCTGCACCAGGAAGCTGCCCTGTTGCGGCCCGTCCCACCGGACGACACTGGGCAGCGCGGGCGGCTTCGGCCGCGGCCGCAACGGCAGCGGGTATTGGCTGGAAATCGCCGGGTCGCGATAGAGCGGCTCCAGGTTGCCGAAGGCGTCGTACAGATAAAGCCCCAGCGCGTCCGGCGGGTTCCGTTGGTCGCTGACGATGCTGTGCGGCGGCAAGGGGCGATCGCTCCAGGCCACCAGGTAGAACTCTTCCGACAACGGGTAGGGGTTCTCATAGTAGCTGTCGACGTTGCCCTCGGTCTCCGGAAAAGGCACCTCGGGCGTCAGCCGCGTGAGCGGCCCCTGCTCCTCGGTGCCGCGGGCGCGGTCCAACAGCACCAGCGAGCCGCCGTTGATCGAATGATGGGCCGAGGCCGTGAAGACCAACCGCCGCGAGCCGGGGATCGAGCGGGCCTCGAACTTGCCCTGCGGACGCGCCGTGTAGTTGCCATAGACCAACTGCGCGTTGGTGCCGTCGGGATTGGTCGACCAAAGGCTGATGTAGGGCCCGTTGAAGCGGTCGATATAGTCCCACCGCGCGTAGAGGATCCGCCCGTCCTCGGCCACCGACGGCGTCCACTCGAAGTTCTCGAACGCCGAGATCGGCAGCAGGCGCTTGCCCTCGGCGTCCATCACGTGCAGCGTGAAGACGGCCACCGGCCGATGCGCGTCGCCCCCGCAGCGGACGTAGCTGTCCGGCAGCGCCGGACCGCCCAGCGTGGCCTCGGCCGACGCCTGGGTACACTGGATCGAGGTCCCTTTGCGCGTGCTCAGAAACACGATCTCGCCGCTGGGCAGATAGTGAGCGTCGAAATCGTCGTAGCGGCCGCGGGTGATCTGGCGGCGGCCCGTGCCGTCGGCGTTCATCTCGAAGACGTGATAGAAACAGTCCTCGGGCAGTTTCTCCTTGTCGACCTTGGCCATCGCGGCCACGTGCGGATACCAGCGGCAATACGCGAACAGCAGCCTCTTGCCGTCGTAGGAAAGATCCGGGCTCAGGAAGCTGCCCGGGGGCATGTCGTTCGTGAGGCAGCGGACGCGGGGGTGATCGGTCCTGAAGCTTTCCAGCAGGCAGATGCCGCCGCCCGGACGGGAGAACCAGCCATAGTATTGGTCCGACATGTGCGGCAGGATGCCCGGCGCTCGCTTGACGAACAGGATCGTGTCGAAATCCAAGAGGGGATTGGCCAGCGTCATTCTCCGCACGGCCCAGCGGGCGTCGAGGTAGAGGCGGCGACGGACTTCGTCGGGGGCGTCGGCCGGCAATTGCCGCAGCCGCTCGGCCGCCTGCCGCAGCTTGTCGGCCTCGCGGGCTGCGTCGACCTTCATCAACCGCAGCTTCTCGGCCAGCTTCAGCCCGCGCTCGATCACGCGGGCCGTGGCGTAGACCCGAGCGGGTTTGGCGGCGGCCGGCGCGGCGGCGTGCCGCTCGGACCAGGTGCTGACGCTGCTCTGCGTGGCCGGCTTGCCGCGGCCGATGTTCCGAGAATCGCCGACTGCGTAGATCTCCACCTCGTCGAGATGGAAATAGCTCTTGCCCGGCAGTTGCAGCCGCAGGTAGCGGCCCGATTGCCCGTGCAAGGCGACGACCAGCGGCTTCTTGTCGGTGAAACCGTAGAAGACCGTGCCGTCGTGCTGGTAGACCTTGCGGAACGACTTGCCGTCGTCGGACAGCAGCACCATGATCCGCGCGGCCCGCTCGGCGATGTCGCAGCGGTTGTAAAGCTCGATCCGTTCCAAAACCGTCGGCCGGCCCAGGTCGACCTGCCACCAGGGGTTCTCTTCGTCGGCCGTATGGAAGCCCCACTTGCCGTTCTTGATCCCGTCCAGGGCCCCGGCGGCGTCTTCCTCGGGTTTGACGTCCGCCGACCGGTCCACGGCGGTCGCGACGCGGACTTCATCCTGCCGGAGCCAATCGGCCTCGATCTGCTCGGCGCCGATCGACGGGGCTTGCACGACCGGCTCCGCTCCCACGTGGCAGGTCCGGCTGGCAACAATCGCCGACAGCACAATCGCCCCAATCCCAATCCGCATGATGACTGGTCGATTCACGAGACTACTTTCCTGGGACAGCTTTGGAGGGCTTCAAGGCGGCATAGGGCACAAAACCGTATTGTAACCGGGGAGGGCGCCCGGGTCCATGTTCTCGGCCACTAACCGGCAACTTGCGGTTCCGGCTAGTGGTCTGTCCATTTCGACATTACCGGTTGGGTGCCACGACCAACCTCCGGTCGGTGCCCGGCTTGCCCAGCAGTGCTGGAAACACGGTTGGACAAGCCAACCGTGGCACCCGTAA
>JBEKZQ010000107.1:0-15294 GCA_049509675.1 Thermoguttaceae bacterium | reverse complement strand
CAGGAGGAGGGCACTGATACGATAAGCCTGGCGGTGAGCATTGCGGGAACCGTGGTGGCAACGGCCGACGGACGGGCGACCGTGCAGGACGCGCCGGTAAACTCCGTGGCGATCGGCTACAGGGCGGCCACCGAGGGTCAGGAGTACATCGGCTCCGTGGCCAGTTTCGCGCCAAGCGACCCATACTTTTCCAGCGATGATCCTTGCACCGACGCCGACGGCTACACGGCTTCCATCGACTGGGGCGACGACACCCCGCCCACAACCGGCAAGGTCGTCACCGACAACCCCGGCGGAGAGCTGCTGGTCATCGGTTCTCATACCTATACCGCCAGCGGCACGGAGACTGTTACCGTCACGCTTACCGACCCGGCGGACAACGTCGCCACCGCCACGAACGAGATCGACGTGGCCGATGCTCCCATTGAGAGCACCATCGCGACCTTCCAGTCGCTCGACGGCGTGTTGGCCAGCTTCCTCGATACCAACCCATGCGCCACGGGCGTTTCGGACTACACCGCCACGATCGGCGTGGAATCTTTTGGTCGCAGCCAGTACTACATCAACGGGCTGGCTACTTACAATCAGTCCACCGGGGCCATCGACGTGCGGGCGCAGAACCCTGCCGATTTCGGCCAAGACGTGTACGACGCCTGGGTTGAGTTTAGCGACGTCGGCGGGCAGGAGTTTACCAGCGGGATCAACGACCTCACTCCGCACGATGCCGGGCCGCTGGCCGTGACCGCCTGCCTGTCGACGGCCGTGGAAGACGCGCCGTTCACGGGCTTGGTCCTCGCTAAGTTCAGCGATTCCAGCGGGGAAACAAGCGCCAACGACTATTCGGCCACGCTCGACTGGTGCTCCTCCGACGCCTTTGCGAACACGAGTTCCGCGGAGGTGGTTGCCGATCCGAGTGGGTCGGGGTTCGACGTTATCACGTCCAACACCTGCCTCGAGGAGGGCCGGTACCTCGTCGGCGTTACGATCAGCGACACGGTGGCCAGCTTCAGCGCTGGGTACGCCTGCGCCGCGTGAAGGCTTGCCTGGCGCCCGGGCGGGGTAGTTGACAGACGAAATCGAATATGATAGCACAAGACGCGCTCCACGGGAGAGGGGGGAAATTTCCCCGCAGTCAGGTTTCGACGCGGAGAAAACCGCTCGGCGTAAAGGGCTCTCCCCTATAGCGATCCACCGAATATCTTCATAGAGTTTAGCCGGTGAATTGGAAAGTTGCCATGATTTATGCCTGCAGCAGTTGGCAAAAGGACGGCCGAACGTTGATGTTGTAGGGCAGAGCGCGGTCGCGCGGCGGCGGCCGCTTCGCGTGGGAGGTTTCGTCCAATGAGCTGCATCATCTCAGCGATAGCGGTTGCTCTCGTGGCCGCCGCGTCACTTCCTGGGGTTGAAATCTCCGTCCCGGAGCCAGACGACCCGAGTGATGTTGCCGCGCTTAAGCAGATCGACGGGGTTGGTTTGTATCTGTCGGCCCGCCGGAGCCGCCCGAGGGCCGACGCGCGCGACGTCCAACGCCTTACGCTACGCGGCGCGCCGGACGACATCGAACGCGCCCTGCCGCACTTGAAAGGGCTCCACAGTGTCCGCGAATTCGAGGCGGGAATCTGCACGACCGACGCGGTTCTTGCGGCGATCACGCGAATGCGAGAATTACAGACAATCGACCTTTCGTTTTCCCGGGTAACTGACGATGGGCTGCGGCACCTTGTGGGCCTTCCTTGTTTACGGAATCTCGCACTTCCTTCTAGTAAGAGGATAACCGACGCGGGCCTCGCTAACCTTGCGACGATTCGTAAGCTTGAGAGCCTGAGCCTGGATGGTACCGCGGTCACAAGCGGTGGCCTTTCGAATCTGGCGGGACTGAAGAGTCTGCACTGGCTTAACCTCTCAGGGACGGACATCTCCGACGACGGACTACGCCACCTGCAGGGCCTGAAGCTCGAATTGCTTAGGGTCTGTCAGACGCGAATCACGAACCGCGGAATCCAAATGCTCAAGGACATGACCACCCTTCGGGAGTTGGACGTTGCCGGCACGGACACGACCGCCGCGGCCTTAGCGTACCTCAAGCGAATTAAAGGGCTGTACGTGCGAGGCCTTGATTCGAATGCGCAAGGCGGGAGTGCCTGGGGCAAGTGACGTTCGGTGCGGGTCCCGACCGCGTCCATACGGGGAGAACTTGCGGTGGGGGGGTCGATCCAAACGTTGTTGCAAGAGAGGAACTTGAAATGCACGGTCGAAAAAAAAGACGCGGAACCCGCGAGGCCGGACGCAACGCTTGCCGGCGATTGAGCTGTTTTGCGACCGCAGTTACTGCGTTGCTGCTTGCCGGCGCGAGTGTCGTTGAGGCGCCCCCGCCGCGAGACGATCCAGAAGCCGTTGCGGCGCTCAAGGCGGCAAGATTCATTGTACGACGCCACGACCGCTGGGGAAACGTCACGGTGTTGGTAGACTTCGCTCCCGCCTCTCTGCTTCCGTCGCCAAATGACGCTTGGATTGGCCAACTGCAAAAACTCCCAGTCCTTCGCGAGCTGATCGTACGTCGCCCCATGACAAGCGCAGATTTCGACGTCCTCAAGGGTCTCCGGGGCCTCGACGCACTGACGTACCACACAGTATCCCAGCCTCTCACCGACGCCGACATGAAGAACTTCGTGGGGTTTAAGAGCCTAAGGAAGCTGAACTTGCACGGGAACCAGAAAATCACCGACTCGGGTATTAAGCACTTGGCCGCATTAGCGAACCTCGAAGCGTTGAGCCTCGACAATACGGGGATTACGGACGCTGGTCTGCACGAGGTGGGGAAATTAACGAGGCTTGAGGCGCTCGACTTGGGGCAGACGCGCGTCACCAGCGCCGGTCTGAAACATCTGGCCGGTTTGAGCGAGTTGCGAGTGTTGGACCTGAACAGTACCACGGTCGGCGACGACGGACTCGGCAACCTGAAGGGGTTGAAAGAACTAAGAAAACTCACGGTGCATGGAAGCGACGTCAGTTTGGAAGGCGCCGAATCCTTCTGTCGGGATCACCCGCGCGCGGAAATATGGTTTTATAACGGCAAGGTTGGCGGCTACCGTGGCGACACGATGTCGAGTGCGCGCGACATCCAGAAACGCGCAAGGGAAAAACGCGTGGAATCGATCCTTTGGCCAGACCGATAGTGAGGCGGCCGCATGTTCGGGAAGGACGCCAAGATCGAGCACTTGGGAGGTCGGTTACGTTCTGATTTCAAGGTCGTGGGATTTGCGCGATGGTATTCCGAAAGCAGCCATTTTCCCATTCCAACTAAAGGAGGCGGGTGATGTCAAGGCAGAATCGGCGGCGAGCGCCACGGAACCGAAGGCAAACCAACAAGCGCCGCTGCCTCTTCGAGTTGCTAGAACCACGAAAAATGTTGTCCGCCGCGTTCGCGTGGACCGGTAACGCCGGGCCGACAAATGACAACTGGAGCAACGCCGTGAACTGGGACCTGGCGCAGGACTATCCAGGCAAGGGAATCGACGATTTTGCGACGTTTGGCAAGGACGGCTCGGTCCTAGTCGACGCGAACCCGCCCAATTCGTTGTGCAGCCTTGAGGTCAACTCGGGGGTCGTCACCATCGACGTCGCGGACAAGTCCCTCGCGTCCAGCATGTTGAGCGTCGGTGGAAACGGAAACGCAAACTTGACCCTCGCGGGGCAACTGAACGCGGGCAAATTCAGTTTCGGCGCACTCAATGTTGGATCGGGCGCGAACACGTCCGGGATTCTTAACGTGGCCGGGGCGAGCGCCATCGACTCCACGCCGAACGGCGCCAATATTATCGGCGGGGCTGGTAAAGGGAGGCTCCTTGTGGAGGCCGGCGCCACGGTCGATAACGGCGCTGACCCCTTGGTAATTGGATCGCAACTCGGTGGCGACGGGCAGGTGGTCGTCCAAGACCTCCTTTCGCTTCTATCGTCGGCCACGGCGATCACCATTGGCGCAGCAGGAACGGGGGAAATGGACGTTTCCCGCGCTGGGCGCGTCCAATGCGGCAGCGCCACTATCGGCGACGCGCCTTGGAGCAAAGGCACCGTCGCTATCCAGGGGAATCCAGCGTTCAAGCAAAACGACTGGACGGTCAATAACACGTTAGTCGTCGGCAATTCTGGCTATGGGGAACTGCAAATTGAGAACAACGGCCATGTCTCGTGTGGCTCGGCGGTTGTCGGCAAGAGCGGCCCCGGAACGGTGACGGTGTCGGGCAGCGCGGCGGAGTTGACAATCGATCCGTTTGCCGGAAGCCTGGATGTTCGTAACGGATCGGTAACAGTCGAACAGGGTGGGAAGGTAACCGACGATTTCCAGAATGCACAGGCCGATTTCGCCGGGACCGGAGGCGCCGTTGCGACGCTGACCGTGACGCCCGCAACGACGCCATCGACGTTCCGGATGGGCGCGTTGTATATAGGGGGAGCGGGTGGGCCGAATGCCCCCAAGGGGGCGGCGCTTATGACCGTCGGCGGGCGGGGCGCTTCGGGCGCATCCGCAAGCGTTCAGAGCACAAACTCGTACGTCGGACCGCTGTGTGAAGCGGACGTACTCGCGAATGGCGCTTGGCAGAATTCGTCGCTCGCGATAGGCGCCGTTGCGGACAAACCCGCGGTGCTAAACGTTAAAGACGGCGGAACCGTTAACACGAGCGACGAAGCAACGGTTGACGGTATCGGTACGGAGGTTGCAATCACCAACGGCGGAAATTGGGAGATCGACGGCGAGCTAGATGTTGCCGGTCAAGCGGGCGATAACGTGACGGTAGCCGTGGGTAGCAAGTCGTCGCTCTCGGCCGCGGATACGACCTGGATTGGCAACGGCGAGAGTTCGTCGGCGCATGTAAGCGTGGTGGGTGATGGGGAACTCATTACCAGTAACTCAGATGGAAGCGGAGGCACGTTTCTTGGGAGCGGTTCCCAGAGTTCCGCGAGCGTTATCCTCCGCGACCAGGGCGCATGGCTGGTGGGACCGGATGTTTCGGACCACCGGGATTTGGACATTGGCAGGCTGCCGGACGCGACCGATAAGAAGACGGTGGTGGCGGGGTTGTTCGGCAGGGAAACGTCGCTAATCGCGCGGGATGTCAACGTAGATGTAAACGGCACGATAGCAGGCGTGGGAACCGTGTGCGCCGACATCCTAAATTCGGGCACGCTTCTGCCCGGCGACGTCGGGAAGGCGCCTGCGATCGGAACGCTCACCGTGGCCGGGGATTACGCGGCCGACGCCCCGGGGACGTTGGGAGTCGACATCGCGTCGGCGACGAGCAACGACCTCTTGTATGTAACGGGAGAGGCGACACTCGGCGGCACGTTGGACGTCTGGCTTCTAAATGATTATCAGCCGAAGGCTGGCGATAGGTTCGTTATCGTCACCGCCGGCACCCTGAACGGCAATTTCAACAAGCTCGACTTCAGCCGCGCTCCGCTCGCCCCCGGTCTTATGTGGCACGTCGACTGTGACCAAGAGAAGAACGAGGTTGTTCTTGAGGTCGTACAGGTGGTGTTCACCCCGTTCAATCCAACCGAGGGCCTCGCCTTCAGCGACACGGTCGGCACGATCATCGGCCTTGATGGGCCGGACGACGCACAGACAGTCTACGTCAAAATGCATTGGAGCAACGACGGAAGTATGGAGGATACATACGTCACCACCACCGCCTCGGCCTATGGCCAGATCGTCGCCGACGGCGATAACTTCGACATCGTTGGCAATGGCACCTACCCTGAGGACGGCCCCAAGGCATTCAGCCTGACGTTGACTGATCAGGACGGTTCGTCGATAAGCGTGGACGGCCCGGTAATGGTGGAGGATGCGCCCCTCACGGCCGCGTCGGTCACCGACATCCCGGCCACCGAGGGCACGAAAGCCAATTTCAAGGTGGCGACATTCACCGACGAGGCCAACTCCGGGGGCTTCGCGTACGCCGACGACTTTGCTGCCAAGATCACCTGGGAGGACGGCACCACCTCGGCGGGCACGGTCTCCTGGAATGAGATCGCTGGCTACGATGTCTGCGCCACGCATGAGTTCGATTCCGCGGGGACGAAAACGATCAAGGTCGACATCAGCGACGAGGGCGGCTCTGCGGCGGCGGAGGTGACGAGCACGTTCGACGTTGGCGAACCGGCGCTTCAGTTCACCGGCCAGCGAATCGTCGCGGAAAACGATCAATTGTATAGCGGCCTGCTCGGCACGTTCGTCGATCCGGCCGACACCAGCAACCACACCACTAACCATGCACCGACCTTCACCGCCCAAGTTACGTATGATAGCTGGTACGGTGAGGTGACGACGCCCGGCACCGTAACCTACAACGGCGACGGCTACGATTACGAGGTCTATGGCGCCAGCGGTGATTTTCAAACGTCCCCTGATTGCAACGCCGAGTCAATCACGCTGCAAATCTTCGACACCGGAAGCAGCGACGCGCGCCAGATCGTTGCGCTGGCTCCCACATGGGACGCCGACGGGTCGAACGCGGTCGGGACGCTTGCTCTATGCGACGTCGCGGGCGACAGCACCGGGGCCTCCGGCGGCCGCTACCTCAACGCCACCGCGGGCACGCAAATCGGCACCGCTAATGTGCCCGTTCTCCTGGGCGCGGTCAATTGGCCCGCCGGCCGGCCGACGGACGGCATCGCAGCGGATATCCAGTGGGGCGATAGCGACCCAGCCGACTTCTCGGGCACGGTAATCGTCAGCGGGTCGACGGTTTCCATCTATGGCACTCACACGTACGCCGACGCGGGGCAGTACGCCGTCACGGCCTGGGTCAATTTCCCGCCCGCCTGGACAGGCGGAACTTACTACCCGCCCGGATGCACGAACGAGCTTTACGCGGTTGCAACGGTCATCGACAACCAGTGGTCGGTTACCGGCCGCTCGGGCCTCATCGGCACGGAGGGCGCGCCGCTGAGCGACCCCGTTCCCCCGGGCAGCGGCCCCGAAGCGGTCGTCGCCATCATCTGCGACACGTCGAACACGCTGGCAACTGCCGGCCAGTTCGGCGCCACCATCACTTGGCAAGTCGACCAGCCCGCGGGAGGCGCGCCGGTCTACCACACCACAACGGGGCAAATCGTCGAATACAACACCGCCAGCGGCATTTTCTTCGTCGAAGGCACGTACACGTATGGCGAGGACGGCCTTTCCGCGGCGGATGGCCCGATCGACGTCAGAATCAATGATGAGGCCGGACAGTTCCACGAAGTCCAAGTTCCCATCACGATCGTCGACGCGCCGCTGACCGTTTCCACGGCGCTGCCCGCGGCCGAGGCCACGCAGGGATTACCGTTCAGCGGCGAGGTGGCCGCGTTTAGCGACGCCGATCCGGCCGGGCTTTCCAGCGACTACACGGCCAGCATCAACTGGGGCGACAATGCGACGTCGGACGGAGTGGTCGAGCCGGACGGCACGGGCGGCTTCATCGTGTACGGCACGCACACCTATCTCGCGGCCGCCGACATTGCGGCCACGGCGGGCCAAACGTTCAGCGGCGAAGTCGCCAGCTTCAGCGACGTCACGGGCGACAACACGCTCGCCAGCCATTATTCGGCCGCGATCGATTGGGGTGACGGCTCGTCGGGCAGCGGCATCGTTGCCTACTCCTTCGCCGAGGGCTGTTATGTCGTGACCGGCAGCCATACCTACGCCGCCGATGCCCTCCCGGGCGTATACCCGCTCACGGTGACGATTTCCGACGACGGCTCATCGACCGAGGCCGACGGTTCGGCCGAGGTTGCGCCGTTGCCGGTCGTGACGCTGACCGTGCCGGGGGGGCAGATGGTCAGCGCGAACGGGAGCCTGGCAATCGGCGGCATTTCGGTCAGCGACGCCGACAGCCCGGGGAGCGACCCGCTTACGGTAACGCTCGAAGCGGCCCAGGGCACGCTCGCGGTTCAGACGAACATTACCGGCGGGCTGACCAGCGGCGACATTAGCGGCAACGGCACGGGGACCGTCGTCTTGATCGGCACCCCGGCGGCGATCAACTTGACGCTGGACGGGGGAGTGGCCTATAACGCCGTCGGCACTTGGGCGGCAGATATATTGACGGTGGACGCGTATGACAGCGGCTCCGAAGGCAACGGTGATTCGCAATCGGCCGAGGCGGCGGTGCCGATCTGGGTGGTGACGGTCGGCAGCATGACATCCGTCGCGGGCAACGGCAGTTGGGGCGGCGGCGGCGACGGCGGACCAGCCGCCGACGCCTCACTAAATTCGCCCGCAGGCGTTGCGGTGGACGCCGCCGGGAATCTCTTTATCGCCGACAGTTTTGATAACGTCGTCCGCGAGGTCGATCGCGCCACGGGCGATATCAGCACGGTCGCCGGGGACGGAACATACGGCTACGGCGGCGACGGCGGGCCGGCCAGCGGCGCGGAGTTAGCCTCTCCGACGGGCGTGGCGGTGGACAGCGCCGGGAACCTTTTCATTGCCGACAGCGGCAATAACTGCATCCGCGAGGTCTCCGGAGGCATCATCACCACGTTCGCGGGCGGCGCGATCGGGGGATACGGCGGCGACAGCGGGGCGGCTACCAGCGCCCAGTTATACGACCCGCAAGGCGTCGCGGTGGACGGCAGCGGGGACCTGTTCATCGCCGATAGTGGCAACGATTGCATCCGCGAGGTCTTCCCCAACGGCATCATCACCACGGTCGCGGGCGGCGGCTCGGGCGGCGACGGCGGACCGGCCACCAACGCCGCATTAAGCTGGCCGACGAGCGTGGCGGTGGACGCTGCCGGGAACCTGTTCATCGCCGACAGCAGCAACGACCGCATCCGCGAGGTCGATCACTCCAACGGTCTTATCAGCACGGTGGCGGGAAACGGAAGCTGGGGCTCCAGCGGCGACGGCGGAGCGGCGACGGGCGCCGAATTCGCCGACCCGAAAGGGGTCGCGGTAGACTCCGCCGGGGATCTCTTCATTGCCGACAGCTACAATGGCCTCATCCGCGAGGTCGATCGCGCCACGGGCCTGATCAACACGGTCGCAGGGAACAGCGATTTGGGCTACGGCGGCTACGGCGGCGACAGCGGACCGGCCACGAGCGTCCAACTGAACTCCCCGACAGGCGTCGCAGTGGACGCTGCCGGACGCCTCTTCATCGCCGACAGGGATAATTGCGCCATCCGCGAGGTTTCGGCCAACGGCATCGACCCGACGGTTTCCATCGCCGCTTCGGCCGCAACCGCGGCCTATGGCCAGGGCCTGACCCTGACGGCAAACGTCATTCCGGAAACTTCCGGCCCCGTTCCGCCCACTGGGAACGTCGCGTTCTTCGACGGCACAACCTACCTGGGCTCGGGCGCACTTGACACCTCCGGCGAGGCCACGCTGACAATCTCGACGCTTGCGGCGGGGCAGCACGACCTGACGGCGTACTACGTCGGGGACGCCAGCTACGTCGGCAACGCGAGCGGCACTACGCCAGTGACGGTAAGCACGGATCTCTACTGGGATCCCGCACTCGCCAACGGCAGTTGGAACGCGACGGCCGAATGGCACGTCGGCAGCCCGAGCGGGCCGCTGACCGCCTGGATCGACGGCAACGACGCGATCTTCCCCAGTTTTTCGGCCAATACCGGAATTAACATTGCGGGCCCGGTTAGCCCAAATTCACTGATCTTCCAAGGGGGTAGCTGGGTGGTGTTTGGCGCTTCGTCACTTTCGTTCGGCCCGGCGGGCGGCACGGTGGAAGTAGATGGCACGTCAACATCAGTGACGATTGCCTCCGCAATCAGCGGCGGAAGGCTTACGAAGACCGGCACGGGCACGCTGGTCCTCACCGGCGACAACAGCTACACGGGCGGAACCGTGATCCAGTGCGGTGAGGTCGACGTCGGCTCGGGCACTCCCGGCAGCATTGTGGGGGACGTGGTCGACGACGGATCGCTGTGGATCTGGTCCACCGAGAACGTATCCCTCTCCGGGATCAGCGGCTCCGGTACGATCACCCAATACGGCACCGGCACGACCACGATCAGCGGGCACAATAGTGGTTTTACGGGAATCGTGTACGTGGACTACGGAACGTTGCGCCTGGGCGACGACGCAGCGCTGGGCACCACGCCCAACGCCCTATACATCGAGTACGGCACGCTCGACCTCAACGGCCACAGCATCACGGTCGGGGCGTTCGGCGGGCCCGGCGGTGTCGTCACTGACAATAGTTCCGGGTCGGGCACGAGCACGCTGACCACCAACTTTTCCAGCGCCGCAGGATACAGCGGAACGATTTGCGACGGCGCCACCCGCACCGTTGCCTTCCAAAAGTCTGGCGGAAGCTGGTTTGTACTCTCGGGCGACAATACGTACACGGGCGGCACCACCATCGACGCCGGCTGCGAGATCGACGTCGGCCGTTATAGCCCGGGCAGCATCGTGGGCGACGTGGTCGACAACGGATCGCTGTGGATCTGGTCGACCGAGAACCTCACCTTCTCCGGCGTGATAAGCGGCGCGGGCGCGGTTGATGATTTGGGCTCCGGCACGCTGACCATCAGCGGCCAAAACACCTACTCCGGCGGTACGGGGATCGGCAGCGGGGCCACGATCGTCCTTGTCGTCAGCGACGGCGCCACCCTGGGCAGCGGTCCCGTGTGGTACTGGGGCGGCACCCTGAGGCTTGCATGAGGCGGGCCGGTCGAGGGCTGGCGCGGCCGGGCAACACGACATCATGGCGTACTACGCCGGGAATTCTAGCTATTTCTGTAGCATTTCCACCGCTTTGCCCCAGGAAATCACCGAGTCTTGACCTTGACGTAGGGCGCGGAACCAGGCCTCGGTCTCGGTTGATGCTACGACAAGGAACCGCGAAGCGTTGCGTGCGGTTCAAAGGCGCGCCACTTGCCCAGACCATTGACACCGGTTGCGTTTTGATCTATTCTCTAATTTATCATTCCACTCGCCTCGGCCGGTCGCCAACGAGCGCCGAGTGCGACGCCCACCAACCGCGACAACGCAAGGGAGTTAGTCCAATGAAGCATCTCAACCGGGATCCGAGTCGGCGCGAGTTTCTGCAAACGGCCGCGGTGGCCGTGGCTGCGCCGTACGTCATCACCTCGACGGCCCTGGGCGCCGACGGGCGTCCGCCGGCCAGCGAGCGGATCGTCATGGGCGGCATCGGCATCGGCAATCAGGGCTCGGGCGATCAAGGGGCCTTCCTGGGCCGCGGCGACGTCCAGTACGTAGCCGTCTGCGACGTGCGAAAGAGCGTTCGCGAGGGGTCCAAGGGCCGCGTCAACAATCAGTACCACAACAATGACTGCAAGGTGTACAACGACTTCCGCGAGTTGCTGGCCCGAAAAGACATCGACGCGGTACACGTGGCCACGCCCGATCATTGGCACGCGATCGTTGTGATCGAGGCCTGCCGCAATGGCAAGGACGTGTATTGCCAAAAGCCCGAGACGCGCACCTTGCGTGAAGGCCCGCTGATGGTCCAGGCGGCGCGGCGTTACGGGCGGGTGGTTTCCGGGGGCAGCCAGCGCGTGCTGGAAGACTACCGCACGATCGTCAACCAGTGTTGGGACGGCCAGTTGGGCACGATCAAGTCGATCAACGTCAACGTGGGTCCGCTCTCGCAGTTGTGCAACTTGCCGGCGGAACCGGTCTCGCCCGACATCGACTGGGACATGTGGCTGGGCCCGGCGCCCTGGGCGCCCTACAATAAGGCCCGTTGCGACGGCAACTTCGGCACCGGCGGAGGAAGCTGGCGTTCCTACGTCGACTATTCCGGCGGCGGCATGACCGACTGGGGTGCGCACCATTTCGGCGGGGCGACCTTCGCCGTCGACGTCCGGGAAGTGCAGCCGGTCGAGGTCGTCTATAACGACGAGAAGGGCAACAAGTATTTGACCTTCCGCTATGCCAACGGGCTGTCGATACACCACAACCACCCCGGCATGGGCAACCTGCAAGTGGTCGGCACGCCGGGCGAGAAGCGCGCGCCGAAGCCCGTGCCGGCTTACAAGGGCCAGGGCGGCATCCACGGCGACTTCCTGCAGTGCGTCAAGACCCGTGAAAAGCCGTTCCGCGACATCGAGCTGGCCGCCAACACCGTGGTCCTGGCGCACCTGGGCATCATCGCCTATGCCTTGCAGCGGTCGTTGAAATGGGACCCGGCCAAGCAGGAGTTCCCGGGCGACGAGGAGGCGAACCGCTTCCGCGATCGCGCCCGCCGCGAGCCGTGGCTGTTGTAATATTGCCCCTGACTGGGGTTGTTTCCGACCTAAGAACATTTGACCTGCAAAGGAGCCGGATATGGCAGAAACTTTGAACCAGGCCTTCGAGGCATTGAAGACCTATGATTGGGGAAAAGAAGTCAAGGTGCTGGATCCCATCAATGAGGCGGTGGTGACCACGCACGGCGACGCGGCCGCCCGCAAGGAGTTGGAAATTCGCCTGGCGGCGGTGCTCAAGAGCGGTGCGTCGCGCGACGCGAAGGATTACGTGTGCCGCAAACTGATGGTGATCGCCACGGCGGAGTCGGTGCCCACGCTGGCCGGCCTGCTTCCTGACAAGGACAATTCGCACATGGCGCGTTACGTTCTGGAGCGGAACCCCGCCCCTGAAGCGGCCCAGGCGCTGCGCGATGCTTTGCCGAAACTCAGCGGCGCGTTGAAGATCGGCGTCATCGGATCGCTGGGCGTGCGCCGCGATGAGCCCAGTACCGCCGCGCTGGCGGCCTTGCTGGGCGATGCCGACATCCGGGTGGCCTGTGCCGCCGCCGCCGCCCTGGGCGACATCGGCAGCGCGGATGCCGCCCACGCCCTGAGCCAATTGGGCAACGGCGCGCCGCAGGCTGTCGAGCAGTCTGCCGCCGACGCCCGCCTGGCCTGCGCCGAGCGACTCCTGGCCGACGGCAAGAAGGCCGACGCCAAGTCGCTGTACACCGCGCTGATGGGCAAGGCGCAGCCCAAGCACGTGCGTCTGGCCGCCATTCGCGGCCTGGCGGTCGTGGCGGGCAAGAAAGACTAATGAGAAACACGAACGTGTTGTTGGCGGTGTTCTGCCTGGTAGTGGCCGTCGGACTGGCCTGGCAAGAGGCATCGGCCGCCGATGAGCCCGGCGATGATGCCGTGGGCATGATCGTCAACCTGGTGGCCGACAAGGACAAGGACGTGCGGGCCGTGGGCTTGCAGCAAGTTCGCGAAGAGGCCAAAGGGCCTGCGGCCACAAAGCGTTTTGTCGAGTTGTTGCCGCAGTTGCCCCCCGACAGCCGGGCGGCGCTCATCGACGCCTTGGCCGACCGAGGCGACCCCGCCGCGCGACCGGCCGTCGTGGAAATGCTCGCCAGCCGGGAGGAACAGGTGCGGATTGCCGCCATCCGGGCCCTGGGTGCCTTGGGCCAGGCCGCCGACGTGCCGCAACTGATCCAAGCCTTGGCCGAGCCCGCGGGACCGCTGAAAACGGCCGCCATAGCCAGCCTGGTCCGCGTGCGTGGATCGGCCGCCGTTGGGGCTATCGTGGCGGAACTGGAGCGGGCCCCTACGGCGCTGCGCATCGAGTTGATCGGCGTAGTGGCCTCGCGCCGCGCCCCGGAGGGATTACCCGCGCTGCTGGCGGCCGCTCAGGATGCCCAGGCCCAGGTGCGCATGGCGGCCATGGCTGCGCTAGGGCAGGTCGCCGGGCCGGGGCAGGTGGTCGACATGCTCCAAGGAGTGCTGAAGGCCAACTCGGGCCCGGAACGCGAGGCGGCGGAGAAGGCCGTGATGTTCGTCTGTAAACGGCTCAAAGAAGTCGATCCCAAGGCCGAGCCGTTGCTGGCCGCGTTCGCCAAATTGAGCGCGCAGGAGCAGATGGCGCTGCTGCCCGCGCTGGGACGCGTCGGTGGCCCCGGCGCCTTGAAGATCGTGGAGTCGGCCATGTCCGACACGGATGCGGCCCGCCGCGAGGCCGGTTTTCATGCCCTTTGCCTCTGGCCCGACGCCTCCATTTCCAACCGGCTGTTGGACTTGGCGCAAAATGCCGGCGACG
Organism: Thermoguttaceae bacterium; assembly: GCA_049509675.1. Lineage (GTDB taxonomy): Bacteria > Planctomycetota > Planctomycetia > Pirellulales > Thermoguttaceae > JBEKZQ01. Next base: position 1,277 of record JBEKZQ010000107.1, on the reverse strand, counting down.
CCGGCCATCGCGCCGAGGCCCTGCGGGCGTTGATTCGCGTGGCCCCCTTGCCCGACAAGCGGTCGGAGGCCGAACGCTTGGCACTGCTCAAGAAGGCCCTGGGCCTGGCGACCCGCGACGATGATCGGCTGACGGTGGTCAAGCGGGCCAGAGCCATTCGCAGCGTGGAGTGCCTGCACTTTGTGCTGCCTTATTTGGACGACCCGGTCTTTGCCCAGGAGGCCTGTGCGACGATCGTCGAGTTGGCTCACCATAAGAACCTTCGCGAGCCGAACAAGGCCGAGTTCTACCCGGCCCTGGACCGGGTGATCCGCATAAGCAAGGATCCAAACGTGATCGACAAGGCGAAGCGCTACCGGCAGAACAAGGTGTAGAAGGTAGTAGGCACACTCCGTGTGCCGTAAGTGGGCGGACGGCACACGGCGTGTGCCTGCTACGTTACCGTACCCGGACCATGTAACGCAAGAAATCGGCGTCCAGCCTCTTCAGGTCGCCGAAGGCCGTCTCAAATTCCCGCAAGCGGGTTTCTTCGCCGTCCTGAATCAGCGGTTTCTTCGCGGAAAGCACCCGCAAATAGGCCACGTACTCCTTGGCACGCTGGTGCAAAAGAAAATAGGTCAAGGCCCAGGCCTCGGCGTAGGCGCTTGGGCCTTGCCGCACGTCGCGGAAGCGTTTGTCGTTGACGATCAGCGTCTTGAGCGAATCGCGCGAACGCTCGGCAAAAGACTTCTGGAACTCCGTAAGCCGCGGCCGGTTGACGGCCCCAATGCTGCTCCACCCCTTGGTGCTGTGCAGATCGGGAGTCTCGAAGAACACGGCAATCCCCTCGCTGAACCACAACGGGCAATCGCTGTAGCGGGTGTGCAGCCGGCAATTGAAGGCGATTTGGTGCGTGGCTTCGTGGACGATCGTCGACACGGTCACAGTGGCATCCGGCGACGCCAGGACCTGGTTGATCTGGGCGCTGGTGCTGGTGCGAACGCCCCGGCCGCCGCCGGCCGTGCCCGTTAAATCGTACATCGTCATGCGGTTCGTAGCCAGGCTGAAGTAGCCGATGATCGACTCGGCGGCATCGCCCAATTCGTCGTGCGCGAAGGTGACGTACGACCGCCTGTCGGCAAAGACCACGGCCACCAAGGGGAATTCCGGTTCCGCCAGGTCAAACCCCTTGCGCATCCAGTAATTGCGGAATGCCGCATACAGCCGCTCGAACAGTGCGCCGCACCACTGCGCGTAGGCCCGCGAGGTATCGTGAAGAATCAAGTAATGCGCCGTGC
>JBEKZQ010000106.1:0-19939 GCA_049509675.1 Thermoguttaceae bacterium | reverse complement strand
GCCGCTCAGCGTACTTTCTTCTCGGGCATCCTTGCGCATCTGGTCGCGGGCCGTAAGGTCCGGCAACTCCCGGGCAATCTGCTCGCGCTGCTTGGCCAGGCGATCCTTTTCGGCGGAGGTCAATTCACGGGAGCCTCGTCTTGCTTTTCGCTTATCCATGTCAACACCCATTAACGCGGTTCGGGCACTTCATACGCGGTGACTGGAAGAACGGTCACAGGGTCCAATTCCTCGTACACCACAATGATGTAACGGCCGTCCCGCGTGTGGCCCCAGGCAGCGGGCAGGCCGGAAGACCGACTGTAACCTTTGCTAGAAGGGCTGCACGCGACGTACTCGAAATCGTCCTGCGAGAGCCCGTGCTCCGCGATATGTCGCACAATCTCCTCGGCCCAAAGAAACTCGTAGTAAGGCACCTTTGCCTTCGCCCTTTTCTATTCTATCCGATCAGGCCGCGGAGCAAACTGTCATTACCTGAATAACCCAGCATACCTCAGAAGTTGAAGGTCAGGCCGAGATTCAGGCCTTGCGCCCAGTAGTCGCTGGTCTTCAGCACGAATGCCGGGGCGGGCGGCGTCGTCCGCGTTCCCAGCGGCGGCGGGACGTTGTTGGGATTCACGGCCAGATTGATCTGCTCGCCCGCCCTGGCCACTCCGCTCCAGTAAAAGAGCGAGTACCCGGTGGTGAACTTCAGACGTTGCGTAATGTCCCAGCCCAGAGTGGCTCCCATCTCGGGGACCATCGTGAATCGCGTGTCGTCGTGCCGGCCGATGTTCGATTGCAGCGCCAGCAATCCGCCGGGCACCGTAGTCGCCACGCCGTCCTGCAACGTCAGGCCGTCGATGCGGATGATCGTTCGCGTCTCTCCCAGGCTCATCTTGAGCGAAGTGCCGAACGTCCAGCGGCGCCAATGTTTCTGCGTGGTCAATCCGAGCACGGCGCCGTTGTACTCATTGAGCGAACGGAAGCGGTCGGTCACGTCCAAGGTCACCACCGTCGGCGGCGCGCTGGTAGATACCGTATGGGTCGCGACCTCGTCGCCCAAGTGTGCGTAACGATAGCCGGCGACGAAATCGGCCTCGTAATTGCAGGTCCGCACGATCGGATGACGGAACACCACGTCCAGCGTGTCGAACTCGCTGGAAGCATCGGCGTCGACCGTGCCGGACAGTCCGGCGCGAGTCGAGGTCGCCGTGTTGGCGATCAACGTGGAATCCTGGTGCGGGTCCTGATTCGGATCACCGGCAAACGGCCGGATATTGTAATAGGGCAGGGCCAAGAGCGGATCACCGGTGCTGGCGTCGTGGAAGCGGTCGGTCTGTTTGCCCAACGTCAGGTAGGTGGTCTCCAGGGCCAGATCGCGGCCGGCGTCCAGCCAGTAGCCGAGGCTTATTTGGGCGCCCGACTCGGCGCCGTTGTCGTAATGCCCATCGCCAAAGAGTATTACCGTGTCCGACTGGCCTAGCACTCCCAGGCTGGCCTGAGAACTGGTGGTCACCAGGGCGGGAACGGTCTGGCCCTGTGTCCAATAGAGCACATAGTCGCCGCTGGCATACAGCCGGTTGTGCAAGGGGCTCTCGCAGGGCCACGGCCAGCCCATCAGCGGGCCGCGCCAGCACTGGCCATATTGGCAGCCGCAGTCGTCGCAAGGACCGTCGGGGCTACAGCCGCAGCCACCATTGGGACCACCATAATAGCCCGGATAGGGGACTTCCCTCCCGGGACCAGGCTGCCCTTGGTAGCCCTCAGTCGCGGCAGGATTCTCGGCGACCGGCCTCTGATAATCGGTACGCCTTACCGCCGCCGTTCGACGCACCGGCTGCTGGGCCGGATAGCTTGCGTTGTCTCGGTCCAATGGTGTGGCATGATACTGATCCGGCGCACGGGCCGGCGAGTTGGCGTAATCTCGCGGTCCAACGGCGGCGGGCGAGCGTTGCCAGGGGGGCGCCGGCGAGTAGGAGTCGTCCTGGGCCTGGGCCGGCAGGCACAGTGCGGCCATGCAGATGACAGCCGTAATCGCTTTCACCACCATGACTTGTGTAACCGTTACGCGACCTGTAAAGAGACCGAGAATGGGAGTCTTCATGGATCCGATCCGGATGGAGTGAGTCCTATCACTGCCGCGCTGCAAAGCGCGGGTCAGCCGTTAGCGTCAACTTTATCGGCAATCTCTGCTCTATCGCTAAAGTCAGAATTAGTTGCCCAAATTAACATTGCCGGGTGCAAACGTCCAAGCCAACTGCAGAGTTGCGATTTGCGACACTAGCCCGACGCGCCAGCGAGGGAGAATCGCCGCAAATCCCTTGCTGGCGCGTCGGGCTAAGGTGCGCCACCGGCCCGCGTGCCGAAGGCTTCGCGGACATTGTAGTTCTCCTGTTGCGAACGTCCGCCTCGCTTGACGTGCCGACGTGGGTGGAGGAAGATAGGGAGACAAACCTTTTTCCGAGGAGAATTGCCATGGTCAATGCGGACAGTAGCAGGCGGGATTTCTTGAAGACATCCGCCGCGGCAGCAGGAGCCGCGCTCGGGTCGCTGGCGTCGGCCCAGGCCGAGCCGGTCGATACGGCGAAAATCCTCAATTTCAATCCCAAGATGGGTTATCGCCCGTTGGGCAAGACCGCTTGCATGATCTCGGAAGTCTCGTTGGGCGGACACGGCGGTCAATGCGTCGAGGATCGTCTGCCCGTGCTCCAGCGCGCGATGGAACTGGGGATGAACTACGTGGACAACAATATCGACAGCGAATGCGACATGTACGGGGCGGCCATGGCCCGCTGCAAGTCGGCCCGGCGCGAGCGCTGGTTCATCGGCTTCGCCTCCTGGCCGGAGAAGATCACCACCGAGTACGAGTCGCAGTTGACGGCCGAGGGGATGATGAAGAACATCGAGGCCCGGCTGAAGTCGTATCACACCGAGATGCTCGACCTGTGGCGGCCGGTGGGCGCTACCTGGGGACCGGGCCAAACGTCGCTGGGCACCTTGCTGATGGTCAGCGACAAGGCCCTGGACCTGGTCGTGAGCGTCTTCGAAAAAGCGCGGCAACAGGGCAAAGTCCGCTTCCTGGGCCTTTCCGCACATAACCCCAAGGTCTTTCGGCGCGTGCTAAACCGGTATCCCCAGTTCTCGGTGATCATCTTTCCCTACCTCTTCCTGACCAAGGAGTTGGGCGGCGACAGCCTCTTGAAACTGGCGCAGGAGAAGAACGTGGGCGTGATCGGGCTCAAACCGTTCGGGGCGGGCACGACCTTCGGCATCAAGCCCCGCGAGATCCAGGGCCGCATCGATCTCCGCGCGCACGTGCTGGTCAAGGAAATGCTCCGGGAGCGGCGGATCTCGGCGATCATCCCCGGCGTGAACATTTCCGAACAACTCGACGAGAACGTCAAGGGATCGTACGAGAAGGACCTGCCGCACACGCCGGAAGACAAGCAGGCCCTGCAGGAGTGTACGCGGAATTACTACGCCACGCTCACGCCCGACTACCGTTGGCTCCATCAATGGCAATACGTCTAAGTGAACTCGCAGCCGGTCTTGTGTTGGGCCTATCGTGGGCCGTCGGCGCGGGGCAGCATCCGTTGCCCGTGGCGGCCGACGACGCTTCCGGCGGCGGCCGTGCCGCGGCGAAAGTCGAACCGCCCGACGAAGAGCCCGATCTGTTGGGGGCCAACGCCGCCTGCTACGTGTGCCACGTCACCTTTGTGAAAGAGGATCTGGCCCGAACGCACCTGAAGGCGAAGATCGGCTGCATCAAGTGCCATGGCCTTTCGGAAAAGCACGCCAACGACGAGCACATCGGGGCCACCCGGCCCGACGTTACCTTTCGGCGCCAGGAGGTGGACGCAAGTTGCCTGAAGTGCCATGCGGCGCACGACGTGCCGGCCAAGGCCGTCGTGGCGCGATTCCTGGGGCGGCATTTGTCCGCCAGAACGCCGCCCGTCTGCACCGACTGCCACGGGATGCACAAGATCGAGTTCAAGCCGTCTGGTCGGTGAAAGGCAACCAAGACTCAATCGTTTGCGGCGGTGGGGACGAATCGCCGCTCGGAGACCAGGCCGGCCGCCCGCCATGTCCGTTCCAGCGCTTCGCCCACCTGTTTGACGACGATGTCGCGGCGCCGGCTGGGGAGCACGGCGCGGGACGGTTTGGGCGTGACCGGTCCGTCATAACCGATTTCCTTGAGGATCGTCAGCAGCGCGGCGATGTTGATCCGCCCGTTCTCGGCCCCCGGCAAGAGCCGCGACTTGTCGTCCAAGTCGGCCAGCGCAACGCCCCCGGGCATTTCCGCCACCTGCACCGCCACGATCTGGTCGGCGGAAAGCTTGCGGATCGTGTCCAGGCTGCCGCCCGCGGCGACGATGTCCCAGATGTCCAGCAGCAGGCCGACGTTCGGGGCATCCAGCATGTTCAAGAGCAGGGTCAAGGCGTCGAGGTCGTGGATGAATTGGAAGGCCCGATTCTTTCGCAGGTACTCGGCGGCGCGAAAACCAACAGCCAACCGCACGCCCGATGGCTCCAAGGCCATGGCAATCTCGTGAAAGCGGCGGCGGTGGAACTCGAAATTCTCGTGATACGGCCGTTTATCGTCGGCCGGGGCCAGGACGGCCACACAACGGGGTACTCGTCCTCGCTTGTCCACTCGAAAGGCAGCGCAAACGTGCCCAAGTGGATCTTGGCGCTATCGAGCAAACGTCGCGCGTAGGGCATCCCCTTCAGCCTCGCCCGCGTGGCGAATTCGACCACGTTCAAGTCCATCCCACCGAAGCCGAACGTAAGCGCCAGCTCGATGATTTCGCTTTGGTGACCGGTAATGCCGAGGGCCGAGGGGCAGAGGTTCTTGAACATGGATGTGCTCCGGAGGACGAGAAAGCAGGTATTCTGGGCGGGGCTGGAAATGACACCAGCCGCCCCCAGAGGGAAGGGCTGGTGTCACGATCGACCGCACAGAAGCAAAAAAACAAAATTCCCGGCCGGCCGGGTCCTTCCCGGCCGCGCTAGGGAACTTAGTATTATTGCAAGTCTGCAAGGCTTTCCAAGGGGGGCCGAAACGGCTACTGGCCCTGGCGGCGGATTCGCACCAACAGCACCCCATGCCGCGGCACGGCGGCGGAGAACTGGCCCTTGAACTGCCCAAGGTCCTTCTGCCGCCACAGGTCGCGGACGATCTGCTTGCCCACCAGCCCCGCCTGAGCCCACTGCACCACGACTGCGGCCTGGGTTTCGCCGCGATTGAAAAGCCCCACCGCCTTGCTGCCGTCCTCCAGATCGCGGACCCAAACCTCCAGGCCGCCCTCCTTGGCCACGCGCCGACCGGGCTTGCCCAACGGATCCTGGTCCACGTCGATCACCTCGTCGTTCGAGAGCAGGCTGAGCGTGAAGTCGTCGAGCCGGGTCATGTCGCCGCTGAAAATCAACGGCGCCGCCAGCAAGCTCCACAGCGACACGTGCGTGTACTGCTCGTTGGGCGAAAGCGGCGTGCGGGCCGACTGGCCTTTCCAGTTGCTCAGGTAGCCCAGCAGCAGGTAATCGGGATCGTTCCAGCCACCCGGTCCGCCGTATTTTTCCAGGTCGGCACGGGCGTACAGGTCGAAGGCATCGCGGAACAGGGCGACGGGGATGTCGGGGAACGAGCCGCCCAGGTCGCCGGCGGTGCGCCAACTATTTCCGCCCGCCTGTTTGCCCCACTGCCACACGTCGCCCATGCCGTATTGGCAGAAATTCAGCACGAGGTCGCGGGGCTGCCGCTTGAGGATTTCGCCCATTTTGCGGTACGGCGCTTGCATGGCGGCCAGGTCCGGCTTGGGCGCGATCTGGCCATAGGAACACCAATCGTACTTCAAGAAATCGAAGCCCCAGGCGACGAACCGTTGGGCGTCGAGTTCCTCGTGCTGATAGGCGCCGACGTGGCCGCCGCAGGTGGTCGGCCCGGGCGAAGTATAAATGCCGGCCTTCAAACCCTTGGCGTGGATGTAGTCGGTCAGGGCCTTCATGTCGGGGAAGCGGCGGTTGGCGTTGACCCGGCCGGCCGCGTCGCGGGGTGGGCCGCCCAGCACGGGATCGTTGGAACCAGGCTTCACGGCCCAGCAATCGTCGATGTTCACGTAACTGTAGCCGTGCTGGGACATGCCGGTGGAGACCATGGCGTCGGCTGCTTCGCGCATGATCTTGTCGGTGACGCGGGCCTCCCAGATGTACCAACTGTTCCAGCCCATGTGGGGCGTCAGCGCCAGCGTATCACCGCACACGATTTTGAGCTTCCGTTGGGCCGTGCCCAAATCGTTCGTCACCTGCAAGGTAACGATGTACTGGCCGCGCTGCTGGAGCTTGCCACTGATCTGGCCGGTGCGCGGATCGATTGAGAGGCCGGCAGGCAGGTCGCGGGCCGCGAACACCAGTGGCCGCCGGCCGGTGGCGGCGACGCTATACAGCAACGGCGAGCCGGGCCGCACGCCGAACACCCGCGCGCCATTGATCCGCGGCGACGGCGGCGGCGCGGGCGTGAGAATTACCGCCTCTTCCCGCGGGGCGGCGTGGGCTGTGAGGCCCAAAGAGGCGACGAACACTGCGAACAGAAGAAGGGTCGGCGCGATTCTCATAAGACTTTCTCCGCAAGTTTCAAATTAGGTTGATGACCATTTACCGTACGATCCAACAACGCAGTGGTCTGTCCAACTTGAGTGTACGGGTGCCACGGTTGGCCTGTCCAACCGTGTTTCCAGCACTGCTGGGCAAGCCGGGCACCGACCGGAGGTTGGTCGTGGCACCCAACCGGTAATGTCGAAATGGACAGACCAGCAGTCATGATCCCATCACCACCCTTACCGAAGCTATCGCCACCTACTGGAAAACAGGTCATCTGCCCGAACTACCCAAAACACCACTTCAAACAGCTAAAATGTAACATATTCAATTCTGTTTGTCAGGAACTGGGGTTCGGCGGACTATAGATGCATAGAGCAGCCTACGCGCAGCTACCGTGCGGTGTGTCAGGCTACCAGACCACGAGACCCCTCTATATAGGGAGACGACAGATGTTCGCAAAGATTGTGACGCTAGGATTGTTGGCCGTGGCCTTGTTCGCCTGTGCAGCGGCGCTTTGTCCGGGCGTGATTCAAGCTGCTTTAATCGCCGACGGTGGCTTCGAGACGCCGGTCCTTCCGAGCGGCGCCGCCCAGTTTTTCACTCCCGGTCAGTACATTGGCCCATGGTTGGTGCTGGGCAGCGGTGGGGCCAACGTGGCCCTGATCCAAACAAATTACTCTGAATATAACGGTGTAAATAATGGTTTGTTGCAATTCAATGCCCAAGAGGGACTGAATTCGCTTGATCTGACCGGGGCAGGGAATACCGGCCCAACCAGTGGGGTACAACAAACAATCGGAACAACCCTCGGTCAAGCCTATCTCGTGTCGTTCTATGTGGGGCGGGCTGCGGGCAACGGTTACTACGCAACCGCGGCGACCGACGACCTCAGCATCAATGGTGGCCCAAGAGTGCCGTTCACCAATTCAAATGCGACCCCGGGGCACGATAATTGGCAGGAATTCACATATACATTTACAGCCACCGGCCCGAGTACGACGATTACCTTTTACAACGATACCCCCTACGGCACCAACGAAGCCGGCCTCGATAACGTCAACGTGACTCCCGTCCCCGAACCGGCCAGCCTCGTGGTTTGGGGTCTTCTTGGGGCGGGTTGGGTTGGCGTCAATGTCTTGCGCGGCCGTCGCGGCATGATGGGCGGGGGCTCGAAGAAGTCCCGGGCCTGGAGCCCCGAGCAGCGCGATGCCATTCATCGTATCGTTCTCGGCCCGCACAATCGTGCCTGACGCATTCAAGACGTAAACGCCGATTTCCGCAGGGGGGAAACCGACTCGCATTTCTTGCATAACGTCCGCGGGCGGGCGGTCAGGAGAATTGCAAAGTCGGGGTCTGGTCCATCTTTCGGCTTGTCGGCGTAGCCATTGGCTATTGAGCCTCAGAACACGTGATCTATAATTGGGCTATCGGCGGCCAGGCACGCCCCGATCTGAGGAGTTGATCGCAGGGGGATTCCGTCTTGCCAATTTACGAGTTCTACTGCGAGCGTTGTCATACCGTGTTCAACTTCTTGTCGCGGACCATGGACACTGCCAAGAGGCCCTCCTGCCCGCGCTGCAATCGTCCGCGCCTGGAACGAAGGATCTCGCGAGTTGCGATTTCCCAAAATCGAGCGGAGCCAGGTCCCGACAACGCCGGGCTGCCGGACATGGATGAGGCCAAGATGGAGGGGATCATGGAACAGTTGGCCCGCGAGACGGAAGGGTGCGACGAGAACGATCCCCGCCAGACGGCACGGGCGATGCGCAAACTCTACGAAACCTCGGGGATGCGGCTTGGCGGCGGCATGGAGGAAGCCATCAGCCGAATGGAGGCCGGCGAGTCGCAGGAAAAGATCGAGGAGGAAATGGGCGCCGTGTTGGAAAGCGAAGACCCGCTTCTGGGGAATCGCGGCACGATGGCAAGTCTGATGCGGAAATTGCGACCTCCCCAAGTCGACGAAACGCTCTACGACCTCTGACCTGGAAGGTGCGCTTCTGCCTGCATCGCGCCGTCAACCTCCTCAGGGCTCCACCACCACAAGCTGGGTCCGCGCATTCTCCAGGCGGTCGGACAGGAGCTTCGCCACCTGGCTCGTGAGCCGGTAGCCCAACAAGGGGTCGTACTCGCACAGCCCGCGCAGCTTCGCGGCGTCGAACTGCAGCAAACGCGTATCGGCGGTGGTGGTGGCATAGGCCGTCGCCTTGTAGGGCTCGACCAGCGCCGGCCAGTCGACGATGTCGCACGGGCCGAGGGTATCGACCGAGCGCAGTTCGCCGGTGCTCAGCAGGTACTGGATGTCTACCTCTCCCTCGCTAATGATGCGGAAGACCTTGATCGGTTCGCCCTCGCCGATCAGCCGCGTGCCGGCGGGCACGCGCACCTCTTCGCCGATCATGGCCAGCGCTTTGAGGGTCTCGGCGCTGATGGGCACGAAGCAGTGATAGCGTCGCAAACATTCGGGTGAGATCATGGCGTATGCTCCGGGGGAAGGAACTGGACTATTCCTTCCTCGGAAAGGAACTAAGCAGTTCCTTCCCCAGGAAGGAACTGTGAAAGCCGCCGCAGAACACGGCCCTGCGGGTCGCGCAACCTGACCTCCAGCGGCATTTGGCCGGGGAGGTTATGGGTGGCGCAACCGAAGCAGGGATCGTACGCCCGGAAGGCCATTTCCACCATGTTCAGCAGCCCTTCGGTCACCTGGCCTTTGTGGATCAGGGCCTGGGCCGCCTTCTTCACCGACATGGAAATGGGCGCGTTGTTATTCGTGGTGCCGACCACCAGGTTGACCTTGGTCAGCACGCCCCGTTCATCGGTCCAATAATGGTGCGTGAGCGTGCCGCGCGGGGCCTCGACGCAGCCGACGCCCTCGGTCGGCGTCTTGGTGGGCAGCACGCGGTACTCTTTGCTGGTGATCTCCGCATCGCGCGACAACTCCACCCAGTGCTCGGCGGCGTAGAGCAACTCGATCAGCCGGGCCCAGTGGGTGGCCAGGGTGGGATGGACCGGCTTGCCGCCCAACGTGTCGTAGAAGCGGTCGTACTCGGCCTGCGCCTGCGCGGTGGCCATGCCGTCGGCGACGTTCAGCCGCGACAGCGGCGTCGCCTTGTAGACGCCCGAATCGACGCCGTCGACCAATCCCTTCCAGCCCACCTTTTTCAGATAAGGGAACTTCAGATAGGTCCACGGCTCGACCCGCTCGGCGACGTACTGCTGGTAATCCCGGGCGTCGTACTTGGCGTGCTCCTTGCCGTCCGGGCCGACGACGCGAATCTTGCCGTCGTAGAAGTTCACGCAGTCGTTCGCATCGACCGTCCCCATGTTGTAGGTGTGGTGAACGTAGGTGTCGCCGGTGATGAGCTTCACGTAGTCGCTGTTCTTGAGGACCACGTCGTCGAACAACTGGAGCGAGAAGCGGGCGAACTCGACCGCCTCGCGGCCCAGCCGCTCGATCTCCTGCCGCTGCTCTTCATTGATGCCGCGGCTGACTCCGCCGGGCAGTCCCCAGTTGGGATGCACTTTGCGGCCGCCGATCATCTCGATAAGGTGGTGGCCGTCGCGGCGCATCTTGAGCACTTTGCCGGCGATCTCCAGGCCGACCTTCTTCACGACGCCGAGGATGTTCCGCTCGGCGGCCGGGGCGGTGGGCCCCACCACGAAATCCGGCCCGCCCAGGGCGTAGAAATGCGTCGTGTGGTCCGTCGCGTAGAAGATGGAGTAGAACAGCTCGCGGAGCTTCTTGGCCGCCGGCGGCGGATCGACGTGGAACAGCGCGTCCAGGGCCTTCGTGGCGGCCATGTGGTGCGCCTCGGGACACACGCCGCAGATCCGCGCGGTCAGGTTGGGCATGTCCTCGGCCGGCCGGCCCACGCAAAACTGCTCGAAGCCGCGCAGCTCGGGAATCTGCAAGTAGACGTTCTCCACCTCGCCGCCGTCGGTCAAGAAGATGTCGATCTTGCCGTGCCCTTCCAACCGCGTCACCGGATCGATCGATATGCGCTTCATGGTCATGCTCCCTTGTTGCTCCGCCGCAGTCGGCTTCCGGGCAGGCTGAACCGGCAAAAACTCCCCACGGGGTCCGGGATGCCGTCGCGGATGATTGTCTCGATCTCCTCCGGTTCGTTCGAGTCGATCATCGAGGCCAGGGCGGCCATCATCCGCGCGCCGAAGTCGTGGACGCCCTCATTCGGCCCGTAGCAGCCGAGGCAGGGCGAGTTGACCTGCGGGCAGCGCGCCCCGCAGCCGGCCCGCGTGGCAATCCCGCAACACAAGAGGCCCTGCTCCAGCAGGCACGTCTCGTCATCCGGCACGACCTGCCAGGTGCGGTAGAACTTCTTGATCTTCTTTTCATTCCTGGTGCGCGGGCACTCCTGGCAGACCGTGGTCGTGGCGCCGATCACCGAGCCGGGCGGCGGCAAGCGGCGATCGATGATCGCCGTCAGGGCGTCCCAGATCCGATCCGCTTCGGGCGGGCAGCCGGGGAGGTAGTAGTCCACCGGCACCGTCTGGTCCAGCGTCCGCACGGTCTCGTAGAAGACGGGCAAGTGCAGCGTCCCCTCAGCCACTTGGGTCTTGCTTTGCGGCTCCACCCGCGCGGGGTTCTCGGTGGTGGGCGTGTCGTGATACACGGTATCGAAGATCTTGCGGCGGCTGGTCGCGTTGGCCAGCCCCGGGATGCAGCCTTCATGGGCGCAGGAGCCGAAGGCCACCAGCACCTTCGACTTCTTGCGCAGCAGTTGGGCCATGTATTCCTGTTCGCTGGTGCGGATGCTGCCGTTGAAGAGGCAGACGTCGATATGGCCGTCCGGCATCTTCTCCACGTCGCGGACCTTGGCGTCGACGGCGACGGGCCAGAAGACGATGTCGAACAGCGCGGCCACGTCGAGGATCTTTTCGTTGATGGCCAGGATGGAGATTTCGCAGCCGCCGCAGGAGGCCGCCCAGTAGATGGCCAATTTCCCTTTCGCGTCGTCGTTCATGGCTGCACCTCCATCGCTTCCGCGTGTTCTGCCAGGATCTCGTCCAGGGCCCGTTGCCGCTGGCCGTTCTCCTCCCAGTTGGCCGAGTAGTTCAGGGGACCCAGCTTCTGCACGTCGGCCACGAAGCCGTCGATGGCCTCGGCGAGGTACTGCCCCTCGGCCGCCGAGGCCCAGACCAGGCGGAGGCGGTCCCTTTCAATCCCCATCCGCTCCAGGAAGTATTGGAGCATGGCGTGGCGGCGGATGGTCTTGTAGTTCTGCTCGATATAGTGGCAGTCGCCGGGATGGCAGCCGGCCACGAGCACGCCGTCGGCCCCCAGGGCGAAGGCCTTGAGGACGAACTCCGGATCGACCCGCCCGCTGCACATGACGCGAATGATCCGCGCGTAAGGCGAGTACTTGATGCGTGCCGTGCCGGCCAGGTCCGAGGCCGTGTAACTGCACCAGTTGCAGAGGAATGCCGCAATCTTCGGTTTGAAATTCTCAGACATAGTTCATCAGTCCTTCCAGCTCTTCGTGGACCTGCTCATCGCCAAAGAGGTGTTGCTTGGCGGCGCCCGAGGGGCAGCCGGCCACGCAGGTGCCGCAACCCTTGCACAGCGCCTGGTCGATCACCGCGATCTTCCGCTCCGGATCGTGGCTGATGGCCTTGTAGGGGCATAGGGCAATGCACGTCTTGCAGCCGGAGCACATGTTTTCGTCGACCCAGGCCGTGTTCGGCTCCAGTTCGATCTGCCCGGAATCGATCAGCACCAGGGCCTTGGCGGCGGCGGCGTCGGCCTGGGCCACCGTGTCGGGGATGTCTTTGGCGCCCTGGCAAGCCCCGGCCACCATGACGCCGTCGTTGGCCGTATTGACCGGCGCCAGCTTGGGATGTTTTTCCAGGAAGAAGCCTTCCGCCGAGCAGGAAATGCCGAAGATCCGCCGCACGTCGTTGGCATCGGCCTGCGGCTCCAGGGCCACGGCCAGGATGACCGCATCGACGTCGATCTTGCGGATTTCGCCCCGCAGGGTGTCGTCGACCTGCATCACCAGGCCGCCGCCATCGCCGGCGGCCGCGGTGATGTCGGCCACTTTGCCGCGGATGAACTGCACCCCCTCGTTCTGCACGCGGTTGTAGAACTCCTCGAAACCCTTGCCCGGCGTGCGGATGTCGATGTAGCAGTTGACCACTTCGGCGCCGGTCTTCTCGCGCACGAGGTGCGCCAGTTTCAGGGCGTACATGCAGCACACGCGCGAGCAGTAGGGGTGATAGTTGGCGTCGCGGCTGCCGACGCAATGGATGATGCCCACCCGCTTCGGTTGCGAGCCGTCGCGGAGGGTCAGCTTTCCGCCCGTCGGGCCGCCGGCGTTCAGCAGCCGCTCGATCTCCAGGCTGGTGAACACGTTCGGCAGCCGGCCGTAGCCGTAGTACTCGATGACCGACGGGTCGAATACCTTGAATCCGGTGGCGACGACGATCGCACCCACGTCGTACTCCTCGATCTTCTCCTGCTGGTCGAACCGGAAGGCGTTGCGCTCGCCGCAGGCCTCGACGCACGTCTGTTTGCACTTGCCGCGGGCGATCTGCAGGCAGACCTCGGGATCGACCAGCGGCACCGGCGGGACGGCCTGGGGGAAAGGAAGATACACCGGCTTGCGCAGGCCGAGCCCCTGGTCGAACGGGTTGAGGAACTTGGGCTTGACGAACACGCAGCCGTCGATGCACTGCATGCAGCCGACGCACAGGCTCTCGTCGATGTAGCGCGGCCGGCGGCGAATCTTGACGTGATAATTGCCCACCGACCCCTCCACCGATTCGACGGATGAATAGGTGAGCATCTTGATGTTCGGGTGGAGCTTCACCGAGGTCATCTTGGGCGTGAGGATGCAGGCGGCGCAGTCCAAGGTGGGGAAGGTCTTGTCGAACATGGCCATGTGCCCGCCGATCGACGGCTCGCGCTCGACCAGGATCACCTCTTTGCCGGCGTCGGCCAGGGTCAGGGCGGCCTGGATGCCGGCGATGCCGCCGCCGACGACCATCGCCCGGGGCACGATCCGCACGAACTGCCGCCCGAGCGCCTCGTGGCCGGCGACGCGGCGGACCGCCGCGGCCAGGTGGGCCTTGGCCTTGTCCAGCGCGTCGGCCTTGTCCTCGGTGACCCAGGCCACCTGCTCGCGGATGTTCGACATCTGCACCAGGAAGCGGTTCAAGCCGGCGGCCTCGGCGGCGCGGCGAAACGTGGGCTCGTGCAGGTTCGGCGAGCAGGCCGCCACCACGATGCGGTTCAGGTTGTGCTCGGTGATGTCGCGCTTCACCAACTCCTGGCCCGGGTCGGAACACATGTACTTGTACTGCCGGGAGACGGTCACGCCGGGCAAACCCTCGGCGAAACGCGCCAACTCCTCCACGTCGATCACGCCGGCGATGTTCGTGCCGCAATGGCAAATATACACCCCGATCCGCAGTGTTTCATCCCGTTTAATCATGCTAGTCACTCCCCAACTGGCGTCGGAACTCCCATGGCTTCATACACCAACTCGCCCAGGTCGGCTACGCGGAGCCGGCCTTCCGCCCCCACCGTCTTGACCGCGTCCTGGAACATGACCAGGTCCTTGGGACAGGCCACGACCAGGCATTCCACCCGACTCAAGGCGAGGGCTTCCTTGACGCGGTTCTCGGCGGGCCGCTCGCCGATGCCCGGCGTGTCCTTCATCCAGATGCGTCCTCCCCCGGCCCCGCAGCAGAAGCTGTTGGGCCCATGTCGCGGCATCTCGATCAGCTTCGCCCCCAACGCCCGCAGTACGCGCCGCGGGGCCTCGTACACGCCGTTGAACCGCCCCAGGTAACACGGGTCGTGGTAGGTTACGGTGCAGGCCACCCGGTTGCTCAGTTTCAGTTTCCCCTGCCGAAGCAACTCGTCGAGCAATTCCGTGTAATGCAGGACCGGCTTGTCCGCGATGCCATTGCCGGAGTCTTCGCCGGCCGGCTGCCGGTTGCCCCGGTATTCGTTCTTAAGCGTGTTGTAGGTGTGCGGATCGGTGGTGAACAGTTTGCGGAACTTGGCGGCGGCCAACTCCTTGGCGTTCTTGTCGCGGATCATGGAGAACAGGCCTTCTTCCCCGCTCCGCCGCACGTCGTTGCCGGCGTTCTGCTCTTTCTCGAACAACAATCCCACGTCGATGCCCGCCTGGTGCAGCACTTTGGCGACTGTCCGCGTGACCGCCTGGGCACGCTGGTCGTAGGAGGCGTAATCGCCGACGAACCACAGGTACTCGACCTCTTCCTTGCGGGCATCCTTGAGCTTGAAATCGAGCGGCTTGGCCCATTCCGGGCGTTTCCGCGCGGACTGGCCGAAGGAGTTGCCATAGCGCTGGAGGTTCATCAAGGCATCCTGGAGCCCTTCGTCCACCTGGCCTTGATCGACCAGGTGCCGCCGCAGGTCGACGATCAAGCGGGGCTGCTGCACGAGTACCGGGCAGATCTCTTCGCACGCGCGGCAGGTGCAGCACGACCAGAGTTCTTCAGGCTTCACGAGGGAGCCGTGCAGGCTGGCCGCGTCGCCGTTGGCCTTGGCCGGGGTGCGCAAGAGTTGCGAACCTACCGCCTGGACCAGATCGCGCGGCGAGAGCGGAAACCCCGTATGGTTGGCCGGGCACACCTCTTGGCACTTGCCGCACCAGGTGCAGGCGTCCGCCTGGAGCAGTTGCCGCCAGGTCAAGTCTCGCACCGTGCGGACTCCCGATTCCATGGCCACTTGCAGCCGGCCCGGCGGATCCTGCCCCCGCAAGAGGATGTTCGTCGGTGAAGAGATCAGGTGAAAAGCCTTGGTGAAGGGGATGGCGACGATCCAGGTGAAGGCCATCAGCGCGTGGAGCCACCAGATGAGTTGGTGCGAGAGGCGGATGGTGCCGATGCCCAGCGGCACAAGGAGCTTCGCCAGGTAGTAGCCGACCGGGGCCCACGCGGCCGCGGGAAAAACCGGGTTGCCCCGGGCGATGCCCGCCAACTCGGCGTCCTGGCGGGCGCGGCCCATGTGAAGCCGCTGGCGAAGTCCCGATTCCTCGATCACGCGCGTTTTCGCCTCGGCGCCCTCGGCGGCCGCCACCCGCGCCTCGACATGAAGCCCCTCCGCGATCCGCAGGCCCTCGATCACGAACCCGCTTGCGGCGATCAGGAACAAGAGCGTGAGGAAGGGGAACCCGTCCCACAGGCTCACCGTTCGCGTCGCCGCCAGGCGCTTGGGACGAACCAGATATCGGCGGTATGCAGCCATCACCAGGCCCAGGATGAGCACCACCCCGAAAATGTCCAGGGCCAGTTCGAACACTCGGTAGATGCCTGCGCGAAGGAACTGGGTGTCCAGCAGCAGGTTGGTGAAGTCCTGATCCAGCGTGGCCAGGGCCGTGCCGACGAACAACACCAGCATTCCCCAGAAGATCGCCAAGTGCATGACCAGGGAAAAGCTGTCGGACGAAAGGCGCCCCTGGAACAGGGCGGTTCTCACCCACGTCAGCAAACGACGCGGTTGGAGGCTCCTCAGGAACTCTCGCGGGAAGCTCTCGATTCCCGGCTCGGCCCGACCCAGGAACCACTTGCGAACCCGCCACGCTACCGCGCCGACAAAGGCAATCAACACGACGGGGATCAGCAGATAGAGCGTGATCTCCCCCCACTCCGGGACGTTCCACATGATGGGCCGAGCGGTTTCCATCGTGTTTACCCTTTCTTGACCACGGGCCGAGCCGTTTTCATCGTCTTAGGCCTTCCTGGCTTGGAGGGCCTCGGTCAACGCCGGCAGCAACTCCAACACATCGACCTCCGCACCGTAATGGGCAACATCGAAGATCGGCGCCTTGGGATCGGTGTTCACGGCGATGATCAGATCGGCCCCCTTCATGCCTTCCTGGTGCTCCGGCGCACCGCTGATCCCCAGGGCGAGATACAGTTTGGGCTTGACGGTCATGCCCGACTTGCCCACCTGGCGCGTGGTTGGCAGCCAGCCCTGGTCGACCACCGGCCGGGAGGCGCACACCGCTCCGCCCAACGCCCGGGCCAGGTCTTCCGCGAGTTCCAGGTTGTCCTTCTGTTGGATGCCGCGCCCCACGGCCACGAGGAAGTCCTGCTGCGTGATGTCGATGTCGCCGGCCGCCGGCAGAATCCACTTCTCGAAGACAATCTGCTCGGCCTTCAGCGGGGCCGAAAGCGGCCGCCGTTCGACCGCAGGCGTTCCCCCTGCGGCGCCGGCGCGGAAACTGCCGGGCAAGACCACGAGCACGGCGGGCGAACCGGCCACCTCCACCTCGGCCATCATCTTGCCGCCGCAAAACGACACGGTCGCCCGCAAGCGGCCGCCCTCGGCCTCGACCGCCTTGCAGCCGGTCACCAACGGCGCATTCAGCCGCGCGGCCAACAGCGGCCCCAAGTCCCAGCCCATCGACGTGGCGCCGATCAGCACGGCCCGGGGCTGCTCCGCGACGACGACTTCTTGCAGGGCGGCCACGAACGGCTCCGGCGAATAGTCGGCCAGCAGCGGATCGTCGATCAGCACGATGCGATCGGCCGCCGCCAGCGCCGGCGTATGTGCGGCGCCGTCGCGGCTGAGTACCACCGCCACGACCTGGCCGCCGGTCGCCGCCGCCAGCCCGCGCGCCCCGGCCAACAGTTCCAAAGTCACGTCGGCCAGCGCATCGCGCTGGATCTCTGCCAGAACGAGAACGTCTTGGGCGCTCATTTGACCAATCCTTTCTGGGCAAGAATTTCGGCGATGCGGGCGGCGACCTCCGCCTCGCTGCCGGTGAGCATCTCGGCCCGGCTGCCGGAGGCAGGCGGATAAAGCTGGCAGATCGAGACCAGCGGCGGTTGGCACGCTGCCGCCACGGCCTGCTCCTCGAACTGCGTCGATTTCATCGCGCCGCGGATACGGCTCACGGGGACGTAGCGCGGCGGCTGATCCGCTCCCAAGATGCCCAACACGGCCGGGAGCTTGATTTTCAACTGGGCCATCACGGCGCCGGGGAACTCCTTGAGGGCGGTGATTTTGCCCGGCTCGGGCCCGGCCTTCACGCCGCGGATCACGCCGGCATAGGGCAGCCCCAAGGCGGCGGCCAGGAAGGGCGACAGCCCGCCATCCAGTTCATCGTGCGCCTGGACGCCGACCAGCACCAGATCGGCCCCGAGCGGCTGGACGGCTTCGGCATAGAGCGCGGCTGCGGCGCGGGGCGGCGGCGGCACTGCTTCCTCCAGCGGGATCTTGATGATGCGGTCCGCCCCCTTGGCGGCCGCCGTGTAGAGGGTGTTGTCCACGTCGCCGAAATCCAGGGCCACCACGCTTACCGTGCCCCCACCCGCCTCCTTCAACAAAATCGCTTGCTCCAAGGCGTGATCGTCCGACTCGTTGACGATGAACGAGGCAGCCCCCAGGTCCAGGGCCTTCCCCGAGGCATCGGTTTCCAGCGGCTCGATCAGGTCCGGAACCTGGCGGACCACCACCACGATATTCATGCCACGCTCCTTTCACCCAAATCCAGGGATTCTGCCAACAGTTCGATGATGTCGCGGACCTGCAGGCGGCCTTCCAGGCCCACGACCTTGGCGGCGTCCTCGAACCGCGCCAATTCGTAAGGGCAGGAAACGGCCAGGATGTCGGCGCCGGTTTCCGCCGCCTGGCGGACACGTTGGTCGCTGAGCCGCTGCCCGCCCTGGGCCACGATGTGGCCGTCCAGCCACATCCCGCCCCCGCCCCCGCCGCAGCACAAAGAGTTGTCCCGGTTGCGGACCATCTCCACCAGTTTCAAGCCGGGAATCAATTCCAACAGCGACCGCGGCGGATCGTAGCACCCGCAGCGGCGCCCCACGCAGCAGTTGTCGTGATACGTGACTGTGGCCTCGACCGGCTTGACCACCAACGGCTTGAGTTGCTCCAGGTGCTCGGCCAGAAACATGGTGTAGTGCTGCACCGGATACCACGCGCCGAAGCGGGGATAGTACTTCTGCAAGGCCCGATAGGCATGCGCATCGAGCACCACCAGCTTGCCGAAATCCTGCTTGTCGAAGAGCTTGCGATTCTCCTCCACCAGGGTTTCGAATAGCCCTTCCTCGCCGAACATCCGATCGCATTCGCCGACCGCCTTCTCCTTCGCCCCCAGCACGCCCCAGGAAATGCCCAATTCGGTAAGGATGCGGGCGAAGGCCCGCGCTACCGGCCGGTTCCGCGGATAGTACGAAGGATAGCAGCCCACCAGCCACAGCACCTCGACCGGCCGAGGTTCCTTGGAAAGGTCCAGGACGCGCACGTCCAGGTCCTTGGCCCAGTCCAACCGCTGGCGGGGCGACTTGCCCAGGGCGTTGCCGTATTTCAACAGGTTCTGGAACGTCTCCTGGAGCTCGGCCGGCGGCTGGAAGCCCTGCTGCATGGCCGCGTCGCGCAGCGCCGGCCACAGGGCGTCGGCCAGTTCGATGCCGCGCGGACAGCGCTTGGAGCACGTGGAACAGGCGACGCACATCCACAGCGAGGGGCTGGCCAACACCTTTTGCAACTGCCCGGCCGCTGCTTGCAAAATCAGCTTCCGCGGCGGGAACTCCATGGCTTGGCCCAGGGGACAGCTCGCCGCGCACAGGCCGCACTGCATGCAGCCCAAGGGCGATTTTCCGTCGCCGCCTTTAGCGAGCCGCTCCAGCAGTTCCACACCTTCGTGGTCTTGGGTCGTTGCCATGAATCTCCTCCCGCGCGTGTTGGGCCGCTGCGCCCGCTTCCCGGTCGCACCGAGAACCGGCAGAGCCGCATGGCCGCCCCTTCTAAGCAATGGCCGTGCCATACACCCGATCGGCGCGCGATTTCTCGCCGAAGTTGCTCATTAGAAAGGACTTGCAGTGCCCTGACCATCCCGCCGCGCGGCAGCCCATGAGGGCTGGTTGCGGAATTCCGTTAACGGATCGCGGAATCCCGGTAGGTGCCGGCATCGGGCCGGAAGAGGAGGGACTTTGCAACGAAATGGCAAGAAAAAGGGCAAGAAAAAGGGTCAGAACGATTTAATAAATCGTTCTGACCCCTGCCCCCTCGAATTCGACCTCCGCCTCTGGGCACCTCTCCGCCGTCGTTGTATGTCGTCGGCAACAGAAGCACGCATTTCTTTTTCTTCATCGGGTGATATCACCTGTAGTATTATGCGTTCTGCGTTGGCGGGCCGTCAAGAGGCAAACGCGGCCCTTTCGTCGCGTAGCGACGTCATGACGGTAGCCGTGGGTTTCAACCCACGGTCGAATCCCCCGTATGGTGATTCGTCGCGTAGCGACGATCGAACGTTTTCCAACGTCGCTACGCGACGGGCGGAATGGAGGGCGTCTCGTATTCCGTGGGTTGAAACCCACGGCTACCATCGCAGCGTCGCTACGCGACGGG
>JBEKZQ010000105.1:0-23375 GCA_049509675.1 Thermoguttaceae bacterium | reverse complement strand
CTGACGACCAGGTCCGGCCGCCGGGGGCACAACTCGGCGATGCCGATTTTCACGCAGTCGGCCGGGCTGCCCTGGACGGCCCAACCCCACCGCTGCTGGTCTACGGCCCCACATGGGTTTGGAAAAATCTCCTTGACGATCAATGGCGTAAGATAAGTGATCGAATGCCCCACGCCGCTCTGTTCGGTGGCCGGCGCCACCACGTGGACCTCGCCGAGCCGGCGTAACTCTTGTTGTAGTGCGGCCAGTCCGGGGGCATAAATCCCGTCGTCGTTAGTCAGTAAGATGAGCACCCGCAGCGATCCTTCACAAGATAAGCAGTTCACACCCCTGTGAACCCATATCTCCATGATAATCAGGGCTGGGGCGAGTTACAATTGTTAGTCTACAAACGTCCATTTCCAGTTGCGGCACGGCCAAAACCTGCTAAGATTGATAGCGGTAACGTCTTTCGCTCGCAATTCAGAACGAAAGATGCACCTTTTGGGCGGCCTGGCCGCTGAGTGAGCAGTGCAACAAGTATTCGACTGGTTCTGGTCTTGGCAGCAAGAACCGGCCAGCGCGTTGAGGATGCCGATGGTGTTCGATCTGGTCATGGTCCTTTTCCGATGCCTGGTACGGTCGCTGTGCCGCGCAGCCGGATTAAGGCCGGTCGGCCGGCTTGGGCCGTGGTCCGAGTATGGCCGGATCGAGGGTCCACCGTTAGTTCTCGATTGCGTGGGCCGGATGAAAATTGGGCCTTGGGCGGAAAGGATCGGTGCTCCGCCCGGCTCCGTTGGCAGGGACGGCGGTGCCCTATTCAGGGGGTGTGCCGTGCGGGTTTGTATCGCCTCTGTCTTGCCATGGGGTATATATCCCACTTGCGTCAGTACCGTTCCATCTCGGCGCGGTTTCCCGCGATCGAATTAGATCGCGCCTTGCAAAACCCGCGTTGCACTGCTTCTCACGCCGTGGCCGTCCATCGACGGGTTCGCTTGCGCGGGCCCGCCGTCGATTTAGCGTGGCGAGAGAAGAATCAATGACTACACCACAAGTGTTCATCGTGATCGGCGCGGCCTTGTTGGCTTCTGCGATCACCCTGGTTTGGATGCGGCTGTTGGACCGTCTGCGTCGCCGCGACGCCGAGTCCGAGGCCAAGGAAATCGTGCGGGTCGCCCGGCAAGAGGTCGAGAACCGCCGCCGCGAAGCCGAGTTGGAGATCAAGGAGCTTGCCCTGCAGCAACAGGCGGAAAGCGAAAAGGAGCTGCGCCGCCTGCGGGCCGAGCTCCACGAGCGCGAACGCCTGCTGGACAAACGCCAGGACGCCCTGGAAGAGCAGGCCGAACAGGTCCGCAAACAGGAAAAGATCGTCGAAGGCACGCAACGCAAGCTGACCGAGCGGATCCAGGACGCCAACCGCCGCAAGGAGGAGCTCACCAAGCTCCTGGACATGCAGCGGCAGACCTTGCATGAGCTGAGCGGATTGAGCAAGGACGAAGCCACCAAGCGGCTCCTGGAACTCCTGGATACGCAGCTCCAGCAGGAGACGGGTGCGCTGATCGTAAGGCACGAGAAGCGGATCGCCGAGACCTGCGAGCAAAAGACGCGGGAGGTGCTGCTGACCGCTTTGCAGCGCTATGCGGCCGCCCACACCGCCGAGACCACCACCAGCACGGTGGGCATTCCCAACGACGAGATGAAAGGGCGGATCATCGGCCGCGAAGGTCGCAATATCCGCGCCTTCGAGAAGGCCACGGGCGTCGACGTGATCATCGACGACACGCCCGGCGTGGTCATTGTCAGCGCCTTCGATACCGTCCGCCGCGAGGTGGCCCGCATCGCCTTGAACAAACTGATCGCCGACGGCCGGATCCATCCCACGCGGATCGAGGAGATCGTGGTTGCCACGCAGAAAGAACTGGAGCGGCACATCCAAAAGCTCGGCGACGAGGCCTGCCAGGAGGTGGAGGTCTTCGCACTGCACGAACGGCTGGTGAACCTGTTGGGGCGACTGCACTTCCGCACCAGTTACAGTCAGAACGTGCTGCGGCATTCGATCGAGGTGGCCTTCCTGGCCGGCATGCTCGCCGAGGAAATCAGCCTGAACGGCCAACTGGCCCGGCGCTGCGGACTGCTGCACGACATCGGCAAGGCGGCCGACCACGAAATGGAGGGCGGACACCCCAAGATCGGCGCCGACCTCCTGAAACGCTACGGCGAACGGCCGGAAGTGATCCAGGCCGCCTGCGGGCATCACGACGACTTGCGGATCGACAATCCCTACACGGTCCTGGTCTCGGCGGCCGACGCCTGCAGCGCCTCGCGTCCCGGCGCCCGCCGCGAGACGCTGGAACGCTACGTCAAGCGGATGGAAGAACTGGAATCGATCGCCGGCGGTTTTGCCGGAGTGGAGCAGGCCTATGCCATCCAGGCCGGCCGCGAGTTGCGCGTGCTGGTCAGCGCCAAGGAAACCACCGACGAAACCGCGGCCAAGATCTGCCGCGACATCGCCCAGGCATTCGAACAGCAGTTGACCTATCCCGGCGAGATCAAAGTCACTGTGCTGCGCGAAACCAGGCACGTAGAATTGGCGAAATAGCTCCTCTCACAGAAAGCCTCCCGTGCGGTTGCTCATGATCGGCGACATTGTCGGCAAGCCGGGCCGCGAGATCTGCACCCAGGCCCTGCGCGGCCTGCGGATCGAGGAGCAACTCGATCTGGTCGTGGCCAATGCAGAGAACGCTGCGGGCGGCTCGGGCCTGACGCCCGCCATCTATCACGAACTGTTGGCGGCGGGCATCGACGGCATTACCCTGGGCGACCACGCCTACAAGCGGCGGGAGATCTTCCCCATTCTGCAAACCGAGCGGAAGATCGTGCGCGCGGCCAACTATCCGCACGATGCCCCCGGCCACGACGTGGCGATCCTGCGCGCGCACAACCAGGTGCGGGTGGCGATCCTCACGGTGCTGGGCCGGGTGTTCATGCCGCCGGTCGATTGCCCCTTCCAGGCGGTCAATCGCGTGCTCGCGGCCTTGCCGTCCGACGTCCGCGTGGTGCTGGTCGACTTCCACGCCGAAGCCACCAGCGACAAACAACTGATGGGCCGGCACCTGGACGGCCGCGTCAGCGCCGTCCTGGGCACACACACCCACGTGCCTACCGCCGACGAGCGGATCCTGCCCGGCGGCACCGCCTTCCAATGCGATATCGGCATGACCGGGCCCCACGAGAGCATTCTCGGCCGCCGCATCGATCGGGTGATGGAAACCACCCGCACCTTCCGGCCCACCACCTTTGAGGTCGCCACGGGCGACAATCGCTTGCAGGGCTCGATCGTCGATGTCGATCCGCAATCCGGCTGCGCCACGGCCATCCGGCGGATCGTGGTGGACGAGGCCGCCGCCGCACGCCTGGCAGAGGTGGCGCAGAGCAGGAACTGTTAGCTTAGGAAAAACGGGGACTGGCTCCGTGGCACACGGCGGTTTGGCAGTGCGAGGAACGTTGCCGCCACGGTGCCTGTCCCCTTTTTTCCCATTTTTCCGCCAAGTCGGCCTTGCATCGAACCCGCCGTCTGGCTATCTTCTCCCTGCTTTTCGCTGGTGTTCTTCACCGGACGGGTTTGGCACAGACGGCCCGATAACTTTGCGAGGATGTACGATGGATCGTCGCTCTCCACGGTACGGATCCCTGGCAGTCGTCGGCACGGCGGCCGCGCTTTTGCTATCCGTCAGCGGATGTGTCGCGGGCTTGACCACGCTGGCCTATTTCACCCGCGGCAACAACGTCGACCCCGATTTCGGCGGTCTGAAAGACAAGAAAGTGGCCGTCGTCTGCCGCTCCACGGCCGACCTCCAATACAACAACGCCAGCGCCGTGCGCGCCTTGGGGCAAGAGATCAGCAACTACTTGAAGACCAACATCCCCACCGCCAAGATGATCGACCAGCAGAAGGTCGCCAAGTGGGTCGACGAGAACGGCTCTGAGGAATATCGCGCGGTGGGCAAAGCCTTGGGGGCCGAGGTCGTCGTGGGCGTGGACCTCGAGGCCTTCAGTATCTACCAGGGCCAGACACTCTATCAGGGCAAGGCCAACGCCAGGGTCGTCGTGTACGACTTGACGAAGAACAAGAAGGGTGAAGAGAACAAAGAGGCCGTTTTCGAGAAAGACTTGCCCCAGGTCGTCTATCCGCCCAACATCTCCATCCCCGTCCAGGATCGACCGGAGCCGGAATTCCGCTCGGAATTCGTACGCGTTCTGGCGCAGCGGATCGCCCGCCAGTTCTACGCGCACGACGCCCAGGCCGACGTGGCCCAAGACGTCGACGCCGGCCTGAAATAGCAAAGCACTTTGCCGACGCAAAGGGGTCAGGTCCATGTTTTCGGTCATGAGTCAGGGCAAATGGCAATGCCTATCAGCCGAAAAATGGACCAGACCCCGACGTTGCCGTTCTCCTGCTCTGCGTATCCGGGAACATTGACGGCCGCCCGATTGCCATTTACCATGTAGGGATTGGGGGCCGAGGGGCCCCGTTTCCCGCGCGTTTTCCGGGCGAAGCTTCCTTTTACCAGCGAGGTGGAAGATCCATGGCCGCACCACGAGTGACATTCCTGCACGCCGTCTGTTTGTTGCTAGTCGTCTGCCTGGTTTGCGGGGGGGCGGTGGAACGGTCGTTCGCGCAGGCGAAAAAAGCCGCAGCAGCCAAGAAGCCCGCCAAAACCGACGAGGACGAGGACAAGCCCGCTCCGCCCGAGGATGTGGCGCTGGATACCGAGGACGGCGTCAAGCTGGCCGTCACCTACTACGCGGGCATGAAGGGCAAGGACAGCATACCGGTGGTCTTGATTCACGGTCGGAAAGAGAGCCGCAAAGACTACCTCAAGTTGGCGGTGGAACTGCAAGGTACGCTGGGCTGCACTGTGATCGTGCCCGACCTGCGCGGACACGGCGACAGCAAAACGACTGCCAGCGGCAAGAAGATCGATGCGGACGACAGGACGTTCGGGCGGAACTATCCCTTGATGGTCACGCAGGACATGAAGGCCGTCAAGGATTTTCTCTGGGAGAAGAACAACGCCAAGGAGTTGAACATCGACAAGCTATGCATGGTGGGGGCAGACATCGGGGCCCTGATCACGCTGAATTACGCCGCCTTCGACTCCGTGGGCTACGAGCAGGGAACGGCCAAGTATGGGCCTCTGCAACTGGGCGGGTTCCTCAAAGCCATGGTGTTGATCTCTCCCCTCTACAACTTCAAAGGCCTCAGCGCCAAGCCCGCTCTGGATAACGTGGTAGTGAGGGGCGACATTCCGATCATGTTCCTCGTAGGCAAGCAGAGCCCGAAAGCGCTGGCCGAGGCCACGCGCATTCGCAAAGCGATGGACGCCTACCATCCCACTCCGGACGCGGACCATAAAGATCAACAGACCCTGTTCTTCGGCCAGTTGGACACGAGTTTGCAGGGCGCCAAGTTGCTGGACGAGCCGTCGCTGAAAGTTTCCGGCCACATTCGCCAGTTCATCACTCTCCGCTTGATCAAGGGCATCGACGCCAAGACCTACGCCTGGAAAGAGCGGAAGCGCCCGCACGAATAATCCGGGCTGGGATCTGGCGAGAAATAACTTCCGCATTCGGCCGTAAGACGGATTGCTAATTCCGTCGCCGAATCGTGGACGGATTAGCAATCCGTCCTACGGGATTCCGCCAAGCTGTTCTTCGCCAAATCCTTAGTACATATCCTCGCCGCCGCCGGGGCCGCCGGGGCCCGGGCCACCCTTTTCTTCCTTCGGTTTCTCGGCCACCAGGGCGTCGCTGGTCAAGAGCAAGATGGCCACGCTGGCCGCGTTTTGCAGGGCGGTGCGCGTGACCTTGGTGGGGTCGATCACGCCGGCCTTCACCAGGTCCTCGTAGACGCCGGTGGCGGCGTTGTAGCCTTGTGCGCCCTTGGCCTCGGCCACCTTCTCGCACACGATGCCGCCGTCCACGCCGGCGTTGTCGGCAATTTGCGTCAGCGGGGCACGACAGGCCCGCAGCACGATCTTGTAGCCCACTTCCTCATCCTGAGCCAGCCCGTTGGGCTTCACGCTGGCCGACGCGCGGATCAGGGCCACGCCGCCGCCGGGCAGAATGCCTTCCTCGACCGCCGCGCGGGTGGCGTGCAGGGCATCCTCGACGCGGGCCTTCTTCTCTTTCATCTCGCTCTCGGTGGCCGCCCCCACGTTGATCTTGGCCACGCCGCCGGCCAACTTCGCCAGCCGCTCTTCCAGCTTCTCGCGGTCGTACTCGCTGCTGGTGTTTTCGATCTCCCGCCGCAGTTGCTCGATGCGGCCCTTGATCTCGGCGCTCTTGCCGGCGCCCTCGATGATCGTGGTGTTGTCCTTGTCGATGACGATCTTCTTGGCCCGCCCCAACTCGGCCAGCGTCATGTTCTCCAGCTTCCGGCCCAGGCTCTCGAACAGGGCCGTCCCGCCGGCCAGGATGGCGATGTCCTCCAACATCGCCTTGCGGCGGTCGCCGTAGCCCGGGGCCTTGATGGCGCAGGCCTTGATCGTGCCCCGCAGCCGGTTGATGACCAAGGTGGCCAGGGCCTCGCCGTCCACGTCCTCGGCCACGATCAACAGCGGCCGGCCCGCGTTCACCACTTTTTCCAGGACCGGAACCAACTCCTTGATGGCCGAGATCTTCTTCTCGTGGATCAGGATATAGGCGTCCTCCAGCACGCACTCCATCTTCTGCGGATCGGTGACGAAATAGGGCGAGAGGTAGCCCCGATCGAACTGCATCCCTTCGACCCACTCGACCTCGGTGGCCAAGCTCTTGCCCTCGTCGACGGTGATGACGCCGTCCTTGCCGACCTTCTCCATGGCGTCGGCCATGAGCTTGCCGATCTCCGCATCGTTGTTGGCCGCCACGGCGCCGACCTGGGCGATCTCCTCTTTCTTGTTCTTGACCGAGATCGACATGCCGATCAGCTTCTCGGTGACGTCGGCGACCGCCTTCTCGATGCCCTGCTTGAGCATGATGGGGTTCACGCCGGAGACCACGGCCCGCAGGCCCTCGTTGAAGATCGCCTCGGCCAGGATGGTGGCGGTGGTCGTGCCGTCGCCGGCCTTGTCGCTGGTCTTCGAGGCCACTTCGCGAACCATGCGGGCGCCCATGTTCTCGTACACGTCCTCCAGGTCGATTTCCTTGGCCACGGTGACGCCGTCCTTCGTGACCGTCGGCGCGCCGAAGCTCTTCTGCAGAATCACGTTCCGGCCGCGGGGACCGAGGGTCACCTTCACCGCCTTGGCGAGTTTCGCGACGCCCCGTCGCAGTGCATCGCGGGCTTCCTGATCGAAAGCAATAATCTTGGCCATACGCTATTAACTCCTTGTTTCGCTCACGGCGGGAAGATCTCGCCGCAGGGGGGGTGTTCTCTGGGGATTCTGGTTGCTTACTCGAAGACTGCCAGGATGTCTTCCTCGTGCATCAGCAACAGTTCGCGATCGCCGAGCTTGAACTGTTCGCCCGCATAGGAGGTGAACAACACGCGGTCGCCCACTTTGACCTGCAAGGGCGTGCGCGTGCCATCTTTTTTCGGTCGTCCATCGCCGACGGAGATGATCTTGCCGCGGGTGGGCTTGTCCTTGGCGATATCGGGGAGCACGATGCCGCCGGCGGTTACCGATTCCGACTCTTCCCGTTCGACCACCACGCGGTCGCCGATGGGCTGGATCTGGATGCTCGTCTCGCTGGATTTGCTGTCTTTCTGCTTCTTCGCCATGCCATGCCTCCGGAACTCTTTGAGGGAATAGACTGTCGGGGGGAGAATTG
Organism: Thermoguttaceae bacterium; assembly: GCA_049509675.1. Lineage (GTDB taxonomy): Bacteria > Planctomycetota > Planctomycetia > Pirellulales > Thermoguttaceae > JBEKZQ01. The sequence continues at coordinate 15,581 of JBEKZQ010000105.1, read as the reverse complement.
TCGGGCCACGTGGGGACACGAGTCTGCCAAAGCTGCTGGAGCGCGTGCGCTTGGCAGGCGAGCAATAGCAATCTGCGCGCCAAAAAATACGCCGCAGATGCAAAGCCAACCACAGAAAAGATTTATGGAATAGCCCCGGTCCTTGCAAAATCCCCGAAACCGCCAGGGTTGGCAAATTGGACTCGGAATCATCGAGCGGATCTGCCACTTTGGCAGGCCGCTTGCCGAGCCGCCGGGTGCCACTGCCGGCTTGCCACAGGAGAACTGCAAAGTCGCAATGCACAACACCAGCCCGACGCGCAAGCGAGGGAGAATCGTCGGAAATCCCTCGCTGGCACTTCGGGCTGGTGTGCCGGGCGGACCGGCGACCTGAAGAATTCCGGACTTTGCAGTTCTCCCGTGGATTGCCACTGCCGGCTTGTTCAGCAGTGTCGGTAGTGGGTAAGATGGCTGGCATGGATTTCCAATCATGCAAGGGGGGGTCTTGGATGAGCCATTCATTGCGGCGAGTGTCGGTCGGTCTTGTGGTCCTTTGCACCGCGGCTTTGGCGGCACGCTCGGCCTCCGCGGGTTTCCGGGCCGTCGCCCGCTGGGACGTCGTCCCCGACCAACTCCTGACCACGCCCTTTAAGGTGGGTGTAATCGCATTTCACCTTAGCGGCGTGAAGGTCGAGTTCCGCGTCAAGGGCACGCTGGTGAGCACGGCCCTCAATCCAACCTACAACGATCAGTCCAACGTCTGGGAGTTCTGGTTCACTCTCAAGCCGTCGCTCTATCCCGACGGGCCGCTGACGATCGACGCCCGGATCATCCCGCTGGAGGCCAAGGCCGTGACCTACGATCTGCCGTCGCTGAACTTCTACGCCAACAGCCACGGCACGCTGGGCTCGACGGCGGTCAAGTGGGTTGACGCGGTCAACGGCAGCGACGCCAACGCCGGTACGCAAAACAGTCCATACAAGACGATCCTCAAGGCCGTACAGAGTACGCCGGCCGGCGGGACGATCAACCTTCAGGCCGGAAATTACACTGCCAACAGCCCGGGCGGGAGTCATATCAACTTGTACTGGACGACCATTCAGGCGGCTCCGGGCGTGGCCCGCGACGACGTCCAGATCGCCCCCGGTTCGCCCCGCACGCAGCGTCTGAAATGGACGAACGTGTCGTTCTACACGGACTCCAACGTGAGCACGGGATACGCGACGTGCCTGGCCGACAACACAGGCGCGGTGACTTGGACCGACAACTGCAAGTTCTACAATAAGCAGGGCCGCTGGGTCGGCGGTCAGACGCAGCCGTTTGGCGGCGGGTTCGCCGCCGTCTACGTTACCGGCGGCTTGACGACGCAAATGTGCAAGGGCCCGGGGGTTCAGACACTGGTCCGCGGCCATCAGGTCCGCACGATCGCTGCCCACGCCTTTTGGGCCCATGACGGGCTGGTCGTCAACTGTTCCGTCAACGACATCGATCCCGGCCCGACCGGGGCCCATCCCGACTACTGCCCGGCGGCCAACCCCGTGAAGCCGCCTAATTGGAACCATGACGTCATCCTGTACAACTGCAGCGGGTACGACATCAAAGCCCAGGGACTGTCAACAGGCGAGGAGATCAATTCGGCCTATGTCAACGTGCTCATCCAGCAGCCCCTCACTGCCGATGGCAAGCGTGGCGGCGGCCTCAGCCAATTCGGCAGCTATCTGTCGAACATCCTGTTCCTGCACGTAACCGAAGTCACTCAGACCTGGTACTGGCGCACGCGGATCACCGGCGGCCCGGTCGCCGCCGAGAACTGTCTTTTCGATTCGATGACCAGCGGCTACAGCCTCTCCAGCCTCCCGCCGAACTGCCTGACCATCGACCACAATCACGTCGTCGACGAGAGCGTCTATGGCTCCGTTATTCCAGCCGGCGCCAACTCGACCACGGGCAACGCGAGGTACGCCAATGCGCCGGCCTACGACTTTCATATTCTGCCGTCGTCGCCGGCCTACGGCACGGGCACGCCGATGCAATGCGTGCCGGCCGACATCAGCGGCGTGCCCTATGGCCTCCGGCCCAATCGCGGCGCACTGTCCAACACGTTGCCGTTCTACAGTCTGAGGGCGGCCGCCCAGCCGTCGGGCGCGGGAACGGTGACCAGCGGTCCTTACGCCGGCGGCTACAACGCCGGCGATGTGCTCCAGATCCAGGCCACGTCGGCCACCGGCTACGCCTTCGGCGGCTGGACCGTCAGCGGCGGTTCCGTGACCAACGTTTCCTCGGCGTCGACCTCGCTGACGATTACCGGCAACTGCGCCCTGACGGCCAATTTCACGGCCACGGCAGGCGCGGGGGCTGGACCGTGACGGCAACGGCGGGCTGCCAGGCACGGCTTGCCTGACCTGCGCGGGCTTAACAAGGGACAACAAGCATGGAGTTCATAGGCGCGTGCTGCATGTTGGCTTTCGGATTTCCGGTCTTCGTTCTTTCGTGGGCGGCAGCCGTTCACTATTTCAAACCCAAGCACTATTGGCTCTGGATTGGAGCTCGCGCCCAGCGATGAATCGCTGGGCTATTGTCAGCCGTCCCTACGGGACGAAGACCGCAGAAGATGTCCGGTCGTCGCTACGCGACGAATAATTACACGGGCGGTGCATCGACCGTGGGTTGAAACCCACGTCTACCGTCGCAGCGTCGCTACGCGACGGAAACCGGCATCCGGCCTTGCATCCCGATTGCCGCGGAGTATACTGATTGGCGTACGGCCGTGGGGGCCGCAACGCACAATTTGGCGCTCGCTGGCATCCGTAGCGGCACTGTCAGCGTCAACGAGCACTCTGGGCCAGGCCGACAACCCGAAATGCCGGGTCGGTCCGGTTCGGAGTTTTTTTATTGGTAGTGCCGGCCAAAGGGGACAGTCCCATTTTCGCGGCCATGCGACGCATGACAGGCGAGAATTGGGACAGTCCCCCGTGAACGATTACGGAAAGGAGGTGCTAGTCGTCTGTCCATTTTGAAATTACCGGTTGGGTGCCACGACCAACTTCCGGTCGGTGCCCGGCTTGCCCAGCAGTGCTGGAAACACGGTTGGACAAGCCAACCGTGGCACCCGTAAACTCAGGTTGGACAGACCACTAGAACGATCATGGCAGTAAGTGAACTGAAACCCAAAAACGTCCCCCAAGTTCAAACAAAATACCGGCGGATCGCCACGCCCATTCCGGTGCCCGAGTCGATCCCCATCCTGGAGGAACTGGCCCGGCACGAGCCGCGCTCGATGGGCGGGCAGCCGCCCGTGCTGTGGGATCGGGCCGAAGGCATCCAGGTCTACGACCGCTGGGGGAATATGTGGCTGGACTGGTCCTCGGGCGTGCTGGTCACGAACGCCGGTCATGCACACCCGCGGATCTGCCAGGCCATTTTGGAGCAGGTCAACCACGGGCTGATTCATAATTACTGCTTTCCTTCGGAGTTGCGGGCGGAACTGGTGGCCGAGTTGGCGCGGGTGTCGCCGCCCGGGCTTTCCAAGGTTTTTCTGCTGACCACTGGCGCCGAAGCGTGCGAATGCGCCATCAAGCTGGCCCGCACATGGGGCATCCGCACCCACGGGCGGGAAAAGATCACGATCGTCACGTTCCAGCGGGCGTTTCACGGTCGCACCCTGGGTGCGCAGATGGCCGGCGGCATCCCCGCCCTGAAGGACTGGATCGTAAACCTCGACGCCGACATGCTGCAGGCGCCGTTTCCCGACGGCTTCCGCGACCGCGACACGAGTTTCGAGGGCTTCCTCAAGGCGCTGGAGGCACAGGGCGTGAGCGGCCGGCGCGTGGCCGGCGTCATGACCGAGACCTACCAGGGCGGCAACGCCAGTTTCGCCCCGCCGGAGTACGTGCAGAAACTGCGTGCCTGGTGCGATGAGCACGGGGCGCTGCTGATCTTCGACGAGGTGCAAGCCGGTTTCGGCCGCACGGGAACCTATTGGGGCTTCGAGCACTACGGCGTCACGCCGGACCTGTTCTGCTGCGGCAAGGGGATTTCCAGCGGGCTGCCGATCTCGGCGGTCATCGGCCGGCCTGAGGTAATGGACCTTTACCCGCCCGGCGCGATGACCTCGACGCACACGGGCAATCCCGTGTGCGTGGCGGCGACGCTGGCCAACCTGCGCGTGATTCGCGACGAGAAGCTGGTCGACCGCGCGCGGGAAATGGGCCAGATCCTGCAGCCCGAGCTCCATCGCGTGGGCCGGCGTTTTGCCGAGCACGTCGGCGCCGTTCACGGCAAAGGGCTGGTGGCCGCCCTGCACATGGTCAAGCCGGGCGGAATCGAGCCCGATCCGCAAACGGCCGGCAACATCGTGCGCTGCTGCGTGGAGAAGGGGCTCATGCTGTTCGCACCGGTCGGCTATGCCGGGGCGTCGGTCAAGATCGCTCCGCCGCTAGTGGTGAGCGAAGAGCCGTTGCGTGAAGGGATCGCAGTCCTGGAAGAAGCAATTTCGGAGGTCTTACGATGAGCCAGCACATCGAGGAAGGGGACAGTCCCATTTTCGGCGTCCCCTGCGAGGACGAACGAAAATCGGGACAGTCCCCCGCTTGTGTCTCGGCCGGTTCCAAGATCCTCGTGGTCGGCGGGGGCATGATCACGCGCGACCAGATCCTGCCGTCGCTCTATCATCTGCAGCGGCAGGGCTTGGTCGGCGCGCTGCAGGTCTGTGCCCTGAGCTCGGCCCCGCTCTGCGCTTTGGCGGAAGACGCGGAACTGGCCGAGGCCTTCCCCGGTCAGGCGTTCGAGCCGCTGCCGGCCTTGGACAAGCCGCCGGAGACGTTGCAGCCCGAGTTGTATAAGGAGGCGATCGCCGCCCTGCCGCCCCGGCAACTGGTGGTTGTGGCCGTGCCCGATCAACTCCACGATGCGGTGATCCGCACAGCGCTGGAGCACGACCAGCACGTGCTGACCGTCAAGCCCTTGGTGCTCCGGTACGCCCAGGCGGCCGAGATCGAGCGGCTGGCGCGCGGGCGGGGACTTTTGGTGGGAGTGGAGTACCACAAGCGCTTCGACCGGCGTTCGCTGGACGCGCGCGGCCAGTATCGCCGCGGCCGCTTGGGCCGCTTCGCCTGCGGCGAGGCCAAGATGATCGAGCCGTATTATTACCGCCGCTCGAACTTCCAGAACTGGTTCGTCAAGGGCAACAGCGATCCGTTCACCTACGTCGGCTGCCACTACGTGGACCTGGTGTATTTCATCACGGGTCTGCGGCCCGTCGAGGTCTCGGTGCGCGGCGTGGAAGGCAGCTTTCCCAACGGCAACGTGGGCTACCTCTGGTCGGCCGGCCAGGTGCTCTGGGAGAATGGCGCCGTGCTGAGCGTGCTCAACGGCCTGGGCTATCCCGACGAGGGCCCCGGCACGAACGACCAGGGACTGTGCATGTTTTGCGAAGGGTCGGACTGCGGGGCGATGCTGCGGCACGACGACCAGTTTCGCGGCGTCAGCCACGCCTATGTCGACCGCCGCGCGGGGGCCGCTTTCCGCTTCGTCAGCCCCGATTATTTTCGGCTGGTCCCGTGGGAAGGGGCCGGCCTGCGCCCGGTGGGCTATGGATACGATTCGATCCGTGCCATCGTGGCCGCGGCGAAGCGGGTCGAGGATGCGGCCGCCGGCCTGGCCGGGGGCCAGGCGCTGGCACGCCGGCAGGAGGTGCTGGAGGAGATCGACCGCCGGGGGATTCTGGCCACGCCCGCCAATAGTTTCATCAACGAGTTGGTCATCGAGGCGGCGCGGATGTCGATCGCCGCCGCCGGCCGCCACGTAGCAATCGACTACCAACCCACGCCCGCCGTTCACTGGCGATAGCCCGGATTATTCATGAACTGTAGGGTGGCGTCGAGCAAACCGTGGTTCTCCCCGGGTCTTCGGTCGCTTATCAACTTACGGCTTTGTGACACAGCGCTGTGCAACGGTTGGTCGGTTTGCGAGACCCACCATAGGCTTACGCGACCTTGACCCATCTACATTCTCCGGCAGTTACTCCGGCAGTGCGTCCAGGAGCATGTCGGGCTCGGCAATGCTCATCTCGCGGATGACCCGCAGTCGTTGCACATCGTGCAGCACGTCGAAAATCCGCCGGCACATCGATTGCGTGATGCCGTAGAGTTGCATGACGAGAATCTCGATCTGGTAGTCGTCATGCGTCGAGGGCGGCTTGCCCGTCGCAAGGACGGCGGCGACCCGGTCGGCGATCTCGTCGTGCAGCTTTGCCTCGCGCGGCTGAGAGAAGTCAATCGCCCGGATCGGCAATTCCTGCACCAGTTCCTGGGTCCAACGCGGGAAGCTGCGCCATTCGGTATCACCGCTCTTCATGTAATAACGATACAGCATGGTGCGCGAATTCAATGCGCCCAGGATGTACTCCAAGCGATATCGGGAGCAGTCGGCCTGAGGTTCTGGGCGGATTTTCCAAGTGAATACCGATTGGTTTGTCAGCGCGCCCGACTGGTCGATCGTCGCGTAGATCCCGACGCCTGTTTGCCGCAACAGGATGCGCTTGCCTTGGTAGAATTCCGCCGCTTTATAGTTGATGCCGTCTTTACTCGTGTCTATGTACTTGACATCGCCAATCGCATAGCGGTTGACTGCCTCGCCCGGAATGATCGGTTTCCAATGTTTTCCTCGCGGCTTCTCGGCGATGATAACCTCGCGCTTCGCTGCATCGTCAAAGGTAAACTCCCGGCCGCAGTGGCGGCATGTTTTGCGCCGCCAGACCCCCTTCACCTTGCGCGGGACGTTATCCCATTGGTAACAAAAGGGACACTGCAACACCTCACCGGATTTGCCGATTTCCACCCCGCGGCCCTTCTCCGTCAAGGACTCCCAGTCGATGCGCGGTTCGTCAATCCTCGCAACAACGGGCGTATCGATCCCCTTGGCAAGAATGTCGACCTCGTATCGCGGGTTGGCCCGAAACCGGGATTGCTCGACATCGTGCCCGTTCTCCTCAACGATTTCCGCTATCTTCCTGCTGCGATGGAACAGCGTGTCCTCCTCGAGTAGTCGGCGGTCATTTTTGCGCAATGTTGCCACGCGGATTGGCTGCTCCGGCGGCGGAGGTTGGTTGGCAAAGCAGAGGAAGAACGCGGCGCGGAAGACGGAAGGGAAAATGCCTTCGCCCGCCCGCACCAGCCGCGTCAACGCGGTTTGGTCCAGCAACATGCGGCGCAACGGTTCGTGCTCCGGCAGCGTGATGCTGTCGGGGATGATGAATCCGAACATCCCGCCCGCGCGAAGCAGCCGCCGGCCCAGTTCGATGAACAGTTCATAGCTATCGTACTGCCCATGTGCGAGTGCGAACGGTGCGCCGTCGAGGTACTGGCGGATTTCGGTCAGGTCGGCGCCCCAGGGCGGATTTCCCACGACAAGGTCGAATCCGCCTTGCTCCTCGAACACCTCGGCAAACTCGATGTCGAGGACTTCGGCGCCCGTAAACAGGGAGCCGTCGGAGGCCGCACGCGACTCCAGTTCCGCAAGTTCTTTCCGCAGCCGCTTCAACTCGCGGAATTTCTCGGGATAGGCCTTCTTCTCGAAATTCGCCAGGCGGAACCCCGGCGGCGTGCCGCAGACCAGCGAGTTGCCGCACTTGATGTGGGTGTCGATCGTCACGAAGGGCTCGTCCTGCATGGCCGAATTGATCCACAGGCTCAACTTCGTGAGCATGGCCGCGGTGGAGTCCTTGTCCACGCCGAACACCCCGTGTTGCGTAACATAGCGCTTCCATTGCGGGTAGGAGCGACGATCGTCCAGTTCTTCGCAGCGGGCCGCGACATAGTTGACGTACTCGACGAGGAAATGGCCGCTGCCGCAGGCCGGATCGAGGCAAACCAACTCCCAAGGCTTGCGGCCGGGCAGCCGCGCCAGGGCCTCGTCGACGGCGTGCTCGACAAGAAACTTCGTCACCGATTGCGGCGTATAGAAGGTGCCTTCCTTGCGGCGCGTGTCGCGGCTCACTTGCGGGTCGAGCCGACGCTCCTTGATCTCGATGACGTATCCCAGGAACCGCTCGTAGATGTTGCCGAGAATGCGCGGGTTGATCTGCGAGTAGTCGATCGCGCGGCCCATCGCCTCTTTCGACAACTTGACGAGGACATCCTTGAACAGGCCGTCATCGATGCGCAGTTGGGGGTCGTCCAGAACGGGATCGGGATCGAAAAGGGCGCCGTCGTAAGGGTAGACGCTGAACTGGTTCTCCTTGCGGCCGTCGAGCCAGGCAAAATATTGCTGCAAATAGCCGTAAAGCGTCGCTTCTTGCCCCCATTTCTTGTCCTGCTCGAATCGCTCGATGATCTCCCGCGCAAGAAATGCCTTGGGCAGAAGGGGCGTGTCCTCGGCAAAACGAATGAACATGATCCGAAACAACAACCTGACGACCGCCTCGTTGATCTGCGATTGCGGCCGGTCGGGCAACTGCGACTGGACGGCGCGGAAAAGAACCAGCCGGCTTTCCACCAGCTTGTCGTAAATCGCCTCGCTAATCGCCTCCTGCCACTCCTCGCTTTGCTTGCGCAACTCGTCCAACGGGCAGACGCCGTCGCGGTCCGGCAGAAACGCCGCCCTTCGGAACGTGGCATAGAACCGCAGGAACTCCGAGCGGTTCTCGATGAGGTCGCCCAGGAAATAGCGCTCGCAGGCGCTCAAAGGACTCTCGCTGCCTTTGAGTTGTGTCTTGTAAAGCCGCCACTCCGTCCCGTTGGTGACCACGAACCAGCGGCAATTGGACAAGCCCGCATAATCCCAGCCCTGTCGGACGGGCGAGCGGTTGGAAGCATCCTTCTTGTCGAGCGATTTTCCCCAGGCCTTGGCTTCCATGGGGACATCGTTGCCGCCGATATGGAAGAAGTACTCGACCGCACCCGCGCTGCCGCCCGCGCCGGCATGGTTGACCGCGTGCTCGGCGTCGTTCTCGCTATGGTTGAAGCCGAGAATTTCATAGAGGATCGGCTCGATGATCTTCTCGCGCGTATTGGCTTCGCCGCTGATGCGCTTTCGTTCCAGGCCCTCGCAGGCAGCGCGAAACTCGCGGGTGTGCAGCAGTGCCGCACCGGCATCGGAAAGGCGTCTGGCAACGGCTTCGACGTCCTGGCGGCGAAACAGGCAGTTCAGGACGGGATCGGACATATCGGCCTCCAGAGCGGGCAGTATAGCCCAAGTTCAAGAAGGGGTGAAGCCCCCGACAGTAGAACTCGCCGGACGATGTTGCCTCTCTCGCCCCGTCGGAGTATTCTGGTGAAGTCTCTCAACCTGCCGGAGTGTAGCCCACCATGAAATCCCTGCCTCGGTTCGCATCGGCCTTGTTCGCGATGCTCTGGTTGCTGCTCTCTGCCGGCATGGCGCCGGCCGCCGTTCCCGACGACTTCCCACGCTTCATCGTGCCGGGGCATGAGCGGGAAATGTCGCTCGTGCGGGAACTCTACTGGCTGCACTATCAGCCTGCGGGGCCATTGATTCCGTTGTGGGACGCCTGGATGCCGATGAGCACTCTCTGGCCGGCGCGGGGCGAAGGGGCAGAACTTGATGCCATGCGCAGCCGCTGGGCAGGCGCGCTTGCCGGGCGAATTCTCGACGCCGAAGGCTATGTCCAGAGCCAACAGCACGACGGCACGGCGCACGCCGGGGGCTGGCCTTTTCCGCTGTGGACTCAGGCGGGCGGCGCCGGCTGGCATTTCGCTCCCACCGGCGTGCCCGGCTACGAAGGCCCGCACGCCACGCCGGACGGTTGGAAACTGAGCCGGGCCCGGGGCGCGGCGCTGGATGCACAGGGCTGGCCGATCGAGTTGATCGCCCCACACGCCACGGCCCAGACGCCGCCGCTAACGATCGACGCCCGCACCGGACCCTGGCTGCGTCTGAACTGGTGGGCCGGCGGACTGGACCGCGCCAATTGTTACGTGGAGTGGATCACCAAGAATAACCCCGAGTTCGGTGCCGAACGGCGGATCTACTTCTCGCCGGCTTCCGGGGGCGGTGAAACCCGCACCATGCTGCCCATGTATCGCATGGCCCCTTGGAACGGGACCGTCACCGGCCTGCGCATCGGTTTCGATAATCCCGGCCCGGGCCACGTCGTCATCAAGTCGTTCCACACGGCTTGCGACAGCCGCCACAACATCAACAACTCGAATTTCATCCGCGGCTGTCACGACTACTTCGTCTGGTCCCGCGATCTGACGTTTCTGCGCCGGCAAATGGGCCGAGTCCGCACGGCCATGCGCTTCATCATGCGGGAGTTCGACACCCGCGGGCGCAAATGTATCTACACCACCTGGCCGGGCCACGAAGGCCGCAGCGGGGTGCGCTTCGTCGACGGAAAGCGCGTGGTGCTGCCGGGCGAAGGCATCGGCAGCAATTACTGGGACCTGCTGCCTTTCGGCGGCGAGGACGCGCTGGCCAGCGTGTATTATTACGCTGCCCTGCTGGATCTGGCGGCCTTGGAAGAGCAAATTGCCTCGCATCCGCAGTGGAACATCGCCGCCGGGGCCGACGCCTTCGATCCGGCCGACTTGCGGACCCATGCTCGGCAGGTCAAGGAGTATGGCACAAAACGCTTTTGGAACGAGAAGACCGGCCGCTTCGGCACCGTCGACATCGACGGCGCGATGCACGATTACGGTTTCACGTTCTTGAACAACGAGGCCGTCTGTTATGACTTCGCCACGGCGGAGCAAGCCCGGCTGATCCAGGCCTGGCTCAGGGGCCGGCGGGCGGTGGCGGGCGACACGGCCGCGGGCGCCGACATCTATCATTGGCGATTCGCCCCGCGGGCCACGACGCGGCGGAACCTCGATTACTATTTCTGGGGCTGGAGCAATCCCGAATCGCTGCCGTGGGGCTACCAGGTGCAGGACGGCGGCGCGGTCCTGGGCTTCTCCTATTACGATCTGATGGCCCGCTTGAAAACGGCCGGGCCCGACGATGCCTGGCAACGATTGCGGCAGATTCTAGGCTGGTTCGAGGAAGTGCAGGCGGCCGGCGGATACCGCGCTTATTATCGGGACCCGGCCCGCGGCACCATGCAAGGCGGCAATGTGCCCGGCGGCTTGGGCCTGGACAAGGAATTCTTCGAGTCGATCCTCGTCCCCCAGGTCATGCTCTACGGCTTCTTGGGTCTGGAGCCCACGGCCGACGGCTGTACCATTGCACCGCACTTGCCTGCCGGCTGGAAGGAACTGGCCGTTACGCGGATCCATTTGCACGACCACGTGCTGGACATTCGCGTCACGGCCGAGGAGATCGACGTTACCGACCACAGCCCGGCCGCGGCGCCGATCAAGATCGAACCGGCGCCGGGGCGGAAGCTGAAGGTGGTCAGCCGCTAGAGAGCGGCGAAAACCACAAGTGGGTGACAGTCCGCCCACGTCTAGCCAACAGACGGATATCATCCCCCCCTCATTAAGATCTATCCGGCCCTTTCCGCCCGAAAAGCTGCACCGCCCTCTTGCACAACCTATCATTGTGGTGGGTCCCCGCTCCGTATGCGGGCGGACCACAGTCCACTGCCTCAAAATCTTGAAGAGTAGAGCCATGCAAAAACCGTTCACCGTTCTCTCGGGCATCGTCGGCGTGTTGGGAAGGATCCTGCTCTGCGTCGTCTTCCTTGCGGCCGCAGTCGGATACACCGATGCCAATGTACTCAACGTGGCCCAGTTCCTCGCCGCCAGGGGAATGCTCGCGCCGATGTGGGCCCTGGTCGGAGGCGTTGTGTTCCTGGTGATGGGCAGCCTGTCGATCATTTTCGGCTACCAGTCGCGGATCGGGGCCCTGCTCCTGCTGTTGTTCCTGGGCGTGGCGACCTACTGGTTCCACGGCTTCAGCTTCTGGTCGCTGGTAAACGCGCAAGTGCTCCGCGACCACATCACTTTTCTGGCCACCAACGTCTCGCTCATCGGAGCCCTGCTGTTCATCATGGCCAACGGGACCGGAAAACTGAGCCTCGACGCCCGACGCCGGTAGGAGAAGCTTTGGTCATCTTGCAGGAGAAGTGCAAAGTCTGGGGTCTGGTCCATTTTTCGGCTCGCAGGCGTCGTGATGGCCTCTACGCCCTGCCCGAAAACATGGACCTGACCCCTTTCGCCGGGGACTTCGCGGTTCGCCTCAGTCGCCTTGCCCAGTCCGAGTGATCGCGGGTAGAATCACTTGAGACCCAGTACCAAAGAACTGGTCATGGCGCCGCGATTTTCCAACCAGCCCTCACCCCCGGACCCTCTCCCGCAAGGGGAGAGTGGAGAAACAGCGCCAGCCTCGGCGGAACCGCTCGCGCCGGGGCGGGCAACGTCGCGGCAGTTGCTCGAGTTGGCGGCGGTCTTCCTCCGCTTGGGCGCCACGGCCTTTGGCGGACCGGCGGCACATGTCGGCATGATGGAACAAGAGTTCGTCCGCCGCCGCCGCTGGGTCAGCGAGGAGCAGTTCCTCGACATGCTGGGGGCGGTAAACCTTATTCCCGGGCCCAACTCGACGGAGATGGCCATCTACATCGGCTATCGTCGCGCGGGTTTCGCCGGCCTGCTGGTAAGCGGCGCGTGCTTCATCGTGCCGGCCATGGCCATGGTCCTGGCCATCGCCTGGGCCTATGTCCGCTTCGGCAGCCTGCCCCAGTTCTCGGCCGTGTTGTACGGCATCAAACCGGTGGTGATCGCCATCATCGCCCAGGCCCTCTGGGGGCTCGGTCGCAAGGCGGCCAAGACGCTCCTGTTGGTGATCCTGGGGTCCGCGGCCCTGGCGGCCGGATGGGCGGGCCTCGATCCGCTGCTGATCTTCCTGGCTGCCGGCGTGGCCGCCGCACTTTATCGTCTTCTTGCCAACAGGAGGCGCGAGCCTCCGGGTGCGGCGAGCCCCGCAAGCCTTCTGTCACGCAAGAGTCGCCTGTCTCCGGCCATCCTGCTTGCCGTTGCCGTTGGCGTGGTGGCCGCCGTGTGCTTCCTGGACCGCGTCGTTTCCAGTGCGGGTGGTCCGCCGGGGCTCCAGTCGCTCTTCCTCTATTTCCTGAAGATCGGCTCCGTCCTGTACGGCGGCGGCTACGTGCTCCTGGCGTTCTTGCAGGGCGAACTGGTCGATGGCCGGCATTGGTTGACCTCCACCCAACTCCTCGACGCCACGGCGGTCGGCCAGTTGACGCCCGGGCCGCTTTTCACCACGGCGACATTCATCGGATATCTGCTCCACGGCCCCTGGGGCGCGCTGGTGGCCACGCTGGGCATCTTCCTGCCTTCCTTCGTGCTGATCGCCCTGAGCGGCCCGCTGCTGCCGCGACTGCGCAATTCGGCGCTGGCCGGCGCATTTCTGGACGGCGTCAACATCGCCGCCCTGGCCCTCATGGCGGTCGTGACCTGGAACCTCGCGCGAACGGCCCTCGTGGACGGCGCGACCGTGCTGCTGGCCGCGGTCAGCCTCTTTGTGCTGATCCGCTTTCGCATCAGTTCCGCCTGGCTGATCCTGCTCGGGGCCACCGTGGGATGGTTGCTGAGGTAAGCCATCGGCAATATATTGAATCGGCGTCGGGCTAAGGTCTCCATCTACAACGGGAGGAAAGCGACATGCGTCGTGACAAAGTCTTGTGCGGAGCGATCTGCTTGTTTCTGGTGCTGCCGTGCGTTGCGCCGGCCGCCGAACCAGCGGTCAACTATGACGAAAGCCAAATCCCGCCCTACACGCTGCCGGACCCCTTGGTGACGGCCGGCGGCCAGCGGGTCGTCGATGCGGCCCAGTGGCCGGCCCGCCGCCGCGAGATCGTGCGGCTTTTCGAGCAGAACGTCTATGGCAAGGCCCCGCCGCGGCCGCAAGCGATGACTTTTCGCGTGCGTTCGGTCGCGCACGACGCCTGGCAGGGCAAGGCCACGCGGAAAGAAATCGCCATCCGTTTCAGCCGCGATGCGAAGGGGCCGGTCGTCAACGTCTTGCTGTACCTGCCCAATAAGGCCCAAAAACCGGCTCCCGTGTTCCTGGGCCTGAATTTCGCCGGGAACCACGCGGTAGACCCGGATCCCCGCATCCAGCTCGCCGACCTCTGGATTGCCAAGCCGCCTCATGGCAGCCAGATGCGCCCAGCGGACGAGGCATCGCGTGGCACGGACTCGGCCCGTTGGCCGATCGAAAAGATCCTCGATCGCGGCTACGGCCTGGCAACCGCCTACTACGGCGACATCGAGCCGGATGTCGCCGACGGTTTTCAGCACGGCGTCCATCCGCTGTTTTACAAGCCGGGTCAGACTCAGCCGGCGGCAGACGAGTGGGGCGCCATCGCCGCCTGGGCTTGGGGACTCAGCCGCATTTTGGATTACCTGGAAACCGATCCGCAGGTCGACGCCCGGCACGTGGCGGTAATGGGCCACTCGCGGCTGGGCAAGACGGCCCTGTGGGCCGGTGCCCGGGACGAACGTTTTGCCGTCGTCATTTCCAACGACTCCGGTTGCGGCGGGGCCTCGCTGGCCCGCCGCGGCATCGGCGAAACGGTCCGCCGCATCAACACGGCCTTCCCGCACTGGTTCTGCGGCAACTACAAGGCGTTCAACGACCGCGTCGATCAGTTGCCGGTCGATCAGCACATGCTGATGGCCCTGGTGGCCCCGCGACCGCTGTACGTGGCCAGCGCCGAAGAAGACCACTGGGCCGACCCGCACGGCGAGTTCCTCTCCGCCAAGGGGGCCGATCCGGTCTATCGGCTGCTGGGCGCCGAGGGGCTGCCGGCCAAGGCCTGGCCGCCGGTCCAACAGCCGTCGGTCGGCACGATCGGCTATCACATCCGTCACGGCAAGCACGACGTGACCCTTTACGATTGGCAGCAATACCTCGATTTCGCCGCCCGGCATTGGAAGTAAGGGATTTTCTCGCCAGGCGCCACGGGCGGCGCGTAGCAAGGTTTGGGTGCCACGCGCCTTGCCCGTGCTGCCGCGAACGGCTCTTGTCGCCAAGCATCGGCGGTTCCCGTCGCGCGAATGGATGCCATGTCCGGCGCCGGAGCGCGCGGAGACGTTTCGGACGCTCATCGCGGCAAGAATCGACAGGGAAGGCACTGGCAAGCCAGTGCCACCCGGCGAGATGGAATTCATCCGTACTCATCTCGCTCCGCGAGATGACGACTTTCTTTGCCGATCCTAGAGCGCGGTAGGCCGCATCGCGACCGCCGCAGAGGGCATCGCCACAAGCGGTTAGGATCATTTCAGACTGCACGAATCCTCAGATTTGTCCCAACACAAGCCCCTGGGGCAAGAAAAGACGACTAGCCGATCTCACACGTAACGTGTTCATTCCCAAGGTGTTGCGCGCCGGTTGCGGTGTACGACGGACGGATGCGGCATCGTCGGAAGCGTCGCCGTAAGTCGATTGTCACAAGGGGGATAGGAGATGTGTCGCGGGGGTTTGAAACCGCCGCGGTAAGAATTCCGGCAGTGCGCACACGACGAAAAATCCGCGCGGGTCGATTTCCCGCCGGTTGCCGATTCTGTGGCCTTGGCGAACAGCCCCTACTGCTCAGGGCTTTTGGACTTACGATGCCTGGAGGCTGCCGAGGGTGTTACGCCGGTCTTACAACGCGGTCACGAAGCTTATATACTTCGCACGGGTCG
>JBEKZQ010000104.1:0-15394 GCA_049509675.1 Thermoguttaceae bacterium | reverse complement strand
CGGGGATTGAGCGAGCCGAAGGGGTCTTGGAAGACGATCTGCATGTCGCGGCGGACGGTCCGCAACCGGGCGCCGCGGGCGGCGGCGAGGTCGCGGCCGGCGAACTCGACGCGTCCGCCGCTGGGTTCCACCAGTCGCAGGATGGCGCGCCCGGCGGTGGTCTTGCCGCAGCCCGATTCCCCCACCAGGCCCAGCGTCTCGCCTTCGCGGATGGCAAAGCTGATGCCGTCGACCGCCTGCACGTATCCGGCCACGCGCGAGAACAGCCCGCGGCGGACGGCAAAGTACTTCTTCAGATCGACGACGTTCACAAGCACGGGGCTGTTCATGGTTCCGATCCCTGATCCCTGATCCCTTCCCCTACAATTCCCATGTCACGGTCATTCCCGCCTCGCGGAGCCACTGCGCCACCTCGTCGGTCGAGCGGTCGTCGCAGACGGGGAACTGCTGGCCGGAACATTGCCGTGCGGCGCCCTCGCAATAGCCGCCGGGGGCGGTGCAACTGCCCGCGCTAAGCTGCGTAATGCAGATTGTCGCCAAGAGGTTCCGCATGGCCGGCACTTCCCGCGTGGAAAGCACCAACTCGGCCTGCGGGAAAGCCACTCGCAACGCGCAGTACATGCGCAAGAAAGTCTGGTCATCGACGGGAAAGGGCGTCTCGAAACCCTGCGGCGCTTGGCAGATCCGCGGCAGGCTGAAGGAAAGCAGGGACGCAGGCAGTCGAGACTTCAAGTACACGGCGTGCCGAACCAGCGCGGTAAGGTCGTCGTACGGCGCGGCCAGTCCGAGCAAGTGACCCAAGCCCAGACGGCGCATGCCCGCCCGGGCCGCCCGTTCCAGGCCCTCCAGCCGCCAGTCGTACGAGGCCTTGCTCCCGCGCGGATGATACAGGGCATAGAGCCGCTGGTTATAGGTTTCCTGGTAGAGCGTGACGCCGCAGGCCCCGGCGGCCACAAGTTCCGCGTAGGCGGCGGTGGTTTGCGGCGCGATCTCCACCACGACGCGCACGCCGCGTTGGCTCAAAGCGCGGATGATCGGCACAAAGTACTGTGTGCTGGTAAGGCTGGGAAAATCACCGGCAACCAAGAGGATGTGCCGGAAGCCGCGCTTATCGAGGATCCCGGCCTGTGCCATCGCCGCGTCAAAGTCCAAATGCGTCCGCTCCATCGCCAGCGGATGCCGGAAGCCACAATAGACGCAGTGATTGATGCAATAGTTCGACAAGTAGAGCGGTGCGTAGAGGCGGATGCGTCGTTGGAAGTGCTCTTGCGTGAGCGCGGCCGCCCGACGGCAAAGATCCGCCAAGGCAAGCCGCGGCTCCAGACATGCGGCCAGCCGCGCAAGCTCCTCGCAACAATCGGCGACTAGCGCCCCGCGCGGCCAGGGCGGCGTAATCACGGGACGGCCCGCCAGCCGCGCGGCCCCTTCATCCAGCATGTCCAACAGCCGGCGATCTTCCGCGGTACACCGTCCGCCGCAGCGATCCAAATGTTGATATCGCCAACGCTCCAACCGCCCGGCCAGTTCCTGCCGCTGCCGGTCGGAAAACGCTTCTTCGGCGTTCAAAAATCGCTGTAGCCGGTCCAACAAGGCCAGTCGGACCGGCGCATGCTCATCATGGGCACGAATCCAAGCGAACAAGGCGTGCAGCGGCGGCAAGGCGTCGGTCGACATGGCAAGGCCGGAGATTTATACTATGTGGGGTTATTAAGAAGGAGCATGATCGGGGGGAGTTCCACCTTGGCCAGCCTCCTATGATCATAACAACTGGCGCCGGCCTGGGAAGGCGGCGCCGTGTGCCACGCGGGGTGTCCGTCTTTGGAGTGCGTCGACTTGTCGCTGGGTGCCACGGGCTTGCCCGTGCTTTTCCGAACGGTTGTGGCCGCCGGGTATCGCCCACGCGGTTAGCGCGCGAGGAGCCGCGCGGAGAGGTTTCCGGCGGATCGACGCGGCAAGAACCGGCAGGGGAAGAGCACTGGCAAGCCAGTGGCACCCGGCGTGAGAAAGAAACTTTTTTGCAAGGAGTGAAATATGTGTGCGAAATTTGCCGTAATGCTCCTGCTGCTCGGGGTGGCACTGGCGGCGCCGGCCGCGGCGCAGCCCCGCATTGAGGTGGAAGCCGTGCTGGGCCAACCGCTGGGCGTGGGACGGATCGTTGCCGACTTGCCCAAGTCGGCCCTGCCTCTGCCGCTGGGCGCCGCGGGCCTCGGTTTGACCGAGCGAAGCGGCCGCGTGCTGTATCCGGTCATCCACGATTCGGCGCTGACGGGCATTCTGACGGAAGCCCTTGCCGAGTCATCTCCGCTGACGGAAGGCAGCCCAATCCGCGCGGAAGTGGGCGGTTTGCTCCGCGGCATCCTCGATCGCGGCCAGAGCACCACCCTGTATTTCCTGTTCCGCGGCGATGCCCCGCTGGAACTGACGCTCCAGGCCCGGGAGGCCCATGCCCTGGTGGTCCGGCCGCGCGCCGCAGCGAAGCAGCACCGCCGCTTGCTCCAGGCCTGGTGGCGGCAATACTCGGCGCCGGGGCGGTTGCTGCGGCAGAAACCGGACTATCCGCCGCAGGTGGAAAACTTCCTCACCAGCACCTTGGCCCGGCGCCTGAACTTGCGCCTGCCGGACGCAAAGCACACGAAGACCGCCGTGGAGCAGTTGCAACAGGAACTTGGGCTGTTTCTCGGCAGCGAATCGCTCCGCGTGGCCATGGAACAGGATCGCGTCTTGGGCCTGACCGATTTGGGCTTGGCGGCCGATCGGCCCTTGCCGGTCGCCGTGGAACCGCCGCCCTTGGAAGTTCCCGAGCCGCCGGCCGACGTGAAGATCGAGCCGATCGCCTTGCGCGTGCCGGCGGAATGCTTCTACGTCCGTTTCGGCAACTATGCCAACTTCCTGTGGATGCAGGATACGCTCGACACGTGGGGCGGCGATCTGCAAAACCTGTGGGCGCAGCGCGGCATCGATTGCTGCCGCGGCCGGCGCATCCAGGATCAGCTCGTGCTCCATCGCAGCCAGCTCGGCGACCTGACCGGCGGCTTGTTGATCTCCGACGTGGCGATCATCGGCACCGACATGTTTTTCGCCGAAGGGGCCGCTTACGGATTGCTCTTCGAAGCCCGCAATGCCGGCCTCCTCAGCGCGAATTTCCGCTCCGACCGCGCCGCACGGATCGCCCGCGGCGGCGTGACCGAACAGAAGATCACCCTGGAAGGCCAGGACGTTTCGCTCTTGGCATCGCCTGACGGCAGCGTGCGATCGTACCTGGTCACTAGCGGCGACTACGTGTTGCTGAGCACCTCGGCCACGCTGGTGCGGCGGTTCCTGCAAACGGCCGGCGGCGGCGGCCTGGGGGCCTCCAAGGAGTTCCGCTACGTGCGCGGCGCCATGCCGCTAAGTCGCGACGACACGCTGTTGGTCTATTTTTCCGACGCCTTCTTTCGCAATCTCACCGGGCCTCGTTATCGGGTGGAATTGACGCGCCGCTTGCAGGCGGTGGCCGACATCGAAGTCCTGCAACTGGCGAAACTCGACGCGGCCACCGAGGGCAAGGCGGGCGGAAGCATCGAAGAACTGATTGCCGGCGGGTTGCTGCCCGCCGATTTCACTTCCCGGCCCGACGGCAGCCGGGCCGTGCTCGCCCGCGGCGAGGTATATGACCAACTGCGCGGCCATCGCGGGGCGCTCGTGCCGGTGCCCGACGTGCCGATCGAGCGCGTGACGGCGGCGGAGGAAACCGCCTATCGCAAGTTCGTCGACTTCTACCAATCGCAGTGGGGACGGATCGACCCGGTGACTATCGCCGTGAAGCGCCACGAGTTGCCCGGCAAACGCGATCGCGTAGTGATCGATGCCCGCATGATCCCCTTCGCCCGCCGGCACGTCGAGTTCCTCCGGCAGTGGGCCGGCCCGGCCGATCGCACGGCCCTGGCCCCCGTGCCGGGCGACATGGCCGCGGGCGAGTTCGTCATGCGGAACCAGCGCCTGCTGGCCGGCCTGCGCGACGTGAGCCCGCCGCTGGCGGCCCTGGAAGGGCGGCCGGTGGCCTGGACCCGGCTCCGCGACACCCTGGTGGGTTACCTGGGAACATTCGGAGAACCGGGCATCCTGGGGCTTGTCAACGCGACCATTCCCAGCGCACCGGATGCCAACGGCTATGCGAGCAACGTGTTGGGCTTATGGCGCCGGCAATCGGACCGCTTCACGGTCTTCTCCTTCCAGCGGGACGTACTGGAGACCGTCACGCCCCAACTCCATTTCCAGGATGCGCCCGGTGCGGCCCAATTGCGGCTGCACGTGGGCGACGTGTCGCACGCGCGGATTACCCCGTTGGCGAACCAACTGGCCTACGCGCGGACCCGCGAAACGTCGCTGGGCAACCTCCGCCTGTTGCAGGCCATGAATCAGCAACTCCACGTGCCGCCGGCCAGTTGCCGGGAGGCCGCCGAGTTCCTGCTGGCCGCCAAACTGGTCTGCCCTTTAGGAGGGCAGTACGTGCTGCGCGAGGCGCCGGGCGGCCCCGCGCGCTGGACATCGACCGCCCTGGAGCAGCAAGACGCCGGCGAAGGGCTGTTGCCCGGGCCGCCCCAGGGCTACGTGGCGCCGCCCTTGAATTGGTTCCGCGGTTTGGACCTCGACGCAACGCTCGGCGACGCCGCGCTTTCCGCCCACGCCGAGATCATCATGCAGTTGCCGGGGAAGTAAAGAGTTTTCAGTTTTCAGTTTTCAGTTTTCAGCATTTGGTGCTCAGTAGGCCACTGGAAGGCTTCACTGAAAACTGAACACTGAACACTGAAAACTACTCACACGCGCTTGGGGAAAATGCCCTTCAGGTACTTGCGGTCGGCGGTGTAGTCGGGAATCAGGCCGTGCGGCGCGGCGGCCTCGATCTGTATCCAGCCGCTGAACCGGATGTCGTCCATCGCCCGGCGGACCTTGTGGAAATCGATGCGGCCTGCGCCCAACATGTGTTCGCCGTCCTTGGCGTGGAACTCGCAGATCCTGGGCCCCAGCAGGCGGATCTCCCGCAGGATGTCGTGGCCCTTGTCGGTCGAGTTGCCTACGTCGTAATAGACCTTGACGGCCGGCGAGCCCACGCGATCCAGGCTCTTGATGTTGTCTTCCGCAGTCAGATAGTTCTCCAGGCCGAGCGTCACGCCGGCCTTCTCGGCCTTCGCCGCCACGCGCTTGAGAACTTCCACCACGTGGTCGATCTCGGCGGTGCGCGTCATGTCCAGATCGCCCGCGCCGAAAAAAGCCACCAGCACAACGGGCAGGCCCAGCGCGTGGCAGACGTCCACGCTGTCGGCCAGCCATTGGGCCGCCCGCGGATCGCTTTTCAACGGCACGCTGTTCAATTCGCCCAGGCCGAGCGAGGCGATCTCCAAGCCGCTTTGGCGGGCCGCCTCGCGGTAGGTCTTTTGCATCTCGGGCTTGCGCAGGCACATGTCGTTCTGCGCCGTGCCCATATCTACCTGGACGCCGTCCAGACCGATGGTCTTGGCCACCTCGAAGGCGGCCGGATTGGAGCGTTTGCCCAGCGACCAATCGCAGACCCCGATCTTGAACCACCGCGAGGCCGGGGCGGCCAGCAACGGCTCCAGCCGCGATGCCAGGTCCAGGGCGGCCGCTCCGCTTATGTATTGTCGAAGCATTGTACGCCGGTTGACCGGCTTGCCAGGGTTATTCATGTTCTTGGCTCCTCGTGTGTAGGTTCCCACCGGACCAGTGTTGGCGATGCGCGTTCTTGCCCCAAGTGTAATCCACCGCATCGGTCTTGGAAACCAGTTTGGCCCGGATTATTCATGTAGGGTGATAACTCATTATGTGCCAATGTGTTGCGCGCCGGTCGCCGTACACGACGGGCGGATGCTGCATCGCGGGAAGCGTCGCCGTTAGTCGTTGGTGCAAGGGACGATGGGAGAAGTTACCCGCGCTTTTAGGACCGATGCGGTAAGAATTGCGGTAGCCGTTCACGGGCTGGGGACTGGTCCATTTTTCGGCCAGAAGACGCAGTTTTGCGAATTGGTGATGGCCGAAAACATGGACCTGTCCCCCTCCTGGCCAAAAAATCCGCGCGGATCCATGACCCGCCGGTTGCCGATTCTTGTGGACTTGGCGAACAGCCCATACTGCTCAGCCGCCGCCGAGTTACAATAGAAGCTCGTTGCCTTCAAGACCTTTTCACCAAACGAGACGAGGAGCGCCAGGATGCCGACGAGACTTTGGATTTCTTTGAACGTTGTGGCGTGGATGCTGCTGAGCGCGGCGATTGGCTTGGGCGACTCACCGTCGCCGCCCGTCGAAGCCAAGCGGCCGGCCGACGGCAAGCTGCGAATCATCGTCTTCGGTGCTCACCCCGACGATGCGGAGATTCGCGCCGGCGGAGCAGCAGTGCTCTGGTCAGCCCTGGGACATCACGTGAAACTCGTCTCGGTAACCAACGGCGACGCCGGGCACACGCGGATGACGCGCCAGGCATTGGCGGCTCGGCGCGTCGCGGAAGTACAAGCGGCTTCGAAAATCCTGGGTACGACTTCGCAGGTGCTGGACATCCATGACGGCGAGTTGATGCCCACGCTGGAAAATCGCCGCACCATGACGCGACTGATCCGCAGTTGGAACGCCGACGTCGTGATTGCCCACCGACCGAATGACTATCACCCCGACCACCGTTACGTCGGGGTGCTCGCACAGGATTCGGCTTTCATGGTCACTGTTCCCTTGTTCTGCCCCGATACGCCGTATCTGAAAGACAACCCGGTCTTCCTCTATTCCTACGACACATTCGAGCGGCCCAACCCGTTTCGCCCTGACATCGTCGTCTCCATCGACGGCGTGATCGAAAGAAAACTCGATGCCCTGTTGTTGCTGGAGTCGCAGTTCGTCGAGGGGGGAGCGAACTCGGGGCGCGATCCTTTTCCCAACAACGCGGCGGAACGGGCGGCTTGCGCCCGCCGGTCGCGCGAGAGGTTCGCCACACGATTCGCATCGATTGCCGATCGAGGCCGGGAAAAACTCATCGAGCTTTACGGCGAAGAGGAAGGCAGAAAGGTCAAATACGCCGAGGCGTTCGAGATTTGCGAATTCGGTCGACGCCCCACGGCCGACGACATTCGCCGGTTGTTCCCCTTCCTGCCGCAGAAGAAATCAGCCAAGTGAACGGCTCGGCACGATGAATCGCAGCGTCCGGCCCGGTTAAACGTGAAAGGGGAAAGAACTGTTTATACTTTCCCGGCTTACGATAAGTAGTTCTGACGCCCCGTTCCGTCCGGAGGGGGGAGAGCAGGCCCACGCTACAGCACCGTGGCTTGTATGGACTTCTCTTTCTGGTTCGCGCGGAGTAGGTCGCGTTGCTCCTCTAAGGCGTCAAGCATTTCCAGCGCGACGCGAATCAGGTAGACGAGTAGGCAGCCAATTTCACAGACTGCCAACGCAGCACACGTCAACGCAACCGATTGCCCGCCCGCGAAGGCGAATAAGGCGAGCATTCCAAGTGCGCCGATCGAAACGAGCGTACATACAAGACGTTCTGTCTCCGATACTCTTGCCATAGTCCTTTCCCCTTTCGCCTTCATTCTGCGCCCCCGCTCCGAGCACTGCAACACCCCGGCCGAGAATTTCGCCTGGGCGCTCCGGCGTGCGTTCTGGGGCGTTGCGGCCCACCAAGCCACTTTGGGCCAAGCGGCTAGAAAAGTCCCCTAGCTCAGTTGGTTAGAGCACGAGGTCGATGAGTTGTTTTCAAAGCGGAGGGCAGGAATAGAAAAGCTTCTCCGCCTCTTACCTGACCAAACCGCCAATCGAAAGATCCTCATCGAGCGTCGGCCAGTGAATTCCGTAGCCGCCGGGCGATAGCTCCGCCCGGCGGCGGTCCTCGGCCGAGGCCGCGGCAAAGATCGGCGAACACCGCTCCCAGCCGATCCGCCGGATGCCACCGGGCTTGCCCGTGCTCGTCCGAACGGCCCTTGGAACCAAGCAATGCTGTTCCCATCGTGCTGATGGATTACATTTTCGGCGAGCAGCGCGCGGACACGTTTCTGGCGGCACGTCACTGCAAGAACCGGCAGGGAAGAGCACTGGCAAGCCAGTGGCACCTGGCGAGCAGCGCGCGGACACGTTTCTGGCGGCACGCCGCTGCAAGAACCGGCAGGGAAGAGCACTGGCAAGCCAGTGGCACCTGGCGCACGGAGTCTTCTATACGAAGAACAAGCCGCTGACCTTGGAATCGCGCAAAAAATAACCGATGGATATAGGGTCGTAGGGTGAGACCATGCGACCACACGGCATGAAGCCGAATTTTGTCCACCGGCTACTACAACTATACTACCCGGCTACGGAGATGGCAAGACCGGCGAAAACTCGCCGGTAGCACCCAACCATCAAAGGAAGCTTGATACAGCAATGATGTAGTTGCCCGGACCGGTCTTGGAAACACGTTGGCCCGCTTTCTTTGTTGCCCCGCTTTCTTGGGCGAGATAGAATGGGCATCGGCGGCCCATGCAGAGGAGTCGCCGTTTTTTACGTCCCGCAACCGTCTTCGGAGCACGAAACATGTTTTCACAACCTGATCGCCGTTTTCGTTGCCGCTTTGCGGCTGGTTTGACATGCCTGGGTTGGGTCCTGTTTGCCGCCGCGACGGCGCCGGGCGGTCCGCCCGCTGCTGGGCAGGAGAAGAAGGCCGCCCAGGGAAAGGAATTGTTCGACGGCAAGACCCTTGCCGGCTGGAAGGCCACGCAGTTCGGCGGCGAGGGGAAGGTATTGGTCAAGGATGGCACGATCGTGCTGGAACGCGGCGATTCCATGACAGGCATCACCTGGAGCGGCAAGTACCCGCGCACGAATTACGAACTGACGCTGGAGGGCATGCGCGTGGACGGACACGACTTCTTTTGCACCACCACCTTCCCGGTGGGCAAGGAGTTTTGCAGCCTGGTGGTGGGCGGTTGGGGCGGCACCGTCATGGGCCTGTCGTGCGTCGACCATTTCGACGCTTCGGAGAACCCCACCACCAGCTTCCAGCAGTTCGAGGACAAGCGTTGGTACGCGCTGCGGATCCGCGTGAGCGACGCGAAGATCGAGGCCTGGCTCGACGGCAAGCAGGTCGTCAACCAACAGCGCGAAGGGCACAAGTTCGGGGTCCGCATGGAATGCGACCTGTCGTGTCCCCTGGGCGTTTGCACCTGGTATACCAAGGGGGCCGTGCGGAACATCCGTCTGCGCGAGCTCGCGGCGGCCGAGTTGAAGCCCGCCGAAACGGAGGAGAAGTAGGCCGGGCGATGCACGGGTCGCTTTGGCCGGGGGGCCTGATCGATGTCGGTTCCGCCGCGTCCGCGACTGCGCCTGTTGGACGTCTTGCCGGTGGGGCCGGAGAAAGACGACCTGGTGGCCCTTCGTGATCCGGAGGGCTTCGGCCGCACGACGGTGCTGCCGCGCGGGGCGGCGATCGTGGCCCTGCTCATGGATGGGCGGCGCACGCTGCGGCAAATCCAGGCGGAGTTTCGCACCAAGACCGGCGTGACGGTGGGGAGCAACGACATCCACACCATTGTGGGCCGGCTGGACGAGGCCCATCTCTTGGACGGCGAGCGGTTCCAGGAGCACCGCCGGCAGCAGGTGGAGAACTACCTGCGCAGCCCGATCCGTCCGGCGTGGCATGCCGGCGGCGCCTATGCGGCCGACCCTGCGGAACTTGCCGCGGAGTTGGCGGCGCTCTTGGCATGCGACGGCGCCCCGGGGCCGATCAGGCCGCCGGCCCACGGCCAGGCCGCGCTGCGCGGCGTGCTCAGCCCGCACATCGATCCGCAGCGCGGCGGCGCGGCCTTCGCCTGGGCCTACCAGACCATCGCCGCGCGCAGCGATGCCGACTTGTTCGTCATCTTCGGGACCGCCCACCAGGAGATGGACCAACTGTTCTCGGTCTCGCGCAAAGACTTCCAGACGCCGTTGGGGGTCGTTCCCACGGCGCAGCGGTTCATCGACCACCTGGCCGCCGACCTGGTTGCCAGCGCGGCGGGACGCCAGGTCAACTTGTTCGACGACGAATTGGCGCATCGCGCGGAGCACTCGATCGAGTTCCAGGTGCTGTTTCTGCAACACGTGCTCGCCGGGAAGCGGAAGTTCTCCATCGTGCCCGTGCTGGCCGGCTCGCTGCACGACTTCCTGACCGACGGCGCCGCGCCGGTCGATGCCCCCGAGGGGCGGGCCTTTTGCGCGGCGGTGCGCGCGGCCGCGGCCGGGCACCGGGGAAAGGTGTGCTATATCAGCGGCGCCGATCTGGCCCACATCGGACCGCGCTTCGGCGACGACAAGTTGTTGGACCAGCGGCGGCTGGCTGCTCAATCGGCCGACGATCACCAACTGCTGGAACTGGCCTGCCGCGGCGACGGCGCCGCTTTCTTCCGGCACGTCGCCCGCCAGGACGACTGCAACCGGATTTGCGGGCTGGCCCCCACCTTCACGATGCTCGAGGTGCTGGGTTCGGCCCGCGGGGAACTGCTCAGCTACGGCCAGGCCGTGGAGCCCGATCAGACGGCCTGTGTGAGTTTCGCCGCCGCGGCGTTCTATCGGTAGGCTACCGCGAAACGGAAATCGGAGCGGACTGCGGCCAGGGGCTGGGGATCGGGATCGTCACCTTGCCCGTGGCGGCCCATTCGGTGCCGCGCAACATGAGCGTGCGGAAACCGACGCAAGCCATCGGTCGCGGGTCATGGCCCATCGCATTATGAAACACGCGGCCTTTGCCGTACTCGGTCACCACGACCATCGGCTCGCTGCGGCCGCTGCCGTTGGTCTTCTTGTCGGAGTAGGCCGTGGCCAGCACGCGGGCGGTGGAGTGTTGCTGCTGGCGATGATAAAGCTCATCCTGCACGTGCGGGAAACTTGCCATTCCCTTGGTCACGGGATGCTGCTGGTCGACGATCGCGACCGTGAAGACGTGCTGGGCCCCGTGGCCGCTTTGACTTTTCTGCCAGGTCAGGCCGATAAGGTCGCTGAACTCCGGCCAGTCGCTCCAGGCCGTGCTGGCGGCGTGGAAAAGGACAAAACCGTGGCCGGCGGCGACGTAGTCCAGGAACGCCTTCTCCGTCTGCGGCGGCCAACGATGACCGGCCACGTCGGGATAGGTCGTATAGTTGCTGACAATCGCCGCATAGGGGGCGAAGTCCGCACCCTTCATGGCGGGAACATTCTCTGCCACGTCGACCGTGAAGCGGCCGCTCTGTTCGTACATCGTCTTCAACACGGGCGTGGTGGCCCTCCAGTCGTGGTTGTTCGCGCCGCTGAGGATCAGAAGGCGGATCTTGCCGCCCCCCTCTTCCGCTGCCCACGTTCTTGCACTGAGGGCCAAGACGACTGCCAAGACGACGTTTGCACGTAGGAAAACCTGCATTGCGATGTACTCCTTTTGCGATTGCGGACGGCCGTCGCGGCCTCTTGATCGGTTTCGCACATTATATCCGGGCCGCTCGGTACTCGCCATCCGCCGCGAAGCGGACGCAATGCGCAACAATAGCCCGGCGCGCGAGTCTTGACGTCGCGCTAAGGCGCGGGAGTTCAAGTCTCCCCTGGGGCACTTTTCCATAGCCCACCTACTCAAACGCCCTCGGCACCGGCGGCAGATCGCGGGTCAACACCGGCCCGGCGCCGCGGCCGGCCGTGGATGCGTCGAACGGCTTGAAGCCGAGCTTCAGCGCGGGCGAGTCGCTGCGCAAGTGGAAATCCAGCTTCTCCGCGTCGACAAACAGCGGATCGGCAATCTGCGACTGCCGGTCCTGCCCCCGTTTCTCCTGCCACTGCTGCAGGCTCAGATTGCCGAAGAAGCGGATCGGCTTGCCGCCGGCATCCCAGTAGAGATTCCAGTCGCAGTGGAAGTTGTTGTCGTTCCAGTTCGAGCCCAGCAACGGCGTGCCGTTGTTCCAGTAGACGATGTTGTGCTCGAAGAAAAAGGAAAGATGGTCTTCCGTGCGCGTGCGCTGAAGCTGCTGTTCCGTGCCGAAGGCGAAGATGTTGTTGCGGATGCGGTTCTCCTTGCCGTAGTGCTGATGGAAACCGCCGGTTTTCGTGCGGTAGACGAGGTTGTTCTCCATGACGATGCCCGAGGAACCTTCGTCGGTGTAGAGTCCCCATCCGCCGTAGCTGAACGACTGGATGTCGTGGAAGCAGTTGTCGTGGACGACCGTGCCGGGCGAGACGCCCAGCGTATAGATGCCGCCCATGTCGGAGAGTACGCCCTGGCCCAGGGTATGGACGTGGTTGTGGCCGATGTCGTTGTGATGGGCCTGGCTGGGCGCGTAGCCCCAGACCCAGCCGGCGGAAATGCCGGTGTAGTAGAAATCGAAAATGTCGTTGTGGTCGACGACGTTGTAAGGGGAGTGGCCGATCCACACGCCGACGGCCGCGGGATGCAATCGGCCGCCGTGGGCAATCAGGCACCGTCGCACGGTATGATGCGAGGTGATCAGATCGGGGTCGGACGCGCCTTGGCCCAGGTCGTTCCAGTCGCCGCCGCCGGCATGTCCGATCTCGATGCCGCCGCCGCCCAGGTCGACCAGTTCGCAGTTTTGGATGCGATTGTCGCGGCAGCCCGCGCCGAAGGCCATGGCGTAGCCGCCCGTGTGTCGCACGGCGCAACCGTCGATGACGATGTTTCTGGCCCCGCGGGCCGTGAGAGCGCTCTCAAGGTTGATCTCGGCCTGCGGGAAGCTTTGGCCGCCGGGCGGGAGCGTCCACTGGGAATGGGCCAAGGTCAGGCCGCGCAACTGAATGTGCTCGACCCAGTGCCGCCCTTTCACGTCGCCCTCGAAAGTCACCAATCGCTCGAGCCGCGGGGCGAAGACGGCCGTGCGGGCGGGATCTTCGCCGGGCAGCGGAATGTAGGTCAGCTCGCCGCTGGCGCGGTCCAAGTACCATTGGCCGGGCTCCCGGAGCGCCTCGCGAACGTTGATGACCAGGTAGCGGTAGCCTTTGTGGAACGTGCCATAGGATGCAAGCGTCCGCGTCGATCCGCCGAAGTGTGCCGTGTGCTTGGCCGGGTCGACCGAGGCCAGCGGCAGCCGCGAGGCCGACCATTCGTGGAAGGCGAGCACTTCCACGTCGCCGCGGTCGGCCCATTGCGGACGCAGGTCGTCGCCTTCGTAAACGAAACCGTCCTGCCCCTTGCCTTGATGCGCAGGCGAGGGCGGCAGATCGCCGGCGACGTGAAAATAGCCGTGCTTGGGCAGTTGCGGGCGGGACCGTCGCTGATCGCCCACGAAAAGCTGGGCGAACGTCCAGCGGCCTTTTTTCACTTCTTCCAGGACGACGTGCCAACGGCCGTCGGCCTCGACCTTCCATCCTTCAATCTTCGTTGCGCCGCTGATGACCGGCCGCTCCCGGCCATAGGCCGAATAGATCACCGGGGCCTGCTGGGCGCCGGAATCGGCCGGGCCGAACGCCAACGGCCTTTCCAGCGCATAGAGGCCGCCGCGGAGGGCCACGATGAACGGCCGCTGCCGCGGCGCTTGCTGCGTTTTCAATTGCCGCAGCAATTCCTGGGCTCGCTCGATGCGGGCCACCGGCCCATCGGTGCGGGCCGCGTTGGGCTCGGCCAGTCGCCCCGACCAGGCGTCATTGCCCTGGGGCGACACGTAAAGATCGCCCGCCGTATCGGCCGCTCGTGCAAGCGCGATGCCCAAGGCCGACATGGCCACAAGCGACAGCCAAAGTGCGACGAAACGAGGTAATCTCGATGTATGCGAAGCAAGTTTCATGGCAGGCTCCTGGATGGTGGGACATGGCAGGCACGATGTCGGCATTATAATTCACGGGCCATCGGGATGCTATGGTTGTGAAGGTCACCCCAGGATGACAGGGTGCAAGTTGCACTTTGTCATTCACCGGAGTAGGCGTAATGGGATGGGACAATCGCAGCGCAGTCCCACCATCAGCGGGAGAACGCTTTGACGCTGAAGAGGCGTAGAATAATCCGGGCTAACTGGCGACTTGCCCGGCAATTCGGCCAGATGGTGGCGAAACGGCCTGCCGGCCATTGAGGACGAACTCCTGGGAACGTAAGATGAAACGCAACACAACAGCGTCACGAGAGAACATCGTCAGGAGTTGGATGCCGTGCAACGAAACTTGATCTTTGGGGTGCTTCTCGGCGTGGGAATCGTGGCCCTCGACCTACGAGGTGCGGCCGTCTTACAGGCCGCCGAGAGGAAGGTGTCGCGCGAAGGGAACATCTGTCTCCGCGGCAGCCTGGCCAACGCAAGCCTCCAATTCGAGCGGGCGAAGAAGGGGCACGTGGCCTTTATCGGAGGCTCGATCACCGAGATGGAAGGCTACCGGCCCATGGTCTGCGGGATCCTCAAGCGGCGGTTCCCCACCACGGAGTTCGTCTTCACCGCCGCCGGCATCTCGTCGACCTGCTCGACCACCGGCGCGTTCCGGCTCCAAAGCGACGTGCTCAGCAAGGGGCCGGTGGACCTGTTCTTCATCGAGTTCGCCGTCAACGACGACCAGGACGCACACCATACTCGCCGCGAGTGCATCCGCGGCCTGGAAGGCATCCTGCGCCAGGCAAGGCGGCAAAACCCGAAGATGGACATCGTGATCACCTACTTCGTCAACCCGGGCATGATGGATGCCTATCGCGCCGGCCAGGTGCCGTTATCGATCGCCAGTCATGAAGAGGTGGCCCGGCATTACGGCATCTCGACCATCCAACTGGCCAAGGAAGTGACGGAGCGGATCGCGGCGGGTGAGCTGACGTGGGAGAAGTTCGGCGGGGTACACCCGGCCCCGCCCGGAAACGCCATCTGTGCCGGGATGATCGACGAGCTGATGAGCCGGGCGTGGAGCGTGCCGCCGGCGGCTAGCGCGGCGATGGTCGATTACCCGACGCCGCAGCCGCTGGACCCGCTCTGCTACGCCAACGGGCGATTCGTCGATCCGAAGGAGGCATCCGTCAAGCAGGGCTGGCGGCTGGCTGTGCCGGCGTGGAAGGATCTGAAGGGCGCGACGCGAAGCTGCTTCACGCAGATCCCCATGCTCTGCGCGGACGAGCCGGGAGCGGAATTGACCCTCAAGTTCTCGGGCACGGCGGTGGGAGCCTATATTGTTGCCGGTCCGGACGCTGGCGTGGTGGAAGCCCGCGTCGATGGCCGGGAGCCCACGGAAGTGAACCTGCTGCACGCCTTCAGCAAGGGACTGCACTATCCCCGCACGGTTATGTTGGGCACCGATTTGTCTCCCGGCCCGCACACGCTGGTGCTCCGCATCAGCCCAAAGACCCAAGGGTCCGGCCACGCGATGCGAATCATGCAGTTCGTGGCCAATTAGGTTTTCGTACTGTGTACTGTGCTACTCTTCCGGCCACCAGATCACAATGCGTAAGCGTCCGGCGGAACACGTCTTGGGCGGC
>JBEKZQ010000103.1:0-15437 GCA_049509675.1 Thermoguttaceae bacterium | reverse complement strand
CGAGTTCAAGGAGCAGATCGTCGGCTGGCCGCACTTCACCATCGAGGCGCCCGAGGGAACGGTGGTCGAGTTGATGTGCCAGGAGGCACACGATCCGGCCGGGCCGCTGTGGCTGGACAGCCAGTTCTTCAACTGGTCGCGGTTCATCTGCCGCAAGGGGGTGAACCGGTTCGAGACGTTCGATTTCGAGTCGTTGCGTTGGCTGCAGCTTCACGTTCGCAACCCGGGCGGCCCGGTCGTGATTCGCAACGTCGGCGTGCGGCGGCGGATGTTCGACTGGCCGCTGGAACCGCGCGTGCGCTGCTCGGAGCCGGCCATGCAGCGGTTGTTCGACGCCAGCGTCAACACGCTCCGCAACTGCGCCCAGGAGACGTGCGTCGACGGCATGGCCCGCGAGCGGCAACAGTATAGCGGCGACGGCGGCCACCAGTTGCTGGCCGTTCGCTGCACGATGGGTGAGCCGCGGCTCTCGCAGCGGTTCCTGCGCACCTTCGGCGAAGGCCAAACGCAGGAAGGGTTCTTCCTCGACTGCTGGCCGGCGTTCGATCGGCTGGCGCGGCTCATGCAGCGGCAGATCGACGGCGCCTTCTGGGGGCCCTTGTTGGACCACGGCGTCGGATACAACTTCGATTGCTGGAACCATTACCTGGAGACGGGCGACCTGGCGGCCCTCGATGAGCCGTATCCGCGGCTGGTGCGCTTCGCCGACTATCTCGAATCGCTCCGCGGCAAGGACGGCCTGCTGCCGGTCGAGAACCTCGGCGTCCCCCAGGTCTGGATGGATCACATCGCCTACAAGCAGCAGCGGCACAAGCAATGCGCATTCAATCTTTACACGGCGGCGATGCTGGAACACGCCCTGGCGCCGATGGCCCACGCCCGCGGCGATCACCGCCGGGCCGAGGAGTTCGCCCGCCGCGGCCGCGACATTCGCACCGCGACCGTGCGGCGGTTCTGGAGTGCCTCGCGGGGCCTGTTCGTCAATAACCTGCCCTGGCTCGACGAGGAGAAGAGCCCCCGATTGTGCGATCGCTCGCTGGCCACGGCCGTGCTGTTCGACCAGTGTCCGGACGGCAACACGGCGGCGGCGCGTCGGGCCCTGGTCGAGTGCCCGGCCGAACTGGGGATCTCCTATCCGTGCAACGCCTGCTGGCGCTACTGGGCCCTTGCCCGGCTGGGCCGCGCCGATCTGGTCGTCGGCGAGTTCCGCAACCGCTGGGCAAAATTGCCTTCGGTACTGCTGAACAATACGCTCCAGGAGGATTGGAATGCGCCGCCCGACTCGACCTCGCAATGGAGCCACTGCGCGGTAGCGCCCCTTTACGTGACCTTCATGGACATCGCGGGCATCCGGCCCACCGCGCCCGGTTTTTCCCGCTTCCAGGTCCGCCCGCAATTGGGCGACCTCGCGGACCTTGAGCTGACCTACTACACGGTCCGCGGCCCGATCCGGTTCATCGCCGGGCGGCGGCCGGAGGGACGGCGGATTTCCGTGGCCGTGCCCAAGGGCTGCGAGGCGGAGCTATTGTTGCCGCCCGCTGCTTCGACGTCGCTGGCGGCACTCGCGCCCGATCATCGACTGGGCCTAAAGCGGTTCCGGCTGGAGGGGGGAAAAGAGAATCTCTTCGTGGTCCGTGAGGACAAGCTACTGCAAAGGTGAACGGGTGAACGACGCATGGAATTCTTCTGCTACCGCCGCCCATCCTCGAACACCCTTCTGGGCACCACCAAGGCCAAGAAGCGGCTGAGGAAGGAAATGTCGGATCGATGTCATGGGCCTGGAATCTGATCGGCTACATCTTCGGGCAACTCCCCGTTCTCGAGTTCGTCCTCATCGGGCGAACGAGCGATCGACAGGGATTCACCTCCAACCGTGAAGGTGATCTTCCCCTCGCACATCGTCGCCACAAACTCCGGCAAGACGTCGGTCACTTCTCCCAGCAGCGCTTGGATCGGGTCTCGTACGTACTTCTCCAAGAACAACGCCATCGTCGGCCCGGCAGCGGCGTCCAAATGTTGCCACGCTGACTCCCCTTTGTAAACCTTGCCTTGCTGCTCCAGGAATGCGGCCTCAAGCTGGGCCAGTTTCGCGTTAGGGGTTGCGTCAAGGACCACAAGCACGGGGGTATAGCGACTCCGTCGGCAGTCCACAGGGAAGTCCAGTTCTTCCTGCCATCGTCCTTGCCCAGACGATGCAATCGTCACTCGAATCTTGAACTCATATGCCATCTTATCGCGTACGCAGTCCACTTGTCGTCCTTTACGAGAATCACCGGCGCGGCGTACCGGACTGGCTTTCGCGCTGAAGGGCACTCCGCCAATGGCGTGAGCAATGATTGGCTCAAAGAGATAACCAGTCTCCTGCCCCGCACGATTGTCGATATCAAAAAACCACTTTCTCCAGAACAGCAGCCCCGTAAGGGCGCGGCTGCTAAGAGTTCCAAACTGCAGCAGCCCGCGTGGACCAACTTGTTCGATAGTCGGGATTGGTTGAGTCTGTAGAATTCGCTCATACTTCAATCGCCGCTTATGAAGGCTGGCGAGACACGCAAAAAAAGTATCCGCGTCGGCGTTGAATTCAACAAGCCGCTCCATCAAGGGGAGAAAAGGAACATCAGGAACACGCAATCGATCAAGTTCGGCGCTCTCGAAGAGCGGCGACACATCCTGGGGCAGTTCAGGAAATCGGTCGAGGATTTCCAAGTCCCGCGCGATGACCGCAATCAGATAACAACAAATATCGTCTGTCAGAGGAATTGCCTGACCTCCTGCTCCGGCAGACCGTGCCTTTTCAATCATTGCTCGTTGCGTTTGGCTCAATCCCATAGCGACCTCTGGTATTCGCGGTTTCGAGCAGAAGCGAAACGAGATGACACTTTTTGTACAACGGCTTCCAAAGCAGGACTTAGGCCCGTGGACAGAGTTGGCACAAAACTCAGGAGAGCGCCCCTAGAATGCTGCTCTTTCCTTGTGGTACGGAGATTGACAAGTAGATTTTGAGCAATCTGCTGTCCAAGGAGCGGCGGAACACCGTTCCCGACAAGGAGTATTCTATCTGCTTTCGAGCCACAAAAGACGTAATCATCAGGAAAAGTCTGTAATCGCGCACACTCTCTGATTGTCAGGGATCGGTCCTCCAGGGGGTGAAGAAAATCCCCCATTGCCCCACCCGTAATGGCCTTTGATGGCTCGTCAGGTGTCAATCGTCGCATCCCAGATGGAGCACCACCCCGGCGTTCGGTCGGAGTTCCGTCCATCACCCGACGGAATGCGCGTCGGCGGTAACTTTCATGCCAGAGTTCCTCTGGGAGATCACGCATTCTTTGTCCCGGTCTTAGAAGTCTGGCTCTTTCCAGGTCGAGCCCCTCCAGAGGTTTGACGACGTGATCCGGCGGTATTCCGGGCTCAGATTCCGAAGGCGGCGGCAAACTTTCGAGTGCCTGACGAACGGAAGGTGCCAGTGGCAACGTTAGGGCGGCTAAGTGCGCGCCCGGTGCCCCGCGTGCCGTATGAGTCGGTTCAACAAAAGTCGGTTCCCATCCCAAGCCGCCTACGGCAATGACTCGTTTACGGTGCTGCGGCACCCCATAATTTGCGGCGTTTATCTTCCGAATATGGATTCGGTACCCCGCCTCCACTAAGGGGCCAAGAAGATCGATCACGAACCGTCCGTCTGCCCCGGTGAAGAATCCTTCCACGTTCTCAAAGACGAAAGCCTGCGGCCTCATTCTCGCCACGATGCGGGCAAAGGCTGTGACCAAAGAGTTTCGCTCGTCGTTGTCCAGCCTTCGACCGGCGGATGAAAAGCCCTGGCAAGGAGGTCCACCGGCAATGACAGTGGATTGAGGAAGGTCAATCTCCTCCGTGATCTCTTGCTGAAGTATGTGATCGCCAAGGTTCTCGCGGTACGTGTCTACAGCAGCCTGCCAATGGTCAACCGCATGGATGACCTGAAAACCGGCACGCCGAAAACCTAGCGATAGCCCCCCAGCGCCACAGAAAAGATCAACAACTGTTGCTGTTCGACCGCTCTCGGACATATTCTTGCAGCCCACTTTATACCACCCGAACGGTGGGTGCCGCCATCCTTTTGTGTATCTGTTCTATCTTAATGGCCGGTAAGCAGGCCACCTCTTCCAGTTTTCTACGTAAGTCGTGAACAGACAGATACTATTACTATCACTGCCAGCCTCGTTCAGCAATGCCCACTACAATCTTTGCGAGCGGCAAGCTGGCAGGGGCAACAAAGGAAGCGGTCAATCCATCGTGGAATGCACTTTTCTGCTGTTGGCGGGTGTTCCAAACACCCCTGTATCACTACAGCGAAGTCCGGCGGCTCGCCCCGCCGCGGCGAAGGCGATCGCCAATTATTGGCTAGCGGGAGGCCGATGCCTCGCGCTCCTCTCCCCACAACGGATAGCCGCCGCCGCGGATCGGGAAGCCCAGCCGCTTGTCCGACAAGTAGTTCACCAGCGGGCGGCCCGCGAGCCAACGCCGCAGGTTCTCCACGAACAGCTCCGTAATCTTGTCGTAACGCCAGCGGGCCTGGCCGCCCACGTGCGGCGTGATGATCACACCGGGCAAATCCCACAATCGGCTCTCCGGCGGCAACGGCTCCGGATCGGTGACATCCATCACCGCACCGGCCAGGTGACCATCTTCCAGGGCGGCCACAAGATCGGACTCGACCACCAACGGTCCCCGGGCCACGTTGACCAGCAGGCTGCCGGGTTTCATTTTTCGCAGCGCGGCGGCGTTGACCATGCCGCGCGTCGACTCGTTCAACGGCACGCATAACACCAGGATGTCGACCTGCGCCAACAGTTCGTCGAAGCGGCCGGCCGGCCAAAGCGATTCGACATAGGCCGGCTTATCGACGGGAAACATGTCGGTGGCCAGGATGCGGGTGTCGAAGGCGGCCAGCAGTCGAGCCAAGCGGCGTCCGACTCCGCCCAGGCCGATGATGCCGACCGTGCTGCGCGTCAGATCGCGGGTGGGCCGGCGGATGAATTCCTTCCGCTGGCCGGCGCGAAAGAACGTGGGCAATGCCCGGCACCAGGCAGTCACCAACGCAATGGTGTGCTCCGCCACCTGGTCGGCCAGGGCCCCCGACGCGCTGGTTACGGTGATTTTCGAGTCGATCACCGCGGGGACGAGGCAATGATCCATGCCGGCGGCCGAGGATTGGATCCACTGGAGCCGCCCCTGGCGGACAACCGCATCCCAATCCAGCGGCACTTTGGCATGGCCGCAGAAGATGTCGGCCGCAAAGATTTCGCGGGCCACGCGCTGCTGGCCGGCATCGACGATTTCCGCCCCGGGGGCGGCCACGGCCATCTGCTCGATATGGCAGGGCTCGACCGGGTAGCAAAGGACGATTCGCATGGTGAGGGAGTGAGGGATTAGAGATTAGGGATTAGCAAACGCTTGGCATGATTGTACTTGAGAAGGGATGAGAACGTGTGCATGAAAACGCGAGAACCTCGATGCAAGACTCTAATCCCTAATCCCCAATCCCTAATCCCTTATTCCAGAGCGATGCGGCGACCTTCGCCCTGGCTGCGGCGCGCTTCCTGCACGATCAACAGGGCCCGGTAGGCGTCTTCCAGATCGCTCGTCTTCCGCACCAGGCTGGTCACCGAGCGAAAGAACTGGGTCAGCAACTGCTCGGCCACGGGTCGTTCCCTCTCCAGCGACTCCTGGTGCCGGCCGGCCTCGTCGAACCAAACCAGCGTGGAGGGAATGTCGACGAAGGCAATGCCGCTTTCGCAAGACACCTGCAACCCGGCCAGGGGCCGATAGGTGATCGCCTCCTGCCATGGTGCGGGAATGTAGCGGCCGCAACTAATCTGGGCCACCGTGCCACTTCCGGGCGCCCCGGCATCGGAGAAATCGAGGCTCATCATCTGGTAGTCTTCCTCGCCCTTGGGTCGCGTGCTGGGATGCATGATGCCGGTGACGAAGGTTGCCTCGCGATCGACGAGGTAGCGACACCAGTCCACCAGTTCCACCAGATGGCGGACACCCGACTGCCGCGGCCAGCGCGTGCGGGAAGAATTGCCGGGCTGGTCGCTCACCGACCGCTGGTGACAGAACAAGAGCCGCGGGGCGCCCAGCCGGGTGGCGATCAGTTCCTTGAGCCGTAGCGTGGCCGGGGCCTGGCGACGGGGGAACTCGGCCATGAAGGCCACCCCGGCCTCCTCGACGCGCCGCTTCACGAGTTGCGCTTCCGCCAGGTCCAGATCCATGCCGGCCGCGCAGTACACGGCCCGGCCCGAATCGCACGCGGCCAGGATCGGCAGCGCGCCGTACCACTGCGGCGCCAGCAGCAGGATCGCGTCGATATCCTCGCGATGAGCCAAGGCGCGGAACCCATCGACCGGCGCGGCCCCGAACTCGATGGCCGCCTGCTGGGCGCGATGGGCCACCTGGTCGCAGACCGCCCGCACCTCGAATCGGTCGCTCAACATGTGCAAGGCCGGGGCGTGCCGCTGATGCCAGACATCGCCCAGTCCGACCAGACCCACGCGAAGTTTCATGCGAGATTCCCTATTTTGACTTTTTGTGATTATATCGGCCGGAACCAGGGAAACTCAATCGTCCGTTTACGGAAGTTTCGTAATGATCGTAACTTCCGATGTGTCACTAACTTGGTCAGCAAAGAATTCGTACTACTCTTGCAGTGTAGCGGCAATCTAGTCGCTGAGGGGCAACTAAAATGCCCAAATTATTTTATCGGCAATGTCGGCCTCCGTCGCTTGCATATCCAGTTTTCTCCGCTACACTAGCACCATCGTTTTCTTGTGAGGGAAAGCCCTAGTTCCCACACGATCCCCGTACGGAATGAGGAGAATTCGCGTGACGCATCTGACTTTCCTAGCCCTATGCAGCCTGTGTGTCGGTGCCGGCGAGACCGACAGCTATAGTGCCGCCCATCAAACGACCGTGACCACTGGCAAGCCGATGATGGTCATGGTGAGCACCGATTGGTGCGTGCCGTGCCAGATGATGAAGAAAACAATCATCCCGCAAGTCCGTCAGCGCGGATTGTTGGCGAAGGTGGCCTTCGCCATCGTCAATCCCGACCGCGACCGGGACCTGGCGGAGAGGCTGATTGGCGGCGGCCCGGTGCCGCAACTGATCATGTTTCGCAAGACCGCCAACGGTTGGCGGCGGCGCAAGTTGATTGGCGGTCAGACCGTCGAGGCGGTCGAGGATTTCATCAATGACGGTATAGCGAAGGAAGCGTCGCCGGCCACGGCCCGGAAGCCTACCCCGGCCAAAGCGGCCGCCGGCCAGCCCGGCGACACGGCGTCGCAGCAGGTCAAAGTGCTTCCAAGCAGCCAGGAAACGGTCAAAGACAACTGACCCTGGCTTTGCCTGCTGGGTGCCACTGGCTCTGCCAGTGCTTCGAAATAGTTGGGCGCCCCGATAGAAATCTATTGGAGCCACCCCGGCCGTCCTGGCTTTGCCCTTGACTTGCACTGCAAGTGTCGGCAAACTCCGGCGCAGATGTCCGCCATTGCCGACAGTTCCGTACCTGTATCCCGTCGTTTCCCGCCGCGGACGCTCGGCGACCGATCGGCCACGGTAGAGCCGCGCCACGCATCGCAGTTCCAGCCGCTCACGGTCCGGCAGAATTTTTCCTGGTGCGCGCTGGCCAACGTGGTCACGGCGGCCTGCGGCTGGGGACGGCTGATACTGCTGGCCCGGCTCGGCAACGCGGAAATGATCGGGCAGGTCGTGTTGGCCTTCGCCGTCAGCAATCCGATCGCCAGCCTGGCCGATCTGGGCCTGAGCGGTTCCCTGGTCACCGATGCCAAGGGAGAATACCGTTTCCGCCACTACCTCGGGCTGCGTCTGATCACGGCGGTGGCGATCTTGATCGTCGTCACCGGCACGGCCTGCCTGGGCGGATATTCGTCCCGCGCCGCCGGGCTGATTACGCTGGCCGGACTGGCCACGGCGCTGGAATCGGTCAGCGACATCCTCCAGGCCTGGCTGCAAAAGCACGAGCGGATGGATTTCGTGGCCGTCTCGCTCTTGCTCCGCGGACCGCTGGGACTGACCTTGCTGGCCTTGTGTACCTGGTGGAGCGGCGATCTGCTGTGGGGCATGTGGGGATTCCCCGTGGCCGCAGCCATCAGCCTGCTGTTGCTGGATTGGCCCAACGCGCAACGCTCCCTCTCCCGCATGCCGCTCGCGACGGAGTGGGAAAGGGTTGGGGTGAGGGCCCACGACCGCCAGAACGCTTTGCCTGCCGAGCCATTTGCCCGCGCCGCGGCGCGTCTGGCCTGGGTCAGTGCTCCGCTGGGCATCGCCACCGCGAGCATCGTTCTGGCTGGCGCAATCCCACGCTACGCGATCCATAGTTACCTTGGCGCAGCCGCCTTGG
Organism: Thermoguttaceae bacterium; assembly: GCA_049509675.1. Taxonomy (GTDB): domain Bacteria; phylum Planctomycetota; class Planctomycetia; order Pirellulales; family Thermoguttaceae; genus JBEKZQ01. The sequence goes on along the minus strand of JBEKZQ010000103.1, from coordinate 7,042 downwards.
GCGGGTTTGCCGTCGCCGGCGGCTTCATGCTCGGTTCGGCGCTGATCGCCAATGCCGTAGGCCAGGCCATCGGTCCTCGTCTGGCCCAGTACCACGCCGCCGGTGAATTGTCCGCCTTCTGCCGGCTGTTGGGAAAAGCCCTCGCGGCCATCGCGACGTTCGATGCCGGCCTGACGCTTGCGCTTGTGCTATTGGGCAAACCGTTGCTCTGGGCCTGCTACGGCCCGCAGTTTACGCACTATGCGCAGCTTGCCGTTTGCCTGATGCTTGTCGCGCTGGTCAAGGACCTGGGCGCTGCGTTGGGCCGAGCGCTCAGTGCGATGCGGCGCTTCCGCACAAATATGGCGATCCGTATGGCCGGCATCCTGGTGCTTTTCGCCACGCTGCCAGCTTTCGTCCCGACCCTTGGGCTCAACGGCGCCGCCGCAGCCATGATGTCCGGTTGGTTCTGTACTACTGTCATCTCCAGCGGCGTGGTCTTGGCGGCGTGCGTGAGGCAGAGGGCAAGCCCAATCGCAATCCCTCATTCAACTCGCTCCCCGTCCGTAGCCGACATCTTCTAGTGGTCTGTCCATTCCGACATTACCGGTTGGGTGCCACGACCAACCTCCGGTCGGTGCCCGGCTTGCCCAGCAGTGTTGGAAACACGGTTGGACAAGCCAACCGTGGCACCCGTAAACTCAAGATGGACAGACCACCAGAGAAGTCCTCAATTCTCACCCATTCGGCAACGCCGGCCGCCAGGGAGGGCGAGGTTGTCTACCTTTGATCGCCTGAAAGCACTGCATCTTATCCATCTTTCCAAACCCGTCGCCGATCGTCCGGTCTATCGAGAGATCCAACGCTTGAAGGCCCGGTCGATCCTGGAAATAGGCATTGGAACCGGGCAACGCTCGTTGCGCATGATCCAGTTGGCGAGTCACTCTTGCCCGCTCTCGGAGATCCGCTTCACGGGCGTCGACTTGTTCGAAGGCCGATCAGCGACGGATCGGCCGGGCCTGTCGCTGAAAGCGGCGCATTGCCTGCTGAAGCCCACCGGCGCCCGCATTCTGCTGGTGCCGGGCACGCCTTACGACGCCTTGGCCCGGGTTGCCAACTCCTTGGGGAAGGTCGACGTCCTGGTACTGGCCCCGGGCCCTGAGATGTCGCTGACGCCGGCCTGGTTCTATATCCCGCGCTTGCTCGACGAACATTCGCGGGTTCTGCTGGAGACTTCCGCGCCCGGCACAGATACGGTGTTGCGGTTGGTCGAGCGGGCGGAGATCGAGCGTTTGGCCACGTCCGTGCGACATAGGGCGGCGTAAGGGTTTGCCGGCGATAGACAGACAATCAAACAGTACCCGTGACGCGACAAATTGCCGCGCCACAGGTGTGTTTGGTCAATGGCTATCTGCGCGCGCAGAGGCTGCCGCACTTACCAGCGGTCGCCGCCGCCGCCGCCACCGCGCTGGCCGCCACGTCCGCCGCCGCCGCCGCCACCCTTGTAGCCACCGCGTCCGCCGCGTCCGCCGCCGCCACCACCGCCGCCGCCGCCGCCACTGCGGGGCCCCTTGTCCTCGGCCTCGTTCACCTTGATGGTGCGACCATCCAGTTCGCTGCCGTCCATCTCGGTGATGGCGCTGGCAGCACCTTCATCATTGGCGAAGGTCACAAACCCGAAGCCGCGCGAGCGGCCCGTCTCGCGATCCGTGATCACCTTGGCCTCAACAATCTCGCCGAAACGCGAGAAGGCACCGTGCAGGCCCTCGTCTGTCGTGCCCCAACTCAATCCGCCCACAAACAATTTCTTCGACATTCCTCTACGAACTCCTTTTACCGTGCTGCCTCAGCGGGCAACACACTCACATCGTCACACCGGGTCTCGTGGGTTTGTGGTCCTCGCTCCCCGAACGCGATAACCCCATTGGCTACCGCTACTGTGAGTAAGCTTATACCAGAAAGAAGAAGTTTTGCAACGGGTCTTTGGAAAAATATGCGTGACGTGTCTAGCACGAGTAACACGTAAGTGGGGGTTGGCAGCCGCGTGCCCCAATTCTTGCTCAGCCACCTTCACCATGCCCTCTACCGGGGGAGATGGGCATCCCAAAGAAACTTTTCCGGCCGCCCCACGTCATATATGTGCAGGGCTGTCTCTGGATTATGATAGAGTTCGCCAACAATCCCCTTGCGCCAAGGAGTTCTTTATGAATCGGCTCCGGTTTCTCGCGGCGGTACTATTGCTGGCCGGCTGTTGGTCGACCTTTTCGACAACCGTCGTCCGGGCGGCAGTCGACCTGGTGACCCTCCCCAGTCGCGAAGGGACGCAACTGACCATCTACAACTCCGAAGACATCACCATGGTCCGCGAGCACCGCCTCTTGACCGTCAAAGAAGGCGTCAATTGCATCCAGTTCTCCTGGGCCAACACGCTGATCGATCCCACGAGCATCGAGTTCCGCATTCTCGATCATCAGGACCAAGTGGACCTCGTCGACACGACCTATCCTGCCGGCCGAAATGACGCCCTGCAATGGAACATCAAGAGCCAGATGGCGGGGAAGATTTCCGTCGAGATCCGCTATTTCACCAGCGGCATCACCTGGGCCGCCGACTACGTGGGCATCGCCAACGAGCAGGAAACCAAGCTGAACCTGGTCGGCTACGTGCGGGTGCTGAACAACTCGGGCGAGTTGTACGACAACGCCCAAACGCGGCTGGTGGTGGGCACCATCAATCTGGTCGAGAAGATCGCCGAGCTGGCGACGCGTCCGGCGCCAAGCTACCGCGACCACGGCGATAAGGACCGGGCCGTGATGCGCGAGGAGTTGGCCGAAAAAGTGGCCAAGGCCGAGGCGAAGGGTTTTGGTGCGCTTGGTGGCCTCGCCCCCGCCGCCACCGCTGCCCCGGCGCCTCCCGAAAAGCCCAAGGAGGTCATCAAGGAGGGGCTTTCCGAATACTTCTTGTTCACCATCGAGGGACGCGAGGACATCAAGGACAAGGAGCCGATCCGGCTGACCGCGCTGAAAGTGGCCGAGGTGCCCCTGGAGTGCTTCTACAAGTTGACCGACCGCGACGGCGGTTCGCAGTTCACCAAGTTCTATCGCTTCAAGAACCTCAAGCTCGTGGACGAGAAGGGGAAGCCCAAGAAACTATCGGCCATGGAGAACCTGGGGCTTTCGCCGCTGCCCAACGGCATGGTGCGGCTGTTCTCCGAATACGCCAGCAAGGACCTGGCCTACGTGGGCGGCACGCAGACCAAGTACGTGCCCATCGGCGATCGCGTGGAGGTGAACGTGGGCCCCGACAAGGACATCACCCTGCGCCGCCGCTTGAAGGACCAGCAGATCAGCAACGTCGTGGTGCGGCAGTACAAGCGACGCATCGACGACAATTTCGTGATGTACTATGACCTGGTCGACTACGACGAAACGTTCTCGTACGAAGAAGAGATTGTTTCCGGCAAGCCGGTCGAGGCCAAGGCCGAGATCGAGCGGCAGTTCGACGAAAAGGTGGTGCTATGGAGCGAGGCCGAGCCGCCCAAGGATTGGAACTCGGCCGAGCAGGGCGCCTACGCCGACCTGCACCGGGTGAGCGGCCGCGTCGAGTCGGTCGATCAGAACCACGTGAAGTATTTTCTGGACCTCAAGCCGGGCAAGAAGGAGCTGGTCAGCTATAATGTGACCTACAAGCGCCGCAAAATGGGGCCGGAGTTGAACCAGGAGCGAAAACGCGAGCCCTTGTGAGAAACTCCTACTTCTAACTCCTAACTCCTAACTTCTAACTCCTAAGAGGAGCCCAAACCATGAGAACCGCGACCCCGCTGCTGCTCTCAGCCGCGCTAGTTTTGACCCTGACCGCTGCGGCCCAGGCCCGCATCAAGCTGACCACGCTGCCGGAGCGGGAGAGCGTCCGCGTGGACATCCAGAACGGCCGCTACACGCTGGTCGAGGAGGAGCGGACGGTGAACCTCCAGGCCGGCCGCAACCAGGTCGATTTCTCCTGGGCGAACATCAACATCGACAAGGATTCCATCGTTTTCCGCGTGATCCGCGCTACAGGCGAAGTCAACGTGCTGAACACGAACTATCCGCCCAACGAGAACGCCCTGTTCTGGACCGTCAGTGCCGAGCAAGCCGGACCGGCCGTGATCCGCATCTCCTATCTGATCGGCAACATGGCGGCGGAACCGAGTTACCAGGGGATCGTGGAGAACGACGAAAAGAAGCTGCTCATGCAGGTGTACATGACCGTGAGCAACACCTCGGGCGAGAACTTCGGCGAATGCACGGTGCAGCCGGGCGTGGGCAAGACGACCGTGCGCTACTTCAACGACGGCGAGCGGAAGCGGATGTTGGCCGCCAAGTTCGCCGAGGTAAGCATCGCCAAACGCTTCGTGTTCGACGCCACCGTCGACCAGCAGCGCACGCGCATGTACTACCGCCTGCTGAACGACAAAGAGAACCAGATGGGCGCGTTTCCGCTGCCCTACGGCAAGGTGCGATTGTTCATCAAGGAGCCCAAGGCCGACGGCGACGCCGTGCGCAGCCAGGCCTTCTTGGGCGAGGATTGGGCCCAGTACACGCCCTTGTTCGCCCCGCTGGATCTGTACGTGGGTGCGGCCCAGGACGTGAAGGTGGAACGCTTTACCATGGAGCCGGAGGGCGGTCCGCGGGCGGCCGTGGAAGAGATCACCGCGCCGCGGTTTACGCTCGACGGCAAGGAGGGCGTCACCAAGCCGCAGTTCCGCCACCTCCGCACCCGCTTCCGTTATCGGCTGCAGAACTTCAAGACCGAGAAGGGCGATCCGATCACCGTGCCCTTGACCATCAAGGAGCATCTCGACGGTCAATGGATCATCGAGAAGGTGCAGCTTAAAGAGATCCTGGGCGAGCGGAACGAGCAGAAGGAGAAGGAGATTCCCTACGCCGAGATCTTCGATGCCAAGCGGATCGACGTCAACGAGGCGGAGTTAGACGTGAAGCTCCCGCCCACCACGATCGACAAGAAGTACGATCTGTACGTGACGATCCTGCGGAAGTTCCGCCGCTACTGAGGGCTGCTCAGGGAATGCGGCTTATGGATAAGACCTTCGAGCAGGGCAAGGATGAAGTCGCCAGGCTGTGCGCCTACTTTCAGGTCAATCGGGACGAGTTTCGCGTCCGTAATGAGGCCCAGGTTCGGCAACAACTCATCGACCCGTTCTTTGAAGCCCTTGGTTGGGATGTCGGAAACTCTGAGCAAGTTGCGCCGCAATATGCAGAAGTAGTTATCTACAGGGAATTATTCGACGCTGGCAAGGCGGGCAACTACGACATCTACGTTGTCTTCATCGAACAGGGCTTGAGGCTGCTGAATCCCAACGGCCATCTGGGATTCATCTGCCCACACAAGTTCTTCAACTCACAATACGGCGAGCCGTTGCGGGCGGTCATCGCCAAGGGGAAACACCTTTCGCATGTCGTGCATTTCGGGGCGCAACAGGTTTTCGACGGGGCGACAACCTATACCTGCCTGTTGTTCTTGGATAAGTCGCCGTCCAAGGAGTGCCGCTTCGCCAAGGTCGATGACCTATTGGCCTGGCGAGCAAGCGGGAAAGGATGCGAGGGGAAGATCAAGGCCGCGCAAATTACCGGGTCCGAGTGGAATTTTGCCGTCGGCGACGGCACCGCCTTGTTCGAGCGATTGACTTCGATTCCCGTCAAGCTTGGCGATGTTGCCGAGATTTTCGTCGGCCTTCAGACAAGCGCGGATGACGTTTACATCATGGACTTCGTCGCTGAAACAAGCCGAACCTTTCGCCTAAGATCAAAGGCGCTTGCCCAGGAATGGACCTTTGAGAAGGACCTTCTCTACCCCATCGTCAGCGGAACAGATATTGGCCGCTATCGTTCCCTTCCCAATCGGCAGTACGTCTTGTTTCCCTACACCGTCCGGGACGAGCGCGCCGGTCTGATGGACTTCAAGATAATACAACGCGACTATCCCAAGACGGCAGCCTATTTTCTCGAAAACAAGAAACGCCTGGAGGGTCGTGAGAAGGGCAAATTCCACGATACCGATTGGCACCGGCTTGGCCGAAGTCAGAACCTTGGCATACAGAGCCGTGTTAAGGTCTGTGTGCCCAGGCTGGTGGAGCGACTGCACGCCGCGTTGGACAAAGACGGAAGCCACTTTTTGGACAACGTCGATGTCGGGGGCGTGACCTTGAAGGCGCCGCACGCGGCGCATGGCTTGGAGTACGTTTTGACGCTGCTGAATTCCCGCCTGATGCGATGGTACTTCCCGCACGTGAGCGCGCCCTTCCGGGGAGGCTGGAGGTCTGCGAATCGGCAATTCCTGTCTCTACTTCCCTTTCGGGTCATCGACTTCAGGGACGCGGAAGATTTGGCCGTTCATGGCCAGCTTGTCGGCTTGGCCGGCTTGATGCAGACCTTGCACGAGCGGCTTAACGCTGCGAAGTCAGAAGCCCAGCGCACCACCATCCGGCGCCAGATTGACGCCACCGACGCGGCGATCGACCGGCTGGTGTACGGGCTGTACGGCCTGACCGCGGAGGAAATAGCGATCGTTGAAGGATGATCGCCGCGTGCCGAGTGCCACTGGCTCTGCCAGTGCTTCCCGCCGCAAAAAACACTGTCAATAGCCGGTGCCCCGCCCGCCGCTCAGCCCTCGACCGCCACGATTACCACGCCGTGGCGATCGGCGAGATCGAGGACTTGCGGGGCGTCCAGCAGAATGGTCCGGCCGGCTTCTACCGCCAACACGCGGCCGCCGGCGGCGACGAGCGTTTCCAGCGTACCCAGTCCGATCGTGGGCACGTCGAAACGCATGTCCTGCTGCGGCTTGGCGACCTTCACCACCGTAAAGCCGCCGGCCGGGCACAGTTGGCCCGCGCGGCGGATGCACTCGTCGGTGCCCTCTACGGCCTCGACCGCCAGCACCGCCTGGTCGCGGACCGCCACGCTCTGTCCGATGTCCAGCCGGCCCATCTCCTTGGCCAACTGCCAACCGAAACGAATGTCTTTCCACTGCCAGGCCGAGGGCGCGCGGCAGGAAAGTTGGC
>JBEKZQ010000102.1:0-15471 GCA_049509675.1 Thermoguttaceae bacterium | reverse complement strand
CTTGGCGCTGGTGCTGACCCCAGCCACCCTTGGCGAAGTGGCCTTGGCGCTGGTGCTGTCCGCGGGGACCCTTGCCGAAATGACCTTGGCGCTGGTGCTGACCCCGCCCACCCTTGGCGAAGTGGCCTTGGCGCTGGTGCTGTCCCCAGCCACCCTTGCCGAAATGACCTTGGCGCTGGTGCTGTCCGCGGGGACCCTTGCCGAAATGACCTTGGCGCTGGTGCTGACCCCAGCCACCCTTGGCGAAGTGGCCTTGGCGCTGGTGCTGTCCGCGGGGACCCTTGCCGAAATGGCCTTGGTGCTGGTGCTGTCCATGTTGGCCATGCTTTGCAGCGGCGCCCTTGCCGGAAGACTGTCGGGCGTGCTTTGCGGGCCCAGGTTGCTTGTGCTGGGCTGCCGGCGCCTTCTCGGCACCCGATGCAGTCTTGGCAGCCGCGGCTTTCTTGCCGTGCTCTTTCTTGGGGGCAGGCTTGTCATCGCCCCAAGCGGCTTGTCCCGCCACAAAGGCGAGCAAGCTAGTCATCATCAGTCCGATCACCATTCGTCTCATCGTACCCAATCCTCCTCGTGCTGTGCGGCCGCTTTGGCAAAAGGGATCCGATTCCCTGCACTGCGGCACGCGATGTGAAGATACTTCTCAGGCTCTACATTACTAATTTGCAGAAGCACAGCGGTCGGAGACAGGTTATAATCAGTTTGACCGGTTTTTTCCATAATACCGTCTTTTGTACTGCGAACGGTCAAGAATGATACGATCGTTTCCATGTCGTTACGGTTCGTATTATTTCAAACCGCGCAAAACATAACCCACCATATTGTGGGGTTGCAGCGATTGATTACATCTATCGGATAGTCTAATACCCCCATCGTAACCCGGTAACTGGTTGATCGGTTGAATAGACATGAAGCAGTTCACCGGCAGCGACAGCAACGCATCGGTACGCGACACCGAGCACCTCCAGAGGGGGGGGCAGGCTGCGTTGGCGGAGACATTCATGGGCCACCGTGAGCGGCTCCGCCGCATGGTGCAGCTCCGCCTGGACCACCGCATAGCGGGGAGGATAGATGCCTCTGATGTCTTGCAAGACGCCTACTTGGACGCCTCCCGGCAATTGGACCGGTACTTGGCCCACCTGCCCATGTCGCCGTTCTTGTGGCTGCGGTTCCTGACCGGTCAGCGTCTGATGGCGATTCATCGGCAGCACTTGGGGGTCCAGAAACGCGATGCCCGGCAGGAGGTCGCCCTGGGGCGGCCGGCCGCGCCCGAGGTCGATTCCGTGTCGCTCTCCTGCGGATTGTTGGCACAGGTGACGTCGCCCAGCATGGCGGTGATGCGCATGGAGATGCAGGCGAGCGTGCAGGAACTGGTCGACGGTCTGGATCCGCTGGACCGCGAAGTGCTCGCGCTGCGGCACTATGAGGAGTTGACCAACCAGGAAGTGGCCGAGGAATTGGGCATCACCACCGCGGCGGCCAGCAAACGATACATCCGCGCCCTGGAGCGTCTGAAGGCGGCGCTGGGCACTCGCGCCGGGGATGGTTCTCGTGTGAGTGGTTTGTAATGATGCGATCCGTTCTCCTATTGCCGCGGTTGGAATGATTTCAAACCGCGCAAAATATAATACCGCACAAAGTATAGCGATGAACAAAGCGACGGAGAACCGCGTCATGATCGATGCCAGCCTGGATCGCGACCCGTTGGAGGAACTGGCCGAGGACTTTCTTGCCAGGCGGCGGCGGGGCCAGGAGGCCTCGATCACCGACTACGTGGAAAAACATCCGCACCTGGCCCAACGCATCCGCGACCTGTTCCCGACGCTGTTGCTGCTGGAGGAGTTCAAGCCCAATACCGGCTCGTCGCCGGTCCGCAGCGGCGGCGCGGCGGCGGCCCACGGCGCGGGGGCGATCGAGCGGCTGGGCGATTTTCGCATTTTGCGGGAGATCGGTCGCGGAGGGATGGGAGTCGTCTACGAAGCGGAGCAGGAGTCGCTGGGGCGTCATGTGGCACTGAAGGTGCTGCCGCCGGGCTGCATCGCTTCGCCCACGCGCTTGCAACGATTCTTGCGCGAGGCGCAGGCTGCCGCCCGACTGCACCATACGAACATCGTTCCCGTGTTCGGCGTCGGCCAGCAGGACGGCGTCCGCTACTACGTGATGCAGTTCATTCCCGGCCAGGGATTGGACAAGATCCTGCGGGTGTTGAGCCTGGAGGCCACGAGCCCCAAGACCATAGCGTGCGCCGAAGAAGGTGAAGCGCCGCCGACCGAGCGAGCAGGCGAGCCGTTTTCCGCATCGCAAGCCGCCCAGTTATTGCTGGCCGGTCCGCCCACGCCGAACACGCCGGTCTCCAGCCTGAGAGAGCGGTCCGGTTCCCGGTCTTCCAACCAGGGACGGTCCGCTGCCGTGCCCGGGGAAGCGGGGACCGGCACGCCCCGTGCCGCGCCCGAGCAAGCAGGCGGCGCGCCGGCGACCGACTTGCGCTCCGCGCCCGGCCCCGGCTCGAAGGGCTTGTCTGCCAGCGGACGATCGCCCTCCGGGCAGCGGTACTGGCGGAACGTTGCCCAGATCGGCGTGCAGGTGGCCGATGCCTTGGAGTATGCCCACCGCCAGGGCACCCTGCACCGCGACATCAAGCCGGCCAATCTCCTCTTGGACAACCGCGGGACGGTGTGGATCACCGACTTCGGGCTGGCCAAGCTGGCCGACCGCGAGGACCTGACGAATTCCGGCGACATGGTCGGCACGTTGCGTTACATGGCCCCGGAGCAGTTCCAGGGGAAGGCGGATCGCCGCAGCGACGTCTACAGCCTGGGGCTGACGCTCTACGAGTTGCTCACGCTGCGGCCGGCGTTCGACGAAACAGACCAACGCCGCTTGATCCGCCAGGTGACCCAAGAAGAACCGCCGCCGCCGCGGCGACTGAACCCGGCCATTCCCCGCGATTTGGAAACGATCGTGGTCAAGGCCATCGCCAGCCACGGAGAGCATCGCTATGCCACGGCCGGTGAATTCGCCGCGGACCTGACGCGCTTCCTCGAGGATCGGCCCGTCTTCGCCCGCCGCGCCACGCCGGTCGGCCGCCTGTGGCGATGGTGCCGGCGCAATCGGGCCGTCTCGGCCCTGGGCGGCACCGCCCTGGCACTGCTGGTGGCCGTCGCCGCCGTGGCCTCGGTCGGTTATCTCCGCACCAACCACGCCCTGGCCCGCGTCTCGGTCGAACGCGAGCGCGCCGAGACCAACTTGCACCTGGCGACCAAGGCCTTTGACGACATCTTCAGCAAAGTCGCTTCGACCCCCAGCAGCCAGGCCGAGGACCAGGACGAGGATGAGGACGTGCCGGAGCCGACCTGGGAGGCCGCCGTCAGCGACAAAGACGCCGCACTCCTGGAAAGCATGTTGAAGTTCTACGATCAGTTCGCCCAGGAGAACCAGTCCGACGTCAAACTGCAAAAGGAGACCGCTCGGGCCTATCGGCGCGTGGGCGACATCCAGAAGCGGCTCGGACAATACGACAAGGCGGAGACGGCCTACCGCCGCGCCCTGGCCGGCTACCAACACCTCGACGGCGAGGCCAGCGACGGCAGCGACCACCTGACGACCATCGCCGCCATTCATAACGACCTGGGCGAAGTGTACCGCAACACGGGCCGGCTTGCCGAAGCGCGCGGTGCCCACGTCGAGGCCCGCGAAACACTGCAAAAAGAGCTGCCCGCCAGCGCCGCGCTGCCCGAGAGCCGCTTCGAGCTGGCCCGCACCTTCAGCCTCCTTAGCGCCACCGGGCCGGGTCGCGGGCCGGAGCGCGGCGTGGCCGAGGGCCGGCGCCCGCGGCGCGGGTCGTGGAACCGCGAGTCGCAGCCCCGCGAGAACAACCGGCAGGCCCTGGAGATCCTCCAGAAGCTCGTGGAGCAGTCGCCCGATAATCTGCGGTACCGACTGGCCTTGGCCCGCAGCCAGCGGGACCGCAGTCTGCTTGCCCTGCGCGGCGGCCGCCAGGCGGAGGGCGACGCGGCCCGGCGGGAAAGTTTTCGCCTGCTGGAGCAGTTGGTGTCCGATGCGCCGCAGAACCCCGACTATCGTTTTGAATTGGCCTCCGCCTGCTTGATGCCAAGTCCCCCGCCGCGAGAGAAGAACTTGCCCGACGACGCCGTGAAACAGATCGGCCGGGGGATGGCCATGGCCCGCGAGCTCAGCGCTCGGTATCCCACGGTCCCGCAGTACAAGGAGTTGCTGGCACGCGCCGATGTCCGCCAGGCGGAGGTCGAGCAAAGGGCCGGCGCGATGGCCGACGCCCAACAGCACCTGGAGCAGGCCGTCCAGTTGCACAAGAGTCTGGTTGCCGAGTTCGACGCGCTGCACGGATATCGTTTCTTCCTGGGCCGGGAACTGCACCAACTGGCCGACATTCAAATCACCCGCCGCGATTGGCCCCATGCCCGGGCGAGCCTGGAGGAGGCCGTCGCCAACGCCAAGAAACTCGATGAGCCGGCTTCGCGCGGGCCAGGGCGCATGATGCTGGCCACGGAATACGGCACGTTATCGAAGGTGCTGCGGGAATTGGGCGAGACGGTGTTGGCCGACGACGCGGCGGCAAAGGCCGCCGAGGCCGGCCATCATCATGGCCGCGCCAACCCCGGTCCACCGCACCACGGACACGAGCCGCCGCCCAAGCCCAAGGAGGCGGAGCGATCTTGACATGTCGATGAAACGCCCAGGAATTTTGGCATTTCGGGCAGCCTTGCTAATGGCCATCGCGTGTGCATTTGCCGCCGCCACCGCGCTGGGTCAGTTCGGCGGCGGCCGGCATGGCGGCGGCAGCAAGGGCCATGCGGCCGGCGAGGCGGACCACGCCGCTGAACTCGTCGCCCCCCCACCGCCGTTGGTAGCGCTCACGCCGCACGGCGGCCAATTCCTGACCACGGCCGACAATCGCTACGAGCTGGTCTTCATGCCCTTGCAGACCCGCATTTACGTGTACGACAAAGAGGCTAAGCCGCTCGCCGCGCGGGACGTTCGCGTGCAGATGTCGCTGCAACTTCCAGGCGAGACGGCGAGCCGGCGGATTCCGCTCGTGTTCGTTGCCGTGCCGCCGGAGATGGCCGAGCAGGACTACGTCATGGCCGTTTTCGACGTGGGCCAGTTGCGCGATGCGGAAACACCGATCACGCTGGAGTTCTCCAACCTTCCCGACCGCCGTCATCCGACAGCCTCGTTCGCGCCCATTTTCACGCGTGGGAAGATCCGCCCGTACGTAGCGCAGGTGGCGCTCGCCGAGGCCGACCGCGGCAAGGTCGCCCGTCAGGCGATCTGCCCGGTCTCAGGCCACCCGCTGGGCAGCAACGGTCAGGTCGTCAAGCTGCTCATCGGCGAGTATCCCTTATACTTGTGTTCGGAGAAGTGCATCGCGGCCGTCAAGCAGGCGCCGGAACGATATGTGCCACATGGTCTACATCGGCTCTGACGAGCCGCTTCCGACAACTGGGCCTTGGAATAAGGATGATCCCAGGTTTTATGTCGCGGCAGTAAGCGCAACCGACGTTGTGCGAGAGCATCTCAAAACGAAATTCGTCGTGGACGCGAGGTCGGCCTTCGGGTGCGCTTGCGGCTTCTGCTATCAGAGCCATCGGGAAGTCGAAGAACAACTTGAGGGTATGCAAGACGCCGACGCACAGGGGGGGAAAAGGGGGGCAGAACGATTTAATAAATAGTTCTGACCCCTTTCCCACGCCGAACCTCGGGCTGCGGGAAGAAAAGGGCCAGCAAAGGCAAGGGGATCTTGCCAATTTCGATTGCATTCTCGGTTTGCTAATCGAGCGGCCCGGCGAGCAGGGTGATCGGATGCGTCCACTGCGAGCAGGGCTGGTCCTTGGCGTTGCGGATGGTCGCCCGCAGCGTGTACACCCCCGGCTGAATCGCCGACAGGGCTATTGCGATCCTGTTGCCGAGGGCTAGGTCCTGTTGCGCCTCGGCGCGGACCGCCCCCTCGACGGTCGCCAATGCAACGTTGATCGCGTGGCTGCCCTTGGAGACAGCGTTGGCGCCCGCCACGTCGAACGTGAGGGCCAACTCGCGCCGAGGCAAGAGTACGAAGCGGGGGGCTTGCAGTCCAACGAGCGTCGGCTCCTGCAATCGCTGGGCCAGCGCCTCGCCCACGTCAAAGACCAGTCGCGTGCCGTGCGGAAAGTCTGCTTCGGAAATGAACAGTTGCACGAGGCTGATCGACTTCCACGGTTCCCGGCCGCCGCCGGCCGCCGCAATCATCTCCGGCACGGAGAATCGCACGGGCGTCCAAGCGTGCTGCCGGCCGCCCAGGTCCAAGGTCTTCTCGTAGAGCGTCCTATTCGTGGCGTGCGAGCGAATCACGAGTCCCATGGGCGTTCGGCTCATGCCGGACTGATCGCGGCTGGAGTCCACCCGCAGCCAAAACAGGAGCGACTCATAGCGGCTGAGGTCAAGTTCACCGGGCTTGAAACTGCGACTGATCCGCGGCCAGCCGATCGGATAGTGGCCGCCTTCCCCGCCGTCGTGCTCCCAGTCGACGGCGACCGTCCAGCGGAGTCCCGTCCGGCGCTGGTGCCGCGCTTCGTCGGTGATCTCGATCTTGCCCTCGGCGGTGCCGTTGGCCCAGGAGCGGAAGTCGCCTCCCAGGTCGAAGGCTTCGAGCTTCCCCGCCTTGGCAGCCTGCTCGAAGGGCGAAGGAGCTTCCGCCTTCGCCGGGGCCGCGGCGGCGGCGTCGATCAAGACCGACGGGGCCGTCGCCTTGTTGGTGGCTTTGTACTGAAGCAGTCGCTCGGTGTGGGCCGCCAGGCGCCATCGAATCGCATGGAACTCCTCCGAGGGCCACATGCCGGTGGCCAGGTATTTCGGTTGGACGCGGATAGAGTCCCACGTCTCTTGCAAAATTCGTCGCCCCTGGCGAACCGCCTCCTGGCAGGCCGGATCGGTGGAATCCTGCCGCTGGACGATTGCCTGCTGGAGCGTGTAGAGATAGCGGGCATCGTCGAAACCCTCGCGGAAGCAGGACCAGTACACGGCGGGAATGACCTCGCCGTCGTCGTCCATCCGCTGCCCACACCCTGACTCACGGCCGCGCAGATAATCGAACTGGTCCGGCGCACACGTCCAATTCCAATCCCAGGGGATCAGCGTGGTGTAGCCGCTCCGCCAGAAGCCGAAACCATAGGTCATCCGGCCGCCTTTGCACATCGTCAGGCGGTCTTTGATCTCGCCCGCATTGTGATTCGGATAGCACCAGTATTCGTACCGCCGCTGGGCGACGATCCGCTCATAGGGCATCGAGTACGGCTGGGAGCACCAGATGTCGAGCTGGGGGGCATAGGCGGCCGCATCGGGCTCCACGGGATCTTTGGTGGCGTAGGTCCTGATGCCCGCCGCCTTGACCGCGGCGTAGACCTTCACGCCAAACTCCTTGCATGACGGATCGACCTCATCGATCGGGCAGCAGATGAACTCCGGCCAGCCCTTGGCCTTGCGCCGGACCTCGAACGCCCGGAACATCGCGGTGATGCGCTGGTAGAACGCGGGCGGAGGCATGGGCCTCACGCGCCAGTGGCTCTCGACTTTTCCGCCGGGCGTGCTCTGGCGATAAAGGCGGTTGATCACATCGTCGGCCGTCACCGGCGCCGGTCCATGCAGTCCGGCGGCCAGCATCCGCGGGATTTCGTCGGCGTCGCGCACCACGATCTGCTTGCCGTCCTCGCAACTCAAGTACAGGGTCGGCAGCATGTCCAGTCCGAAGTCGGCCATGGCCCGGTAGTCGTTGTCGCAGGCCTTGCGAATAAACTCTTCGCTCCGCCCCCGGTAGAAGCTTTGGTTCCGCACGTAGTAATAGGCGGAGTAGTGCTTGGCCGGGTCTTTCGTCAGATGGAAGCCCAAAACCCTCAGCGCGATCGGGATGCTCAGGGCGCGATCGAATCCATCGTCCCAGAGGGTCACCGTGCCCTGGTAGAGGCCCGGCTTGGCATCCTCGGGCACGTGGATCGTGAGCCAGTACCGCTGGCACTCGGCGGCGGGCGACGAGTGGACGGTCGCGCGCTCCAGGAGTTCCGGCGTGCGCCGGTAGGTGTTGACGGTCGTGTAGGACGGGTAGCCGACGTTCCAGTAGGTGCCCAATCGTACCTCGATGCGGTCGGCAGGGATTTCGCCCGCGGCACACGCCAAGGGCGAAACGCGAACCTTCAGATTCTCCAGCGGGCGGACCGTGTAGAGGGCCAGCGTCACCGGCTCAAACTGGCCGGGTGCGGCGAAAGCGACCAGGGCCTCCAGCCGCTCGTCCGCCCGCGGCCGCGTGTTGGGATAGACGGGTTCCACGGTGGGACGGGCAAACAGCAGGTAGCCCCGCTGCTTCTCGGCATCCGTCAACGCCGGTTCGGGCGCCGTCTCGACGTAGGGAATCTCCCTTGCGCTGTCCGGCGCCGCCGGTTGAGCGTGGGCGCGCCGTTGGGGTGCGCGATCGACCGGCTTGTGTACGAGCGCCAGCGGAGCCAACACTGCGCGCGCGCCCTCAAGCTCACCGCCATTGGACTTCGCTGTCGCGGCCGCCACGCCGCAAGCCAGCGTCAATGCCACGACTGTTGCACTCATCGCGAGTTTGTGACTGTTCATGGACTTTACCTCCTGGGCCAAAGGGGACAGTCCCATTTTCGCGGTAATGCTGCGCATTGCAGGCGAAAATTGGGACAGTCCCCCGTGAACGGTTACCTGATTTCTATTTCTCCACGAGCACCGTGAAACTACTGGGCGGCAGCGGGACGCGGAGCCTGCGCGCCGACGAGAGGCCGCCGACCGGCGGCAGGTCGATCCGGTCCGGGTTCTGCTCCAGGGACTTCTGATCGAAGCGATAGAGGGCAAGATCCGCCTTCGGCGCTTCGGGCAGCACGATTTCGGCGGCAAGGTCGTGGTCGGCGCGGTTGACGAGGAAGACGTTCCAGCCGCCGCCAGGACGCAGCAGGGCCGCACAGCGGCACGGGCTTAGCGATGGCGCCTTGGGCGGGGTCCCGTCCACGGGCGCCCGAGTGCTTCCCCGCGGTGCGTGACGGATCAACAGGCCGTAGGCTTGCGACCACGGCCGCAGGCCCCATTGGCGATCGCCGTACCGCCACATGCCCCAGCGCATGAACTGGTTGCCGTCGAAGTAGTAGATGTCGTGGGCCGTCCAGGCGATGCCGGCCTGGATGCGGGCGCCCAACAGGGTCGTGCCGTAGTCGGCCATGTGCAGGCCGTAATCGAAAGTGTCGATCTTCGGCTGCTCGTCGGTGCTGCCGCCGGCGCTGCCCATCTCGGTGACCAGAAGCGGCTTGCGTGCCCCGGCCGGGTCGCGCCGGAGCACCTCGCCCCGCCATAGGTCGAGGTGGCTCCACAGGCTTTCCCAGGTGCCCGGCAGGCCGCGATTGGCCGTTTCTTCCCAGGAAGCATAGCGGTGGAAATCGTAGGCGTCCAGCACGTCCTTCATGGCGTCGATGCTCTTGCGCATGAAGTCCCACTGCCCGGCCATATCCGGACCGGTAAGCTTGACGCGATCGCGGAGCATTTCACGCCGCAGCGCCGCGTCCACGTTGCGATACATCGCCACGTAGGCGGCGTGGGAGTGCCAATGGGCCAGTTCGTTGTCGGGCTCGTTGCCCACGACCAGGTACTTGATGCAGGTGTAGCCGCGGCGGACGATCAGCTCGCGGAGGTACGCTGCGATGCCGGCGGCGAAGCGCGGATCATCGGGCTTCTCGTAAAGGCGTCCCCGGCCGCTGCCCACCGACCAGCCCCAGTCGGTCAACACGACGTGAATGTCGTTGGCCTGGCAGAAATCGAGGTAGCGGAAGGCCGACTTGACCTGCGGGCTGTCCCAATCCCACTGTTTCAGATCGGGGTCCCGCTGACACCAGGCGAGTTGGAACATCATGCGGACGATCGGCACGCGCAGGGTCTTCAGTCGCTCGGTGATCAGTTTCCACCCGGCCTCGTCCGTGCCGCGGCGGCGGTTGTTCTCGTTCCAGTAGAACGGGTCCCACTCCACGCCGAAGCCCTGGAAGGCGCCGAAGAACAGCCTGTCATCGGGCGGGCCGACATCGAAACGGACGGCGGCCTGCGCCGATGTTCCCTCCGCGGCTCGCTTCTGAAAACAGCCAATGTCAGGCCGGTTGCCGCGAGGGTTTCCAAGGATGTCGTCCGGGGGCATCGAGGCGCAGTCCGCAGCCCCCAGGGCCGGACTTCCCTCGGCCGGGACCGCGTAGCGGCGGACCAGTCGCTCGAATTCGCCCCGGATCGTCTTCTGACCGGAGCGGAATTGCCCCTTAACGCCGTCCCAACCTGGCAGCGGCGCCTTTTCGGCCAGTTCGCCAAGCCGCGGATCAACCAGGTGCTTTCTCGGATCGCGATCGGGGACTAAAGTATCCCTCGCTTCCGTGGGGACCTGCTTTCCGCCGTTCCAGTAGATGTTGTTGAGAATCACCTGCTTGCTGTCGGGAGCGAAGACTTTCGCATCGCTGATCGTGAAACGCGGCATGCCGCCCGCAGGATCGCACCAGATGTTATTCGCGAAGCTGAGATCGCCCATGGGCGGGTTCTGCTCGATTCGCACGCACACCACGGCATAAGCGCCCGACCATTTCACGACCGGGCGGCCGACGACCGTGTTCGCCCGGAAGGTAATGTCCTTCAGGCCGCCCTTATAGAGCAGCGTGCCCCAACTGCGCACGGGCGAGTTGTGGATGAAGAGGTTGTTCTCGATGACCACCGCTTGGGCCTCGAAGAACGGTTTGCCGTCTTCGCCCAGGAGCACAAAGGCCTGATCGGGCGCGCCGTCCCAGCCGAGGAAGATGTTCCGGCGCAAAGCGATCCGCCGGGTCACGTTGGGAGTGCTGCCCGAGTTCTTCACCACGACGAAGCCCTGGCTGCGGTTGGCGCTGCGCCGGCCGCTGCCGGCGTAGTCATTGAACAGGATGCTGTCCTCGATGGCGATGTCGGTCACCGTGTTGATGTCGAGGTGCTGGTCGCCCCCGTGATCGGTCTGATTGAAGAACACGCAACCGCGGAAGGTAATGTGGTGGACGTAGTCGTTGACCTTGACCAGGTCGTTGTTGTAGCAATCGTGGATCAGGCAGTCCTCGAAGAGGACGTGATGCGTCTTTGCCGTGCCGACGTGAACGAGATACTCGCCCTGCGTCGCACCCGAGCCGAACATCTCCAGGCCCCGGAACGTCACGTTCGCGGCGCCGTAGCAGGCGAGGAGCCGATTGCGGCTGGCGGGGCTGCGGAGCCGGGCACGGTAGGGGTTCTCGGCGCGGATCACGCACGGCCTGCGGAACTGCCGGCCCACGGATTGCGATTGCTCGTAGAGGCCGTCCAAGAGCACGATCGTGGAGCCGTCGTCCGGAACTCGGTAAGCGGCGTAGGTGATGGTCTTCCAGGGCCTCTCGCGCGACCCATCCCCGCTGCTGTCGCTGCCGCCGGGCGAAAGGTACCAGGTGCCGGCCGCCCACGCGCCGCTGGTCCATGCCAGCAGTGCCAAGCCCAAGACAAGGCGCCGGCAGATGTGCGTCGCACGGTTCGTGAAGCAGGCCGATAAGACGATCTGGCGAAGACGGAAGACCATGTTTGCGCTCCTTTGCTTTGTTTGCCTGGCGGCCGGCGAATCCTCATTCTACCTGCCACAGACCGGAAATCCATACATTTCAGCCGAACTTGCAGGAGAACAGCAAAGTCGGGGTCTGGTCCATTTTTCGGCTGATAGGCATTGCCATTTGGCCGGACTCGTGACCGAAAACATGGACCTGACCCCTTCGCGCCCGGATCAATGGCGATGGGCCCGCCATTGTAGTGCATAACACAAGCCCCGCCGCTACAATGGGAGAGAATTCAAGCAAGACCCCAAGGAGGTGACACATGCGAATGATTTGGACGTTGACTGTTTCGCTCGCCGCCGTGGCGATTTCCTTGGCCCTGGCGGCCCAGGCATCGGCTCAGCCGGCAAGCGGTGACCAGGCGGCAAGAAGCCTTTGGGACCTGGCCAAGAGCAAGGCGCAGACGCACCGCTTCTCGACCCTGCTCAGCGCCCAGGACGTGCGCGATCGGCTTTCCAGCGACGATGGAATCAGCAAGGCCATCGACTGGTGCCGCAAGACGGGCGTGACGAAGGTCTACATCGAATCCTTCCGCGACGGCTACCAGGCCAAACGCGAGGCCCTGCAACACGCGAAGCAGGCTTTCCAGGCCGCGGGCTTCGAGGTCTCCGGCTGCGTGACCACCACCCGCGTCGGCAAGCAATCCACCGGTTGGAACCTGATTTCCTGCTACACGGACCAGGCTGCCCAGGAGCGGATCCGGCGGATCTTCGAGTATGCGGCCGGGCTGTTCGACGAAACCATGATCGACGACTTCTGGTTCACCGACTGCCGCTGTGGGCAGTGCGATGCGGCCCGAAAGGCCAAGACCGTCAAGATCGGCAGCCAGGCGTATCCGGTCGCCGAAGATACCTGGGAGGCCTATCACAGCGAGTTGATGGTTCGATTATCGCAGGAGTGCGTGCTGGCGGCGGCCAAGCGCGTGAATCCCAAGGCCCGGCTCATCATCAAGTATCCCCAGTGGTACGACGAGTTCCACGAGCGCGGCTACGAGGTGCTGCGGGAGACGGCCGACTTCGACCGCATCTGGGTGGGCACGGAGACCCGCAACTACCAGGATCGGCGCTGGGGCGGCACGCCGCAATACGAGTCTTACTTCATCATGCGGTGGCTGGGCGGAATCGGCGGCCCGAAATGCGGCGGCGGCTGGTACGATCCCTTTGGCACCACCGAGCCGACCTACCTGGAACAGGCCCGGCAGACCGTGTTGGGCGGCGCCCGCGAGTCGCTGTTGTTCTGCTACGGGGCGCTGCAGAACGGCACCGGCCCCAAGAACATCGAGGCCCTGCGGCAGAACGTCCCCGAACTGTTGGACGTTGCCCAACAGGTCCGCCACCGCCAGATCGTGGGCCTGGCCGCGTACAAACCCGCCAACAGCCATCCTGAAAATGAGCGGCGGGTGTTCGATTTCGTGGGCATGATCGGCCTGCCGTTGGCGCCCTGTCACGAGTTTCCCGCCGAGTCCCGGGCGGCCTTCTTCTCGATCCACGCCCTGAAGGACCCCGATCTGGCCGGCAAGCTGTCGGCGTTCATTGCCTCCGGCAAGCCGGTCTTGCTCACCGACGGGCTGGCGAAACGGCTTGCCGGCAAGGTGAACCTTGCGGCGCCCAACGTGCATCTCTTGCCGGTCAAAGGCGATCCCAAGTCGCTGTTGGCACTGCCGCAGGCGGAACTGGATGCCCTGCGGGCAGCGATCCTGCGCCCCTTGGGCCATACCTTCCGTGCGCCCAATCGCGTGGCCCTCTACCTGTTTGCCGACGGCAGTTGGACAATCGAGAATTTTGGCGACGAGGCCGCCCACGTGGAACTGGACGGCGCCGCACACACAGTCGCCCCGCGCGGCTGGCTGCTCCATTGGAACCCATGACCTGTGTAGGACGGATTGCCAATCCGTCACGGAAAACACGGACGGATTGGCAATCCGTCCTACGGGCAACCAGCCAAGTTATAGTTTTTGGGCCCACCTTGGTGGGCGATTGCTCGACAGCAGGAGTTGCCATGGACATCACGCAGGCCACCCAAGGTTACGAGGCTTGGCTGGAAAAACGCATCGCGCTGATCCCGGCCGATCTGAAACTGAAGCACCAGCGGATGGCGGAAGGCGTTTTTCCGTTCCTCCGGGCCACGTTCTACCGCTGGGTCCAGCGCTGGGCGGAGGTCTGCCCCGAACTGGCCGCCGCCCCGACGGTGCTCAGCGTCGGCGACCTGCACATCGAGAATTTCGGCACCTGGCGGGACGCGGAAGGGCGGCTGATCTGGGGCATCAACGATTTCGACGAAGCCTGCCCGATGCCGTACACGAACGACCTGCTGCGGCTGGCCGCCAGTGCCATCCTGGCGATCCGCGAGAACCATCTTTCCCTCGATCCCCAGGATGCGTGCGATGCGCTCCTGGCCGGCTACCGCGCCACGCTCGATCAAGGCGGGTGTCCATTCGTACTGACCCACCGGCATCGCTGGCTCCGCGATCTGGCCCAAAATAATCTTCGTGACCCGGTGGCCTTCTGGGACAAGCTCGACAAGCTGCCTGCCACCAAGGAGCCGATCGTCCCCGAGGTGATCGCCGCCCTGGAGCGATGGTTGCCGGAGAAGGGCCTGTCCTGCAAGCTCGTGCATCGGATCGCCGGATTGGGGAGCCTGGGCCGCCAACGATTTGTAGCCCTGGCCGACTGGCGGGGCGGTCTGATCGCGCGAGAAGCCAAAGCGCTGGCCGTCTCGGCTTGCCTGTGGGAGAAGCAGGCGGGAGGCGGTGAAATTCTCTACCAGAAAATTCTCGACACGGCGGTCCGCGTGCTCGACCCGTGGGTGCAGCTTAGCGGCTCGTGGATCATCCGCCGCCTGGCCCCCGACTGCAGCCGGGTCGAATTGGCCGCCCTGCCCAAGGACCGCGACGAGCAGAAGCTCTTGCAGGCGATGGGGCAGGAGACGGCCAACGTCCAGGCGGGCGAGGCTCGGGCAAAGGCCGCCATCCGCGCCGACTTCCAAGCGCGACATTCCCACTGGCTGCGGAAGGCCGCCGAGGCGATGGCCGACGCGACCGAAGAAGACTGGAAACAGTGGCGCAAGACGTAGAAGCTTTGAGCCCCCAGGCTGACACAGCACGGGTAACCGTTCACGGGCCGGGGACTGGTCCATTTTTCGGCCGGAAGACGCGGTCTTGCGAATCGACGATGGCCGAAAACATGGACCTGTCCCCCTCCCGGCCAAAGGGGACAGTCCCATTTTCGCGGCAATGCTGCGCATTGCAGGCGAAAATTGGGACAGTCCCCCGTGAACGGTTACCAGCACGGCAGCACCCCTTCACGGCCAGTGCCAGGTGGTGTTCCGCGCGGCCGGTCGCCAGTTTGATCGGGCACGGCCCGACTATGCGGCTCGTACCATGCCGGCGGCTTCCAATCACGAGGGCCGCGGATGTTGCCCCACGCCCCACGCTTCACGTTTCCGCGGGCCGCGGATGTTGCCAGGGCCGCGGATGTTGCCAGGGCCGCCGATACGGCCGCTCCAGCAAGCGGTTCGCCTCCTCATCGCCGACCACCTGTTGCCGCTGGGCGTCCCAGGTCAGGCTGCGGCCCAAACGCAAGGAGATGTTTGCCAGGATGCAACTGGCGGTCGAGATATGGCCTTCTTCGATGTCGGCCACCGGTTTGCCGCGATTGTCGATGGCCGTCAAGAAGTCTTGCATGTGCCGCCGGATGGCGGGGGTCACGTGCCGCTCCAGGTCCTTTTCCGTGCGGTCTTCCGGGAACTGCTCGAATTCGTAGGTCACGTCGCGATGCACGGGCCGCTGCGAATCGTCCGCCGGCAGAAAATCGTAGCCGTATACGCTGGCCTTCAGCGT
>JBEKZQ010000101.1:0-15519 GCA_049509675.1 Thermoguttaceae bacterium | reverse complement strand
ATGTCAGCACTAGGATGGGGTGCGGAAATTGGCCCAAACCTACCGCACCGCACTAGGTTAGAGACCTAGTGCGGTGTCATTCTGGCATGATAACCCCTCAGTCGGAGGGAGTTGCTGGATTATTGTTGGCCACGGCTGACAATAGCAGGGGGGCGGGAAAAGCGTGAATCGGGGGGCGCGGGCCCGGGGACCTTATTCGTCTGATTCGTGGTTTTTCTGGGCCCGACCCTACGCTTCTCAGCATTGCTCCCAGAGGCTTTTCGGCATTGACCTATTCCCTGTCGGGCCAGGGCCGTTAGCGTTCAAACGGGCCCTTTTCATGCGGCTGAGAGGCCAGCCGAGAAAAACGGCCGGGGTGCTGCGCCCGACGAACCGACCAGATTCCCCGGGGAGGGCCTGCGCAACACTCCGGCCATCAGCCCATAGCATACCACGCTAATGGCTTTATTTCGCTCTCAAACTCGGCTGGCGGGCATGTTTTTCGCGCCGTAACTTCTGACTCCGGCCATGTTTAGGTACCTCAGTGGCCCAAAATGTGCTTAACAGGCCGCCGCCGCCGGGTGTAACATGGCGGGCGCCGACCAGGCCGGGGAACCGACCCTCTCCCAGATGAGCCGGTTCCGTGATTCGATTGGAAGTGGCCAATCAGGTGCTTGCGCTGCTGAATCTGAGTCGCAGCGGCCACGGCCTGGCGCAGCCGCCATCCCAGCGTGCGATCGCCCGGATGTGCGGCGTTTCGCGGGGCACGGTCAGCAAAATCGCCGCCGGCATCTGGCAACGCCGCTATAGGATGATGGCTGCCAAGGAAAGTCTACCGCCGCTAGCCCGCGATCGTTCCGTAGGCCGTTGCACCCGTTGCGGCCGCCGCGTCGAACTGCCCTGCCTGGCCTGCGAAATTGAAGGTCTGCCACGGCCCACGCCCCACGCTTCACGCCCCACGGTTGCCGCCCCCCTGGTGCAACTGGGTTTTGACTTTCGCGACGAGGCGACGCGCCTGCGATACGAGAAAATCCACGCCGAAAAACTGGCGGCAAAACGCGCGGCTGAGCCGCCGCGCCCGGCGGCGATTCCGCCGCAGATCTCCACGCTGGATCTTGAGCCGGTCTTTCGTTTTACGAATTCTCTTTGGGCCTGCGCCTCACTGGTATGATCCACGTCGCCCCCGGCACCCGCTCGATCACCACGCGCTGCGCAAGCTGCAAGCAGCCGCTGTTGATCCTGGTGTTCAAGGGCGGCCGAGTGCAGGTGATGGCCCTGCCGCGGCGGGCCAATGAACGGGTAAGGCCCGTAAAGCATTGCCCGGGCTGTCAGCGCGACTACTCGCGGCTGACTGAGGATGAAGTGCTTGCCGCCTGTTCCGACGCCTTTTGAGAATCGCACGCCCCACGCTATGTCCACCTTTTTTAACCCGGTCCGTTACGCCGATATCCGCGACGACGTGGCTCAGTTCACCATCGCCCTGGCCCGGCCCTGCGGGGTTGAGGGGCGGTTGATCTGCGATGCCACGTCGGCGCAATACTCGCACGCCACGGCCCTGGGCTGGCTGTTCGGCGGCATGGAGTCCGGCGAGGAGGTGTTGCTCTGCGGCGAGACGCGCGAACACATCGGCGCGCGGTTGATTCCCTTCGGCGATGAGATTCAGCGCTACCCCGGCGGATATGATCTGTTCCGGGTGCGCCGGCAGTTCAGCCGGGCGCGGGCCTGGGCCTTCATGGCCCGGGCCGCCAATCATCCCTATGGCTGGAATCACATCGTGCGCGTGGGACTGCGGCGGCTGGCCGATCGCTGGCGCATGCCGTGTCTCAAGCGCTTCGTCGCGCCTATTGGCAACAGCGACGATCCGGGCTGGCCGAGGGATTGTTCGGCCCTGGTGCATGCGGCCCTGCGGCAGGGCGGCGGACCTCAGCTTCGCGCCGCCGATAGCGACGTTGTGCCGGGGGACCTGGCCGACCCGCGGCAATTCGATTATTGGTGTACGCCGTATTGGTCGGACGACCAGGTTGACGCCGCGGCGATCCGCGCGGCGCACGCCGGACCAAGAAGTTAGCAGTCAGAAGTTAGAAATTGGAAATTAGGAGTCAAGGGCGATGGCCAAGATCGCAACATGTACTGTCACGTTGCCGCCGGCGGCGGCGCAACTGGGTCCGCACGCCAAGCGCGTGGTGACCATCAGCGGCTCGTACAACCAGGACGGCAGCCAGGATGTGACGGTCGACTTCGTCGGGCCGCTCACCATTAAGGTAGCCCTGGACGCTCAGGTCACGGTAAGCGTAAGCGAAGTGCTGGGCAATGGAAGCATCTCGCCGCCCGTGTCCAACAGTTTTACGCCGGAACGGATTCTGCGCCCGGCCATTCCGCCGGATCCCGAAAAGTTCGCGGTAGCCGTCAACAGCGTGGAAGAGGCATAGGGCCGATCGTCCGCGCGTGCTCAGTTCTGAGTCAACCATCGTTCCTCAATCCCAATCGGAGAACCCCCATGAAACTCGCAGCCTGTGTGATGGCGGGCCTGCTGGCCGTAGTGTGCCTTGCGCCGAGCGCCAATGCCGCCCTGGAAAAAGAACTGAATAGCGTCTGCCTCATCGCCAATGCGAACGCGCGCGGCACCGGCACCTGCTTTACCACGCGCGGCGCGGTGGGAGTGATTACGGCTGCCCACGTGGCCGGCTCCGGCAACGTCACGTGTCAGTTCGTCCGAAACGGCTACGTCTCCGCGCCGATCGCCGGCCAGGTCGTCCAGAGCGACAAGGACCTGGATGTCTCGCTCATCGTGATTCCGAAGGCCGCATTCGGTGGATTGCTGCCCACGCCGATCGCATTGGGCACCGCCGCCGATCTGCCGAAACCCGGGGCGATTGTCGATACCGTCGGCTGTCCCGCCGCGGCCATGCCTACCGGCGAAAAGTTGCATGTGATCAAGTATGAAAACTGCCGCATCATCTACGGCCCGCGACCGGAGCATGGGCGGAGCGGATCGAGCATCTTCACCGCGGACGGCACGAAGATCATTGGCCTGATCTGCGGATTCTACGGCGGCTCGGGCATGAATGACGGCGGCGAAGGGCCGCGCTGCGATTGTATTCGCCAGCGATTCGCCAATGTGGACTGGACTCATATCGCGGAGCGCGTCAATGCGATGAGCCCTCAGCCGGTCGTATGGATGGTGCCTGAGAATGCGGAATGTGAAAACTGTCCCAACGGGCTCTGCCCGCTAGGACGTTTGCTCAACCGAAATGGCAGCCAGGGCGGCAATGGCGGCGGGGCGGTGAATCCGTGGCCCCAGGGCGCGGGCGATGCGTTGAACTTGCAGCCGATCCTGGACGCGTTGAGGGCGCAGAGCGATGTGCAGGGCCAGATCCTCAACCATCTAAGTCAGCCGACGCCGATCGCTTCGACAGTCGTACCGACCGCGGCGGATGCTCAGACTCTGCAACAGATCAGCGACGCCGCGAAGACGGCGAAGGACGCCGAGACCAAGGCCACGGCCGCACAGAAGAGCGCCGACGACGCCGCGAAGACGGCTAAGGAGGCCGACACCAAGGCTGCGGCCGCACAGAAGAGCGCCGACGACGACAAGAATCTGCTGGCGGCCGGGCCGATCGGCCAACTGATCGCACAACTCCAACAGACCAAGAACCCTCAAGCTCAGGACGCGGGCAACAAGCTGGCAGCGATGTCTACGGCGGAGCTTGTGGGGCTGGGCCTGTTGGCACTCGCCGTGGCATTCATCGGGATCCATGCGCTGAAGAAGCATCAATTCGAGAAGCATTTGCCGATGTTGGGGCTTGGCGTCGGTCTGCTCGCATTGATCAAGAAAGCCAGCGGGCAACCGCTGTTGCTGGATCAAATGGCGAAGACGATGCCCGCCTTGCAGCCGCTGGACACGGGTCTGAATCAATTGCTGAACGGTCTGCAGGCGCAGATGCAATCGCTGCAGGCTCAGGTGAGCCAGGCGGCGCCCGCGCCGACGCACACTACAATCAACCTCCCGGGGGGCAGCCCCGCGCCCTCGGCAACACCCTAAGCCCCCGATCCTGTCTAGGTTCTTTGCCTGATAGGGACTGCGGGGCTTCGCTTTTTGTTTGGGCGGGTTTTTCTTGGGCGCGTGATCGATCGCCGGGTAAGTAAGAGGCGCAGGAGGCGGCTTTGAGCGATGCGGATCTTGCGCGGGCCGCAATTGAGAAACGCCAGCGCGGTCAACGCCCGGCCCGCGAGGAGCTGGCCGCCCTCCGCCGCGTCCAGGCGCAGCGCGAGGACGCCCTGCGTCGGCAGCACTTCGCCGCGATCCGCAAACGGGAATGGCGCGAGTGGAGCGGCCGCCAGGACAAGATCCTCAACGAGCAGGCCACCCGCTATGGCCTGCCCATTGGCGGCGCGACAATCGACCTGGCCGCCGTGGTGCGCTGGCTGCACGATTTTCTGGCCCGCAACGCCCGCCGCCTGGCGGGCGCCGAAGTCGATGATGCCGAATGCCCGGCCAATAGCAGCCCGGCCCTGGAGCGCAAGCGGCTGGCCGACGCCCGCCGTGCCGAGTTGCGTTACGAATGCGAGGTCCGCTCCTGGATGCCGCGCCACGAAATTCACGCCGCCCATGCGGCGGTCGCTTCGATCCTTCGTCGCGCCGGAGAATCGCTGTTGCGGGAGTTCGGCGCGGCGGCCCAGAAAACCCTGAACGATGCCCTGGACGATTGCCAACGTGAGATTGATCGGCGTTTTGCTGACGGCCCTACTGCTGATGCTCCCCACGCCTGACCGCTGTGCCCTGCGGGCCGAATTCGGCTGGATGCTGGCACATTCGCGGACCCCGGTGCTGCGCGGCATGAGGGATTTCGCCCTGGCCGAGCTGGTCAACGCCAAGGGCGACATGAAGGGTTCGCACTGGCGGCCTGAGACTCAGCCCTGGCAAGAGCTCTTCCTGCGCGAACTCGACAGCGACCGCTGGAACCACGTCGCCCTGACGGCCTGCGTCCAGGGCGGCAAAAGCTACATCGGCTACGGGCTCCCCGCGCTCTATCACACTTGCGAAGAGAAGCTCGATACGATCGTGGCCGCGCCGACCATGAAGGTGAATCGCAACAAATGGAACACTGAGATCCGCCCGCTGTTCCTTTGTTCGCGCTACGCCGATCTCCTGCCCACCGACGGCTCCGGCAGCCGCGGCGGTTTCTCGGACGAGATCATCCTCAATAACGGCGCGCGGATCAAGTTTATGACGGGCGGCGGCGGCGATGAGGAGCGATCGAGCTACACCGCCAGCCGCGTGGTGATTACCGAGGTCGATAAGATGGATGCGGCCGGCGGCGGCAGCCGCGAGACCGACCCGATTACGCAGCTCGAAGCCCGCATGGGCTCCTTCCCCGAGTCCAAGCGGCGTTTCTACTGCGAATGCACGGTCTCAATCCCTGCCGGCCGGATCTGGCAGATGATCCTTCGCGGCAGCAATTCGCGCATCGCCTGCCCCTGCCCTCATTGCCACCAGTACGTCACGCCAGAGCGCGAACACCTGCGCGGCTGGGAAGAGGCCGAGAGCCGCCGCCAGGCCCACCGCCTGGCCTACTACTGCTGTCCATCCTGCGGCGCGCGGATCACGGAAGACGAGCGCCGGCAAATGAACCTCAATGCCATACTCTTGCACGCGGGACAGACTATACAAGTCCAGAATCGAGAGTCAAGAGTCCAGAGCCCGGCTCCCGACTCTGGACTCTCGACTCTCGACATTCACGGCGACCCGCCGGACACCGATACGCTCGGCTTTCGGGCGAACTGCTTCAACAATCTGTTTATCTCCGCCGGAGAAGTCGGCGCCAAGGAATGGTCCGCGCGTCACACGCCCAACGAGGCGGCGGCCGAAAAGGAGCTCTGTCAATTCTTCTGGGCCGTCCCCTACACGTCGCCCGAATTCGGCGTGACCCCGCTGGATCCGGATGAGGTCCGCCGCCGCTTCGCCCCCCGCCGCTATACCAAGGGCCTATTGCCCGAGGACCTTACTCACCTCTCAATGGGCGTCGATCTTGGGAAGCGCGTAGGCCACTGGCTGCTGATCGCCTGGCGGCCCGGCTGCCGCGGCATCATCGCCGACTATTCCACCTTCGAAGTCCCGTCCCAGGGGATGCCCGTGGAAAAGGCGATTGTGGCCGCGCTTGAGGACCTCCGCGACGGCCAGATTTTAGAGGGCTGGCATACGGTCGACGGGGAAATTGTAATACCGAAACCCGTGTTCATCGACGCCGGGTATCAGTATGAGAGCGTCTGTGAGTTCTGCCGGCAGAAGGAAACCGGCCGCCGCTTCCTGCCCGCCCTGGGCCGCGGCCTGTCTCAATACGATCGCCGCCTCAGAAGCTACCATCATCCCAGTAAGGTGGGCGCGGAAGTGAAATTGATCGGCCAGGACTATTACGTTTCCTGGGTCCCCGACCAGCGGCTCTTCCGCGTCGACGTACACGCCGATTTTTGGAAGTCCTGGCTCTTCGAGCGGCTGCGTGGACCGTGGAGCGTGGACCGTGAACCGGGGAGCGTGCAACCATCGCCCCACGCCCCACGCCCCACGGATCCCGCCCCACGGCCCACGCCCCGCGAGCTGGACGGCACGATCCGGCTCTACCACTCCTCAGACCGCAACGAGCATGTCACGCTGGCCAAACACTTCACGGCCGAGCGGCCCGAGGAGCGCTTTATTGAGGGCCGCGGCGACGTGACGGTCTGGGCGAAGCTGCGCAAGGGAAACCATTTTCTTGACGCCGCCTACAACGCCTGCGCCGCCGGTCACCTGGCCGGGGTGCGCCTTGTGAAGCCCGCTGTGGAAGCGGCGGGGGAACCTCAGAGCGACGGCCCGGAGCCGGAACCCGTTTTGATGCCGGACGGCCGGCCGTTTCTGATTACGGAGAGGTAGTTTTCAGTTTTCAGTTTTCAGTTTTCAGTTCGAAAAATCGTCCCAATGGGGCGCAAGTCAATAGCCCAGGGCGAAGCCCTGGGTAATGGCAGCAACAAGCACCCCAAGCCCTGAAAGGGCGCAACATGCCGCGCAAATCAAACCCGCCGATCGCGGATCCCGATGCCGAGTTCTCCGGCCTGGCCGAGGATCTCGGCCTGTCTCAAGCGGCCGCCGGCCAGAGCGTGGAGCGTGAAGTGTGCGACAACGGCCCCACGCCCGACGCCCCACGCCCCACGCTTCCCGCCCCCGACTATGCGGCGCACAGCCGCGGGCTGCTGGACAAGGCGGCGGCCGAACTCGGGCTGCTCACCATCCACGTCCCCCTGGGCGCGCTGCCCGATCCGCCCGGCTACCTGCCGAAGCATATTGAGGTCAACAATCTGAGCATGGCCCAACGGCTCTCGCTGCGCCGCATGCTGGCCGGCCTGGACGCGGCCGGGGCCCGCCTGGCAAACAGCCGGCGGGTCACGACCACGCCCGACGTGCTGCGTTGGCTCTTGGAACAGTTGGATTGAGAGGCGTGGGGCGTGGAGCGATCCACAACGAAAGACCGAGAAAGAAACGTTATGCCTCGCACACATCGTCATTGTCGCTCCTGCGGGCGCCCGCTGAGCCCGGGTCGCAAGCGCTGTCGCTGCGGCGGCAAGGGCGTGCGGAATTTGCTGGCGTCGATCGACGCCAACCCGGTGCTGCAGAAACGCAAGCGCCTCCTGGATCTTGCCCGCGAATTGGCGATTGCCAGACTGCCCATCGACCAGCCCGGCCCGGCGCGGCAACTGCGCACTTTAATTCCCGCGGGAAAGAAGATCCACGAAAGACACGAAACACACGAAACCTCGGACTGACTCTCATGCCCCGCAAACCCCGCGCCCCCCCCCCCCCGCGTGCCACAGGCTCCGCCAGTGCTTCCGCCCCACGCCCCACGCCGCACGCCCCACGTCGCCCGACCCGGCCCCGCATCCACGAATCGCTCCGCGCCCTGGCGGTCCCGCTGGCCGACCTCAAACCGGATCCGCGCAATGCGCGGACGCACGGCGAAGAGAACATCGCCGCCATCATGGCCAGCCTGAAAAAGTTCGGCCAGGTGAAGCCGGTGCTCGTTGACGAGGCCACCAAAGAGATTGTCGCCGGCAACGCCACCTTTGAGGCCGCCAGGCGGCTCAAATGGACCGAGCTTGCCGCCATCTACGTTGCCGGCAAGGACCATGCGGCCCTGGCGATCGCCGACAACCGCACGGCGGAACTCGCCGGCTGGGACGCCGTGACCCTGCAACTGCTTCTGGCCGAATTGCACGGGTCCGACGAGGACCTGTACGACGCCCTGGCCCTGGAGGAATTGTCCAACTCCTTGGCGCCCGAGGCAGGGGACAACGGAGAAAGTCCAGAGTCGAGTGTCCAGAGTCCAGAGCCGGGCGCCGAGAGTCCAGAGCCGGGCGCCGATCAGCCGATCCGCGACCAGTACAGCGTGGTGGTAGATTGCCGCGATGAGGCCGACCAGAAGCAGCTCTATGAGCAGCTAACCGCCGCCGGCCGGACCTGCCGCGTGTTGACGATCTGAGGGAAAGGAAGACTGTCCACTCCAATCGAAGTGACAGAAAACTTTTTCCGGTGCGTCAAGTAAGTCATTCCAAAAACAAGGGTAGTACAATGAAAACGATACGAGCAAAATTCAAGCTGACGAAGATCGAGATTACCGAAGGCAGCAAGCCGAAGGTGTATGCTAACGGCAATCCTGTGATGAACAAGCGCGGCTACCAGGAATCAGAGTCGTGCGAAATGCGAACCATCGTGATGAATCCGGTTTACGGTAACAGAGACCTGTCGGACGAGAACACGAAGTTCTGGCAGGCGAGTCCAGGCGGAGAGTTGCGGTTGAACGTCGTTAACTTGGCTGCGGTGCAGCATATGGTTATCGGCCGAGAGTACTACCTCGACATAACTGAAGCCGAGTGCATAACTGAAGCCGAGTGAAGCGGCTGAAGGAGTGGTGAGAGCGTGGCGAAAACTCAGCACGATCACGAGATCAAGCAGCCGTTGGCAGTTTGCCGGCATCAGTCTGCATGGTGCCCCAATCCCTAATCCCTCCCGCTCCCCACGCCCATGCGCATTGATCTTGCCCTCACCTGCCCGATCAAGAAAAGTTTCCGCGTGGACCAGCTCCGCGGCATGTTCGACATGCGGCCGGAAAAGACGGCCTCAGTCGAGTTTCACGTGGAGCTCCCGGCCGCCGATGAGGACTGGCAGATCGGCGCCATCGTCGGCCCCAGCGGCTCGGGCAAATCCAGCGTGGCCCGGGCCGGCTTCGCCGACGCCCTCTATACCAACGGCGATTGGCCCGCAGACATTGCCATCATCGACGGCTTCCCGGCCGGCCGATCCATCAAGCATATCGTGCAGGCCCTCACCGCCGTCGGGCTGTCTTCTCCGCCCGCCTGGCTCAAGCCGTATAGCGTACTGAGCAACGGCGAGCGCTTCCGTTGCGACCTGGCCCGGGCCATTTTGAGCGACTCGCCCCTGGTGGCCTTCGACGAGTTCACTAGCCTGGTCGATCGCACCGTCGCTCAGGTCGGCAGCTTCGCCCTGCAAAAGTCGATCCGCAACGCCCGCATTGCAAAGCGCTTCGTGGCCGTGACCTGCCACTATGATATTCTCGATTGGCTGCAGCCGGATTGGGTTCTTGACATGGCCAGCGGACAACTGGCAAGGGGGTGTCTTCGGCGCGGCCAGTGGCGCCGGCCGGAGCTCCGTCTTGAGATCGCTCCGGTCCACCGCTCCGCCTGGGTTCTGTTTCGCCGCCACCATTATCTGAACACCAACATTCTCAGCGGCGCCCGCTGCTTCTGCGCATTTCTGGGCGAAACGCCGGTGGCCTTCTCGTCCTGGGTCCACGCCATGACCGGAAAGCGACGAACCGGCGACATGCGCGAACATCGCACTATAGTGCTGCCCGACTACCAGGGCCTCGGCATCGGCAATAGGCTCTCAGAGTTCTGCGCCTCAATCTGGACCGGGCTGGGCGGCCGGGCCTACTCAACCACCTCACACCCCGGCATGATCCACTACCGCAGCCGCTCCGCGCTCTGGCACCGCAAGCGGCTGGGGATGGTGTCGCCGGCGGGACGCACGCGGCAAATGTTGCGGTCGCCGCGCAAAAACTGGGCTATAAACGCCACCGGCCGGATTACCGCCGGCTTTCAGTACATCGGGCCGGCCCTGCCGGGCGCTGAGGCTGAGAGATTCGCCGCGGCCCGCGCCGCGGTGTTTATCCGCCGCCCAAGCGTGGCGGCGATCGCCGCGCTCGTGAAACGCCACCCCGGCGCCTCCGTCGGCTTCCTCGCCCGGCACAGCGGGCTGACTTCGAGCGGCGTGGCCAATTGCCTGCGAGCGCTGCCGGCGGGCGTTTGCGCCGACGGTGCGGCACGATCAGCGCTTCTGCGGGCGGCCGGATTGCGTGCCGCCCGCGGGGCCGGCGCCGGACCTGGCCCTGGCCGCCCTGGCCCTGGCCAACCTGGCGCCGCCGGCAGGCCGGTATTACCTGCTGTGCCGGCGCTGCGGCAAATCGTTTCGGGCCGATCGGCCCAACCGCCGCTTCGGGCCCTGCTGTCCGCGGCAGGCGCGGCTCAATGCCGCGCGATCGCGCCGGCCGCCGCCGCGGTACCAGCGGACCTGCCGGCACTGCGGCCAGAGGTTTTTCGCCGCGCGCGGCAACGCCGCGTTCTGTTCGC
This sequence comes from Thermoguttaceae bacterium, assembly GCA_049509675.1. Taxonomy (GTDB): domain Bacteria; phylum Planctomycetota; class Planctomycetia; order Pirellulales; family Thermoguttaceae; genus JBEKZQ01. The sequence goes on along the minus strand of JBEKZQ010000101.1, from coordinate 4,866 downwards.
CGGCCTGCCGCCTGGCGGACCGCGCAAAACGGAGACGACATGGGCCGCGCACGGAGAGGCGGCCCTGCGCCATCTGCGGGCAAGCGTTCATCGCCCGCCGCAAGAATCACGTCTGCTGCGCGCGGGCCGAATGCCGGGCGGCGTACAAATCCCGCTTGGAGCGGCGGAGGCAACAGCGCGCCGAGGTGGCCGCCGCCAGGAAGAGCCGGGAGCGCGCCCGCATCAAGCGGGACCGCTACCGTTGCACGGTCTGCGGCCGGCCGATGGCCGGCCTGCCGGACCTGAGACGCAATCGTTACACCTGTTCGCCGCAGTGCCGACGCGAGGCCCTGCGGCAGAAAAACCGGAGGAGTTATGTCGCGCGAAGAAATCGCCTTGGCCTCGCCGTCGGCCCTCAGCACCGCGCCCACCGAAGAACTACGCAGCCGGCTATCGGGGCTGCTGGCGCGGACGGCTGACGACCTGCGGGAGATGGCTGGCATCGTCGCCGAGCTCGAGCGCCGCGGCGAGGACCTTTCGGGGCTGCGGCTGGGAATTGTCGATCATCTGCGGCGGATTGCCGCCGGGCAACTCCTGCCGGAGATCGTGGTCCGCTACGCCGGCTACCCCCAATTGTTGCGGGTGGCGACCTCATTGCCGCTGCCGGACCAGGAGCGGATGCTCGTGGATCCGGCGGTGCAACTGGCCGTATGGCGCGAGGGGCGGATCGAGTTTCGCCAGGCCGATCCGCTCTGCCTCTCGCCCGCGCAGCTTCGGCAGGTGTATGCCGGCGACCGCATCCGCAGCGAGCAAGAGCAGATTGGCTACCTGGAATCGCGGGCAACGCCGGCCAAAGCCAAGACGGTCCGCCGCGGCAAGGTGTGGGCCGATCGGCAGCGGGGCGCGCTGCGCTACGGCAAGGCCGTGCTGGCGGTGGGCGACGTGCTGGCGGCCCTGGCCGAACTGCGCGGATTCGACGATGCCGGCACGGCGGAAGACGCGGAACTGACCATGCAGCAGGTGCGCTGCAGCCAGGCCGAGGCCCGCGCCCTCAAGATGGCTGCGGCGCAGAGCGGCTGCACGGTGACCGAGCTGGTCCGCCGCGCGCTGTGGAGCGCCGGGCTGTTCGAGGGCCGGCATCTGCCGGACGCGCGGAGCACTGAACACTGAACACTCTTCCCCTCTCTTACTTCTCCGTGAATTCCGGACCTTCCGGACTTCGGATGATCTAGTAATCGGGCCAGGCTCTGCGCCAGAGTAGCGTGCTGCACGGTCCACGCCCCACGCTGCACGCTCTTCGCTCCACATGAGCAGCCTCAATTCCGCTTCGTCGCTCGACGACATCCGCGCGGCATACGCCGACAACGCCTCCTACGCCGAGGACCACGACACCGGCAAGTGCCGGCGGTTCATCACCGCCTGCCGGCTGCTGTTATTGGACCTTCCCAAGCGGGCCTCCCACGGCGGCACCTCCGCCGAAGAGGTCGAACTGGACCTTGAGGTCCTGCGCGGCGAGATCCAGCACGCGCAAAGCTGGCTGGCGAGCGCGTCGGAACGGATCGACGCCGACCGCTCCACCCGCTTCGATGTGAACTGCTTTAGAGATTAGCAATTAGGGATTAGGGATTAGCGATATGTGTCCATCCGCTTGCGACTGATCCCTAATCCCTAATCCCTGCCGCCTCCTCATGCCGACCCTCACCTCCCTCACCGAGAAGTTCGATTCTTTGCGGAACGATTACGCCGCGGCCAAGCAATCCCGCTTCCGCCGCCGTCGCGATCGCATTCTGCCGCTGGGGAGCAATGCCGATTGGCATTACCGCATCCCGCTGGACTTCTATCGCACGATGGAAGAGGCGCGGGACATGGATCGCAACGACTGCATGATCGGCGCCACCATCGACCGGGCCGTGGACAACACGATCCAGGACGGTTTTACGCTGGACCCTCAGACGCCGGACCACAAGTGGAATGAAGCGGTCCGCCAAGACTGGCAGGAATGGGCCAACGACCCTCAGCAGTGCGACGTGGCGGGAGAGTACTCCTTCTGGGAAATGGAGTTTATGACCCTGCGGGCCTGCTTCGTCGACGGCGATGCGATCGTGCTGCCGAACATGGATAGCGGCGCACTGGAGTGCGTCGAGGCCCATCGGCTCAGAACGCCTCGCAGCACCACCCGCTATGTGGTGCATGGAGTGCTGCTGGACAAAGACACCCGCCGCCGGCTGGAATATTGGCTCTGCAAACAGGACGTTCCGCTCTCAAGCACGGTGCAGCTTGTCTCCGACATCCTGCCCTACCCGACCTACGATCGGGAAGGCAACCGGCAGGTGTTTCACCCCTACGTCTCGAAGCGGGTGTCTCAGACCCGCGGCGTTACGGCCCTGGCCCCAGTCTTCGATCTGTGCGGGATGTTCGAGGACACCAACTTCGCCACCCTCCTGCGGCAACAGGTGGCCGCCTGCTTCGCCCTCATTCGGGAGCGGGACCTCAATTTTTCGCTTGATGAGCCCTCCACGGCGATCGGCCCGCGGCACCGCCGCCAGTCTCCCAACGGCGGTATGGAGACTCTGGAAAACGTCGGGCCGGGCATGCACCTCACCAGCAACCCGGGCGAACGGCTCCGGATGGATTCGCCGCACGTGCCGTCGCCCGAGTACTTGCCGCACATGAAGATGATTCTGACCCTGATCGGCATCAACCTGGGGATGCCGCTGGTGATGCTGTTGATGGACGCCTCCGAGACGAACTTCTCCGGCTGGCGGGGCGCCATCCAACAGGCGCAGATGGGTTTCCGCCACAATCAACGGCGTTATGAGCGACGGTTCCATCGGCCCATCTATCGCTGGTGGCTGGATTGGAAAGCCGCCTCCGACACCCGCTACCGCTCTCAGCAGGCCGCGCTGGGCCGGGAGTATTACCGGCACCGCTGGCACAAGCCGACCTGGGCCTACATCCAGCCGCTTCAAGACGCGGGGGCGGACCTGTTGAGGCTCAGAAACGGGCTCATCAGTCCCCGCCGCCGCGCGGCGGAGCGGGGCGTGGAATACGGCCAGTTGGTCCGCGAGATCTGCCACGACAACGCCCGCATGATCCGCCGCGCGCAGAAGACGGCCGAATTGCTCAATCAAAAATACCCGAAGCTCAACGTCACCTGGCGGGAGATTGCCAGCCTGCCGACCCCCGACGGCGTATCGATCCGCGTGATGGCCCAGGGCGATCCGGCCGGCGACGATCCGGCCCCCGGCACCCCGCCGGCCAAGAGCACACAAACGCAACAGACCCAACCATGAACGCAAGCCATTTTCGCTGCCAGGCCGGTTCCGCCGAACTCTACCTTTTCGACATCATCGACCAGTGGGGCTACTCGGCCAAGCAATTGGTGACCGACCTCAAAACGGCCGGCGATGTGAAGTCGATCGACGTTCACATCAATTCGCCCGGCGGCGCGATCACCGAGGGGCTCGCCCTCTACAACATCCTCAAGCGGCACCCCGCGCCAAAACGGGTCACGATCGACGGCCTGGCCGCCTCGATAGCCTCGGTCGTAGCGATGGCCGGCGACGAGATCGACTGCCCGGCAAACGCCTACATGATGATTCACAACCCGGGCGGCGTCGGCGTGGGCGAAAGCGACGATCTCCGCCACACCGCCGAATTGTTGGACAAGATGAAGGCCGGCATCGTCGGGATCTACGCCGAGCGGACCGGGCAGACGCCCGAGGCGATCTCGGCCCTGATGGACGCCGAAACCTGGATGACCGGTCAGGAGGCTCTCGAGCTCGGCTTCTGTGATAAGTGTACGGACGAAATTCAGATGGCGGCCGTGGCCGGCTCGGACCGCCTGCGGATCTTTTCCCGGGTGCCTGCCGCGCTGCTGGGCCAGCCGGCGCGCCACCCGACTCCCAAACCCCAACCCCCAATTTCGAGGATTTCCATGACCGAACTCAACGCCGCCGCCACCGCCGCCGCCGCCACGTACCAAGAGCTGGTCGCCGCCCTGCCGGGCGCCGATTGCGAATTTCTCTGCAAGCAATTGGCCGGCGCCGCCACCCTGCCCGCCGCGCAAAGCGCCTGGATGCTTGAGCAGTCGAAGCGACTGCAAGCCGCGCGAGAGCAGCTCAGCCAGCTCCGCGACTCGCAGAGCAAGGCCAAGCCGGGCGTGCCCCTGCTGGGCAACGGCGGCGGCACGCCATCAGGCCAGAGCGACGGCGATCCGATCGTCGCCTGGAATGAGGCCCTGGCCGTCGAACTCAAGCGGCACAACGGCAACCGCCAAAAGGCGCTGTCGGCCTGCGTGGCGGCAAATCCTGAACTGCATAAGTCCTACGTGGTGGCCTACAACGCCGCCGCCGGCAAGGAGGTGGTCGTCCGCAACGGCCGCTTCCGAGTGGCGTGAAAAGAAGGGATTAGGGATTAGGGATTAGAAAAGAGATTCAATGCGATCCTAATCCCTAATTACCAATTCCTAATCCCTGCCCTCCCCAATCCCCAATCCCCAATCCCTCCTCTTCCTCCCGCCTCTTCTCAATTCGGAGTTCTCCATCATGCGTCAATATGTGATCAGCCGCGAAAAAACCCTGCCCGCCAGCGGCAACACCCAACTGGACATCTACAAGCGAGTGCGAATGGATCCGTCCAGCAAGGTCCTGTTGCTCTGCGGCACCACCGATCTGGATTCGATCGGCAACATGAACCGGCCGATGAACACCGGCTCGATCCTCAACCCGTCCAGCGGCAGCGTGTACTGCCCGGTAACGCTGCTCTCGTCCCAGGGGACGATGGTCGGCGTGGCCGATGGCGTGATTCCCGCCGGGCTGATCTATGCGGGCGCCAACGGCAAGGTGTCCGCCGCGGGGACCGTGTGCGTCGGCGTTACCTGGGACA
>JBEKZQ010000100.1:0-15573 GCA_049509675.1 Thermoguttaceae bacterium | reverse complement strand
CCGAGCAACAATGGTATATCATCCACACGTTCGTGCGTCAGCGAGAGGGTGTCGGCGGTCTTCATGGCCGCCCTGATACCCGAATTAACTTTTTGTGTCAATACCGTTCCGCGAAAGACGGGGCGAAAGACGGGTTATACGCCTGAAAATGCCGAAGGTCTTCGAGTTTTGTGCGCGCGGACTCCCAAAAACCTAACGGGGTTCACTTGGCTACGGGCTAAAAGAGCGTATAAATGAATGGCGCAGCTCCCGTACTGCCGAGGATCACGAGAAGTCCGATCAGCAACAACATCACCACGATCGGCGTCAACCACCACTTCTTGCTGTGCGCAAGGAAGTCGATGAATTCGCGGACCAGGCCGGTCTGCTTCTGCCTGGCCTGCCGCGCGAACTCGTCCGTCGATTTCTTGTCTTCCGGTAATTCTGGTTTGGAAGCCATGACTTGCTGCCTCACTCAAAACTGTTTGAAGTATCGACTCTTGTCGTTGTGCTGTTCGCGGGCGATCCAATAGGAATTGGCATCGTGATCAAATCGCCGTTGCATTGGATCATGGCCAAACAGCCGCATTACGAATCCGATGGGCGTGAACACAAGAAAATAGAGAACTGCCAGAAGGATGAAGGACACCGCCAAGCCGATAGGATAGGCCAGGTACGACGTGCCTACGTAAAGTATCCGCAGGAACTCCGGATTCAGGAGACCGATCAACGGCGCGGTCAGCGCGGCCCCCCACAATGCCCAGGCGGCCGGCATCCGGAGCGGATGCCTCCAAGCCACCATGCCACCCCAGCAGCCAAAGAAAAGCAGCCAGCACAGGCCAAAAACAGCCAAGTCTGCCCGCGACGGACGATAATTCACGCGAATCAAGGCCATCGTCGACGACCGTGCCTTCGGGGAATGGTTAGTCCAAGGAAAACTGCGCGAGGTAAGAGTCCAGGGAACGTTCTTTCGCTGCCGGTTGCTCTTGCTTCAGCAACACGTAGTTCTCCAGAACGAGCACGTCCATGTTGGTAGCCATGAAGCAGCGATAGGCGTGCTCGGGAGAGCAAACGATCGGCTCGCCGCGCACATTGAAGCTCGTGTTAATCATTACCGGGCAATCGGTTTGCGCGTCGAATGCCTTCAACAGTTTGTAAAACCGGCCGTGCCGACACGAGTCGACCGTCTGCACGCGGGCCGAATAGTCGACGTGTGTAATGGCGGGCACGCAGGATCGAATCTTCTTCAACTTTTCCAGACCCGCCGCGCCGCTGGCATCGTACTTCACCCGCTTTTCGTGTTTCACCGGAGCCACCAGCAGCATGTAGGGACTCTCCACGTCGCCGTCCAGCTCGAAGTACTCGCTGGCTCGTTCTCGAAGCACTACCGGCGCGAAGGGCCGAAATGACTCGCGAAACTTGATCTTGAGGTTCATTACCGACTGCATGTTGCGGCTGCGCGCGTCGCCGAGAATGCTGCGATTGCCCAAGGCCCGCGGGCCGAATTCCACTCGGCCCTGCAGCCAGCCAACGACCTTCTCCGACGCGATCAGGCCAGCCACGTGGCGGCACAGTTCATCTTCCTCGTCGAAGTACCGGTAAATCGCCTTCTGACCATCGAGGAAAGCACGAATCTGTTCGTTGGAGTATTTCGGCCCCAGAAGAGAACCACGTTGCGTATCGCTCGTCCGCCTCTTTCGCTCATGCCCGAGAAGTTGGTGCCAGATGAACAAGGCCGTTCCCAGTGCTCCGCCGGCGTCGCCGGCCGCGGGCTGGATCCAGAGCTTTCGGAATGGCCCCTCCGTCAGGATCCGTCCGTTGCCCACGCAATTCAGGGCCACGCCCCCCGCCAGGCAAAGATTGTCCATCCCCGTTTGTTCGTGCAAGTGCCGCACGGTGCGGAGCATGATGTCCTCGGTCACGTTCTGGATCGACGCGGCCAGGTCCATTTCGCGCTGGGTCAGACTGGCTTCAGGGCTCCGCGGCGGTCCGCCGAACAGCCGTGCGAAGCTTGACGAGGTCATGGTCAGCCCGGCACAGAAGTCGAAATAAGACAAGTCCAGTCGGAAGGAACCGTCGGCTTTCAGGTCGAGCAGTTTCTCGCGGATCAGGTCTTCGTACTTCGGCTCGCCATAGGGTGCCAGGCCCATCAGCTTGTATTCGCCCGAATTTACCCGGAAGCCGCAGAAATAGGTGAAGGCCGAGTACAACAATCCGAGCGAATGGGGGAAGCGTTGTTCGTGGGTCAGGGTAATGCTATTGCCGCGGCCAACACCGAAACTGGCCGTTGCCCATTCGCCCACTCCATCCACAGTGAGAATCGCCGCCTCTTCGAACGGCGACGGAAAGAACGCGCTGGCGGCGTGCGATTCGTGATGTTCTGTAAACACGCAACGATTTCGGTAGCCCCCTTGCAAGCCCCGGCGGATTTCGCGCGGCAAATGCAGCTTCTGCCGCAACCAGAGAGGCATGCTGAGCAGGAAGGAGCGAAAGCCCATCGGCACAAACGCGAGGTAAGTTTCCAGCAGCCGCTCGAATTTCAGAAAAGGTTTGTCGTAGAAGCCTACCAGATCGAGTTGGTCGGGCTTCAAGCCACCTTCCGCGAGGCAGAACTCGATTGCCCGGACGGGGAACTCGTGGTCGTGTTTCTTGCGGGTAAAGCGCTCTTCTTGGGCTGCGGCGACAATTTCGCCATCCACGACAAGCGCCGCCGCAGAGTCGTGATAGAATGCAGATATCCCGAGAATTGTAGTCAAACGCCTGCCCTGCCGCCCAGGGGCCGTGCGAAAAGTCAAGAAATGCCTGAAACCCTAATGAGTGTATTCGCCCAGTATTCTTCGGTCAAGGTATATTTTGTCAACCCTTCCGTCGCTGCCCGCGCGTTTGGTGGCTTCGGCTGCCAAGAGCAGGCTCGTCCCAATCGTCGACATCCGGCGGCGTCATGGTGCGATAGAATCGGTCCGATTTTCCCAATGGCAATTCGTTCCCGCCGGTTGAACCACGGAATGCGCGCGCCCTTGGGATGGTAGTCGTCGAACAGCCAATCCTGGCGCGCGATCCCGATTGCGAAAAGGGCTAAAGGGCAAAGGGGCCGCCCAGAACCACCGTCGCGCCAAGGCCCCGATTTCGCCGATGCGCGCCCCTGATCCGCCTCCGTTCCATCATCCATGCGGGACCCCGTCCGCCGCGACGTGATAGACGGTCGCGCGGAACCTGTAGCCGCCCAGCAGTTTCGGACACAGGTTCACCTGGCAGACCTGACGCACGCGCCGGGGAGAAAAACTCGCCAGCTTCTCCGCATCGCAGCCGCGGCCCGGCTCGCCGTCGAAATCGTCGTTGACGATCATCAGGAAACTCCGCCACGAGGCCTCGTCGGCGAACCATCCATTCAGGGGGGCCTCCTGGCGCCAGGGCGACTGGATCGGCAATGCGCGATTCTCCAACGACAATTCGTGACTCCAATACCCCACAAACATTGTACCGTCTGCCGCTGCGGAGGCCAGGGACCGGGACGCGTCGCGCAACGTGTAGCTGGGGCGAAGATACCAGAGGCCATCGAGGGTCAGGCTGACGGCGAAGAACAGGCCCAACCAGCCGGCCAGGGCGACTTTCGGTTTGCGGAGCAGGAATAAGACCGCCGCGACCAGCGCGGAGGCGGCCAAGGAGACGGCATAAGCGGGAAGGCGTAGCCGCAAGGCGTCGGCGTACAACGCGCGCGTCCCGACCAGAATGATCGCCCCTCCCGTGTAATACCCCCACACGAGCGTGGTCGTAAGCCAGAAGGCAATCCGCGCAAGCCAAGACCGGGGAACGACGCCGTCACAACGGCCGCTGCGGTCCGCAGCGCATTGAAACTGCCGCAGCGTGAACATGGCCGCCAGGATCGTCATGGGTACGAAGAACAGCACGAAGCGGCGGTCCGCCTTGTCCGTCGAAACGGCCAACGCCGTCATCGAGCCGGCCAACCAACACAACGAGTAGAATTCGGCGGTCGAGAGACGGCACAAGGCCGATCGCAGTCCGCGCTGCGACACCGCGACGACTTGCTCCAGAAGCCACAGCGACACAAAGACCGTCAGAATCGACACACCGGGATGCTTCAGCGCAGGGTTGCGCAGCACGCTAAGAAAGCCGCGGAGTCCCTCCCACTCGCGGTGACTTCCGACGAAGTTCGCCCTGCCGACGGTCGCGGCGAAGAAGCGGAACTGTTGCCAATTGGCCAGAAAGAAGGCGGCCAGGACAGCGGTTGCCAGGGCGGCGCCGGCGACGAACAGAACCAGACGCCGGCGATCCATCTCTCTGCGAACAACCCAACTCCCCGCAAGGAACAAGACGATGGAAGGCGCGAAATAGAACGAAGAGAGCTTCATGGCCCCAGCGGCCGCGAGGCATCCGCCGGCTGCCATCATCCACCCGGGGCTTCCCTTCTTGCCGCGTTCCCAGAAGAAAAGGATCGCCGTGAGGAAACACATTTCGGGCAGGATGGGCGTGGACCATCGGGCATACATGAGCGTCTCGTGCATCAGACCCAACATGGCCACGGCCAACATTGCTTTGCCGGCGGAGAATGCATCGCGCACCAGAAAGAAAAGCATCAGCAAGATCAACCACAGGGCCGCCAACGAGACAAGCCGGCCGGTAAAGAGACTCACGCCGGCGACAGAAAAACACAGCCACTCCGCGGCAGTGAACAAGGGGGCGCCGATCAGTCCCTGGTTCATCTCGTCCGGCAGGAAGGTGCCGAAGAGCACTTTGCACCGGGCGTTATGCAGCCACCAGCCTTCGTCGTTGACGTCGCCTAATCGTTTCAAGGGCGAAGGATCGGCGTCCAGTCGCCAAGCGCCGAGCGCCATGCATAAGAGAAAGAACAGCCCGATCGCCACGCAAGCGAGTTTCTGGCGGAGGATCAACATCGTTGCCTGCAGGTCCAGGTGCCGCGGGAACTGCGCGAGGCAGTCCGTGGCCGTTGCTCATTGCCAGCCGCCCGTTGCACGGCTGATCTTGTTCATCGCGACGCTGGCCGGACTCCCATTCGCCAGGCGGCGGCTCAGGCCGCGCGGCGCCTTGGTGTCCTTTCGGCGAAAAAGGTCCGGAGCTGGCCCGGCGATCCGCCGCCCGCCTCAGGCCGCACTCCCACATCGGCGATTCCGGCGGAACACCTCTTGTTCTTGGAAACATAGGCCAGAAAGGCCATCAACGCGGAGGCGTACACTTGCGCGTGCCTCACGCTGCGGATCCTCTTCAAGTAACTCCAGATGATCCGCGGTCTGAAATAGAATCTTTTCAGGGCCGTGTTCGAATAGTAAACCAGCTTTTCAGGAGAGAGCCCATGCGGCAGGAAGGACACGGTCCAGCCACACATTTGTTTCCAGTCGTTGTCGAAATCGCCGAATTCATGTGCCGTGCGGTAGAGTTCACAGCCGGGCAGGGGCACGGTGTGCATGATGTGAAAGTCGTCCAGCGGCAACCGCAGGAGCAGGTCGATCGTGGCTTTCATGTCGTCTTCCGTTTCCGTCGGCAAGCCGATCATGAAGAATCCGCAGGGAGAAATGCCTGCCCGCTTGGTGCTGCGAACGGCGTATTCGATCCTTTCGCAGGTCGTGTTCTTCTTGATGACCCCTAGGATGCGGTCGCTCCCCGACTCGATGCCGTACCAGATTTGCCAGCATCCGGCCTTCTTCATCAGGCGCAGCATGTCGGGCGCGATCATGTCGACTCGGCCGGCGCAGCTCCATGCGACGTCGATCTTTTCGTTGATCAGCCGCTGACACAGTTCGACCGCCCGCTGCTTGAACGCCAGAAAGTTGTCATCCCGGATCTGGAACTCTCGGATCCCGTACTGCTCCTGCAAGTGCCGGATCAGCCGGATCACGTAATCCGTGGAATGGGCCCGCAACCTTCTCCCAAAGACTTTGTTGTCGCAAAAGGTGCATTTTCCCGGACAGCCGCGGGAAGTCATGATCAGCGATGCCGGGAAACGCTTCACGGTATGCGCCGGGGGGCAGTAGGACTTGCCCAGATCAGGCAACAGGTCCCAGGCCGGAAAAGGAATACTGTCCAGGTCCTCGATGAGTTCCCGCGGCGCGGTCAAAGTGAATTCCCGGCAACGTGCGTCGGATCGATAGGCGATTCCCCTCACTTCCGACAACGGCCGGCCGCTGGCGAGGGCCCGGAGGAGGTCGACGATCGTGACCTCCCCCTCGCCGAGCACGGCAACGTCAAAGAAAGGGCCCATGCGTTGCACGGTTTCCGACAGGGCCGCGGTGATGTGCGCGCCGCCAAGAAGGATCCTGATCGCGGGATTGGCTTTTCGTAGTTCCAGGGCCACGTCCCGGGCGTTGAAGACGGAGATGGTGGCGGCGGTGAGTCCGACGTACTTCGGCCGCAGCGCGAGAACTTTCTCCACAGTCTCGGCCAGACCCAGCCCCTGGCCGGCAGCGTCGATGATCGCGGTCCGAAATCCGGCCTCCCGGCAGACCGCGGCCAGAATCGCCAGGCCGATGGGCGCGGTCTGGCCGCCGGCCTTGAACTTCACTCCATACCGCTCTTCCTGAGACAGCGGAGGGTTGATAAGCACAATGTCCATGCGATCATCCAGGAATTGCCGGAGCGAGAACAGCCTGCACGCAGACGGCGAAGAATATCCATCGCGTCCAGACGCGTCAAGGGAAGTTTGTCCGCGGGTCCGCGGCGAGCTTCGGAGCCTCGGGTTCTGGCGGGAGGCGGAGCGCCGCAGGGACTGGAAAGCAATTGGCGTCGGCGTTGACCCACTATTTCAAGAGGCTCTTGCGACCATGCGGCGATGTCGCCCAGAAGAAGGTCATAACCTCGTTGATCTATCGCGATTTCATCACTGTCGGCCTGCTGGTCGACCAATTGAAAGTCTGCGACAATTGCCAGGGAGAACGCCGGCCGATCCGCGACAACTGGATTTACATCCAAGAGCCGGACGTGCGGGTCGGACGGCTTCAGGTTTTCAATAATTGGAGCCCCGCGATGGTTGCGGATCCCTCGCTGCTGTGGCTTGGCCTGGAGTATTTCTGCTACCAGACCGACGACTTGTGGAAGATGTCCGACGCGGAGTTGATCGCACTGGCCGAGGAGGAAATGGAGCGAGTCGGCATCTTGGAAAAATCGTCGGTTCGCGACGCCACGGTGATCCGCATGGAGAAGGCGTATCCAAGGCTACCACGAGGCCGCATGACAGCTAACGTGCGGAAAGGGGTAGCGGCAACGCCATGTCCCTTGCGCGGCGAAAATATTCTCCCTTTCTCCCTTGAAGGACTGGGAATCGCTATTGCCATCGATTGCCATTGTGGCTAACATTCTGCCGCTGCCGGCCGGTCGACGATCCACTTCTCAAACCCGATGGGCAGAATGGCAATTCTTCTTGTCCGGCCTTTTTACGACACGCATATCATTACTCCCCCTCTTGGCCTGGGATACCTGTCTTCCTATCTGCAAAAACGAGGCATCGAAACAAAAATCATCGACGCCGTGCGAGACAACCTGACGGCGGATGTCTTGGTGGATCGCATTTTGCAGGAGCAGCCCGAGGCGGTCGGCATCATGTGCATGACCTGCTACTATGACACAGTGGTCTCACTTTGCAGGAAACTCAAGTCGTATGGCGTGCGCGTGATTCTCGGCGGCGTTCATCCCACCGTGCTGCCGCGAGCGACGCTCAGGGACTCGCAATGCGATTTTCTTATCGCCGGCGAGGGTGAAATGGCGTTGGCCGAGTTGGTTGAACGTCGATTCGATCCTCGCGGCATTTCCGGCGTTTATACCGCCGACAACATTGACACAATCGATGACGACAACGTCGTCAAGGCCAAACCGATCGACTGTCTCGACGACATCCCGTTTCCCGACTGGGCACAGATGAGTCCTTCGAGCTACCCTTACGCGCCCCATGGCGCGATCGCCAGGAATTATCCCATCGGCGTCGTCGTTACGTCGCGCGGCTGTCCTTATGAATGCACGTTCTGTGCCAGTCCCAAGCTTTGCGGCCGCCGCATTCGATTCCGTTCGCCTCGCAACGTCATCGACGAGGTTCACTATCTCGTCGACAATTACGGCGTCAAGGAAATCCATTTTGAAGACGACAACTTGACGCTGAAAAGATCGCATATCGAGGAAATCTGCCGCCTGCTGATCGCGGAAGAAATACAAATCAGTTGGGCATGTCCCAACGGCATCCGCGCCGATAAAGTCGATGCGGAACTGATCTCGCTCATGAAGCGAAGCGGCTGCTATTATTTCGCTTTCGGCGTTGAATCCGCGAACGCGCAAATCTTAAGAAACATCAAGAAACAGGAAAGCCTCGCCACGATCAACGACTCCATCAAGATGGCTCGCAAGGCCGGCATCTGCTGCCAGGGCTTTTTTGTCTTCGGTCTGCCCGGCGAGACAGCCGAAACCTTGGTGGAAACGATCCACTTCGCTTCATCGTCGAATTTGTCGCGGGCGCAGTTCTTGATCCTGGATGTCTTGCCCGGCTGCGAATTGTGGGATACGCTGGACGGCCAGTTCTGCCCCAATTGGAGCAAGGATAGTTTTCGCGAGCCGGAATGGTTGCCGTCGGGCATGACACGCAACCAACTAGTCCGGGCGCAAATCTGCGCATTTCGAAAATTCTATTTCGCCAACCCCGGCCGGCTGTTCAGGCTGGCGACGTCGGTCCGGCCGAGCCAGGTCAAGTACCTCATGAAACGGCTTCTGGACTATCGAATCATCGGCTCGACCGGCGCAACGGCGGCCAGGCCGACGATTATGTTCCCGAGTGTCTCGGCGGAAACTCCGCGGGGAGAGGACGTGTCCCGCGCAGCGTAACGGAAAACGGACTTTTCCGGCGCGTACTCCAAATCAACGTCGGCAGCAGTCCCCTAGTCGAGTCTCGATGATGGAATCGGAGACAATCTTATCCAATACTGCTGAGGCAACTTTTTCGTTGCCGCGGTCGCCATAGTGGACGTTATCGATGAAGATGTCCTGCGTGACGTCATCAAAAACCGAAGCGAAACTAGCAAAGTAGAATCGCGATCCGGGCGTATTGTCCGATACGAGGGGACTTAGGATATCGCTGATTTCTCGATAAGCCTTCCGGTAGTACTCTTCAACGCCGGGAATACGCCCCATGGACCAGTCGGCGCCTCGCGTAATAGCCTGCTCCCGCTCCGTGAGACATTTCTTCGAGACCATCAAGTTTGGCTGAAGTATGTACAGATAAGGGACACGACTCAGCGACAGGGCACATCGTGACAGGTAGACGTTCCGATACACCCTGCGTGCGAGCTCTTCGGCGGGGGGTCTCGCTTCCGTTAAGCTGACGTCTCTCTGGCAGGGACGTTGGCACAATTCCCGGAGACGATTGTACTGTGCGAGCGCAAACTGATCATATTGCGTCCACATCCAGAAAACATTCGTCCCGTGGAACCCAAAATGAATGTCGTTGGAACCCGAATAACTGATGACCAGATCGGGCGCCAGATCGACAAGGCGGTTTTCAACCACGATTCGCTCGTGTGTCGACGTCCACGCAGGCGTTGCGAAAGTAAGGACCTCAAATCTGACCCTTGATCGGGACGGCGACTGTGCGTTGAGGAATCGTTCCAGGTACGCGCCAATTATCCGGTCATCGCTGGGGCTGCACGTCCCGTACGCGGCTGATCCGCCAATAAAGAATATGCGAAAGACCCCTGGCGGCTTGGGAATAACGACATCGGTCTTGGCCCGGCACTGTTGAGCGTTGATGGTCACGTTATCCTTGTCCGACACGCCGGGGCTGCATCCGCTGTTGACGAACGGGGTCATGATTCGCTCGCAATCCCAGGAGTAGCTGTCGGCATTCCTGGATGCGGCTTCGGACGAATAGTATGCCTCCCAAGGAGGAGCGAGCGGCACTCCGGATTTCAACACTGCTCCCAGTGATCGGCGAGAATCGTGGTTTGAAAAAGCTTCCAGGACCTCGGCCAGATCCCTCTGAGCAGATCGAGAGGGCAAGGCTACTTGGCTTATTTGGACCAGCCGACTAGGGGCGAAATGGCGCGCTAGGAAACCGACCGCGAGAAGACAGACAGACCCAACTGCGATGACCGCTGTCAGAAAGATCTGTTTCCTGTTTTCGGCGCGGCGGCATTGTGGCGAGTCTCTCGTCATCCCGCGGTCCTTTCGATAAGTTTCGGTCCGTTCAACCAGACTTGCCATAGCGTTCCTCCTCTGTAAGCTCCTTCCACTGTCGCTCCCAATGGTAGCGCGTGGGAGAATAGCGACTTCCCTCTCGCGGGGCAAGCCCACTTCGGTTCAGAAGACCAACGGCCGGCCTTTTGAGCCTCTTTTCGCCGTCGGCCTGACGTTGGATGGCCTCTGGCATCTTCGCCCCAGTTGCGCGCCGCGCGACGAGTCGTGGGTCTTGGCAGCGCAGAGTTCCCGCGGCGGGGCGCCAGTATCGCTCGACCGCGAAGGTTGCTCGGATCTGTTCTTCCGATCCGTATCCCATGCCGCGTATTTGACTGGCGTAGCAGTAGATGGCCGCGAGCTTTGCGTCAAAGTCTGGGGCCAGTTCCACGTCGGCTGCCTCCAACGCGTATCCTGCTCTCGCGAATTCGTCGCGAGCTCGCTCGTTCTCGGCGGCGGCGCCCTCCCGGCGGGCGTAGGGAAGGTCCTCGTAGAGCAGCCATCGCCCATTGAAATCCGGAGCGACAACCTTCAGTACAGCGGTGCGCACTGCGACGTGGTCCTGGTGAAACAGCCCCAGTGGGGTCGCCAGGACGCCTGGGTTGAACTCGGCCACCAAGGACTTGATCCTTGCCACCAGTTTCTCCTCCCATCCTTCCCCGCGGGGATTGACGCGGTCGAGGATCTCGCAATGGACGGCGGTCGCCCCCAAGGATTCTAGAGCGGACCGGTCCTCGTCCCGTCGCGTTGCCACGGCGGTGTCTGCATCGGGAAAGCCGCACGTTCGGTCCCAGTCGGTCAACGACGCCGGCGACGGCCTTCCCGGAAAGAGCGTGGCCGCCACGGCGCCGCGGCGACAGGCCAACAGCCGGCCGCAACTCAGGACGGCGTCGTCAAGATGTGGCGAGAGAACGAGAAGCTCGGTCATGACCAGTTCCTGGCAGTGCAGCGTTTTTTTCAACCATCTATTCGGGATCGGCGGCCGTCCGCCGTCACCATGACAAAGGAATTCAAGGCAGCGCCACCATTCATCTTAACGTGGTCGGCCGACGAGGCCACCTTCAGGATGACACAGCGGGGTCGCTGCGGGGTCCCACACCTAATCGTCTCGAATTGGTCTCCTGAGTGGAATGGCACGTGAACTCCCGAGCAAATTGCCCAGTCGATGTCCTTCGCCTCGATGACGATGTTGCCGACGATTCTGCCACTTTTCGTCTTGATCTTGAAGACGAACCGCTTGCGTTCGCCCGCCATCCTCTTCATCCCTCGCCGTTGTGGGAAGGGCTTCGACGGCGTATACTGACCGTGGTTGTCCGAACTAGAACCCCCTTTCTTTTTGGAGGTTTGCGATGCAACAGTCGGCGATTTGGTGCGTAGTGCTTGTGGTTGTTGCAGGTGGCTGCGGGCAGGAATCCGGCACAGCTCCGACTGCGCGCAAGGAAATGACCGTGGACCTCGGCGGCGGCGTGAAGCTGGAGATGGTGCTGATCCCGGCGGGCGAGTTCCTGATGGGCTCGCCCGATTCGGACAGCAACGCCTTGGGCAACGAGAAGCCGCAACACCGGGTTCGGATCACCAAGCCGTTCTACCTGGGCAAGTATCCGGTGACGCAGGAGCAGTGGGAAGCCGTGATGGGCAACAACCCGAGCCATTTCAAGGGACCGAAGAATCCCGTCGAGCAGGTCAGTTGGGACAACTGCCAGCAGTTCTGCGTCAAGCTCACAGCAAAGGTCGGCGGCGGGAGATTCTCGCTTCCTACCGAGGCACAGTGGGAATATGCGTGCCGTGCGGGGAGCACGACGAGGTACTGCTACGGAGACGATGAGTCGGGGCTGGGCGAATATGCCTGGTATGCGAACAACTCCAGCAGCAGCACGCACCCGGTGGGCGAGAAGAAGCCGAACGCCTGGGGTCTATATGACATGTACGGGAACGTGTGGGAGTGGTGTGCGGACTGGTGTGATGGCGGGTACTATGCGGGTTCGCCGAGGGACGATCCGCCGGGTGCTGCCGCGGGCTGGGACCGCGTGCTCCGGGGCGGGAGCTGGCTCCACCCCGCCTGGTACTGCCGTTCGGCGTTCCGCGTCAACTACGAGTCCGGGTTCAGGCCCTGCGACCAGGGCGTGCGTGTCTCCCGAGTGGCGGAGGAAGCAAGGGTGAGCGAGCGGAGCCGGTGCGCAGCCCGAAGCGAAGGCGAGGGACGAGCCGTACCACCGGCCGCAAGTTGATGACCGATGGCCTGCGGGTATCGCCTGCTCAACTGTTCATCTGTTCTGCCGGCCACGCCCCGCTGACAATCCGTTGTCGGCGGGTCGTTTTGTTTCAGCCCATCCCCCCCGGTGATTACTCCATATTGCCACAAATTTTCACAATGTTTTTGACAGACTTTCTCCTGGCCCATGCGCCGCCGTTATCCCACAATTCGCAAACATCCTAAATGCCCTGTATTTCCGCATCGTAAAAATCGCTGTCATCGGCAAAGCCGTACTCAAGCCCCAGGCTATCTGCGACGAAGAAACAACCAGGCAGCGGCTGCGCCGCGCGGCCTGGAAAATTTCTTGCCCACAGGCCACCAGCCTGTGCAAACCGTTCTTACGATAAGACATGTCTGGCAACACTTCAGTGGCGAATTCCCGATCGCGGGCCGGCGGCCTGTTGGATCTGGTCGTCAACGGGATCACCGAACTGGGGGCCCTGACGATCGATTGGACGGTCGGCATGGGCGCCGCGTTCTTGTTCGGCCTGCGCACGATGCGTTGGATGTTGGTTCGCTTCCCGAAGAAGGGCACGCTGGTGCCCAGTTTCTACCAGATCGGCGTACTGAGCCTGCCGGTGGTGGCCCTGACGGGGACGTTCATCGGCATGGTGCTGGCCGAGCAGGCGCACGGGCAGTTCCGCATGTTGGGTATGGAATCGCGGTTGGGAGCGGTGATCAACATGTCGCTGGTGCGCGAGTTGGGCCCGGTGTTGGCCGCCACGATGTTGGCCGGCCGGGTAGGCAGCGCCATGGCCGCCGAACTGGGCACCATGCGCGTCACCGAGCAGATCGATGCCTTGGCCAGCATGGGCGCCAACCCGATCCACTACCTGGTCGTTCCCCGCTTTTTGGGCTGCTTGTTATTGATCCCGGCCCTGACGATCATGGCCGACTTCATGGGCGTCATGGGCGGGGCCTGGTATGGCGTCTACGTGTTGGGCATCGATTGGCACCATTACTGGGTCAACTCGCGCGACTACGTGCATGAATTCGACCTGTTTGCGGGCGTTTTCAAGAGTCTTTTTTTCGGCGCAGCCATTGCGCTAATCAGTTGCTATCGCGGGTTCAACTGCGAGGCCGGGGCGGAAGGCGTGGGGCGGGCGGCCACGACGGCCTTCGTCTACTCGTTCGTCGTCATCCTGGCACTGGACCTCATCCTGGCCATCGGCCTGAACGCCACCTATGCCGCGTTCTGGCCGCAGGGCCCAAAAATCTTCTGATCCGCATAGTACAATCTCCTCATGGTCAGCACTACCCACAACCCGATCCCTTCCGGCGAGCCGTTGATCCGGCTGGAGAATCTCAGCATCGAGTTCACCGCTCATCGGGTGCTGCGGGACATCAACCTGGAGGTAGGCCGCGGCCAGACGCTGGCGGTGATCGGCGAGAGCGGTTGCGGCAAGACCGTGCTGTTGAAAACGATCATCGGCTTGCTCTGGCCGGTGCGGGGCAGGGTGCTCTTCGACGGTCAAGACATGGCCCTGCTGGGCGATCGTGAGCTCACGCGGCAGCGGACGCGTTTTGGGTTCTTGTTCCAGCAGGCGGCCCTGTTCGATAGCATGACGGTGGCCCAGAACGTGGCCTTCCCTTTGCGCCAGCATACGCCCAAGAGCGCGGCCGAGGTCCGCGAAATCGTGCTCGCCCGGCTGGCCGAAGTGGGATTGCCCGGCAACATCCTCTTCAAGAAGCCGGCCGAGCTTTCCGGCGGCATGCGGAAGCGCGTGGGCCTGGCCCGGGCCCTGGCCATGGAACCGGAAGTCGTGCTCTACGACGAACCGACTACCGGGCTGGATCCGATCATGAGCGACGTAATCAACGAACTGATCCTGAGCACGCGGCAGCGTCATCCGGTGACCAGCGTGATCGTGACGCACGACATGCGGACGGCACAGAAAGTGGCCGATCGCGTGGTCATGCTCTATCCGCTGGGGCGGCTTGAGGCCGGCGAGCCGCAGATCATCTTCGACGGCCCGTCGCGGCTGTTGGATTCGGCCGCCGACAAGCGCGTCACGCAATTCGTCCGCGGCGAGGCAGGCGAACGATTGATGGAGATCGGCCAGGCCGAAGAAGGCGGCCGTTTGCCATGAACGAACGCAGCATGCAATTCCGCGTCGGCATGTTGGTCTTCGCCACGCTGTTGATCACGGGCATCCTGGCCCTCTCATTCCGCGAGTTGCCACCGTTGCTGGAAGGCCATTATACGGTTCACGTGCGTTTCACGGCGGCTCCCGGCGTCGCGCCCGACACGCCGGTGCGCAAGAACGGCCTGCCCATCGGCCGTGTCACCGACGTGCAGTTCACCGACAACGATAGGGCCGTGCTGGTAACCGCCGAAATCTACGCCAACCGGCAACTGTATCGCAACGACATCTGCTTGATCAGCAGCTCGCTGCTGGGGGGCGACGCGACCTTGGACTTCGTCGGCAATCTCCAGGCCCGGGAACCGGGCACGCCGATCGTCAACGGTGAGACCATCGAGGGCAGGTCCCCCGAGGGGCTGACACAGGCCGTTGCCAACCTGCAACAGGGATTGGGCGACACCATGAAATCCGTCGGTCAGGCCAGCCGCGAGATGAGCAGCACCATGCAGCGAATCAGCAGGCTGCTGGACGCCAATGAAGCGCGGCTGACGCAGGCCATCGAGCGGGCCGACGAAGCCCTCAAGACCATGCAGACGACCTTGACGCACGTCAACAACGTGATCGGCGATCCGAAGGCTCAGGAACAACTGAAGGACACGATCACGCAATTGCCGCAGGTCCTCAAAGAGACGCGGCAGACCATCGACGTGGTGGGCCAGGGCATGAACTCGCTGGCGCGGAACCTGCAGAACGTGGAGGGAATTACCAAGCCGCTGGGCGCCCGCGGCAGCGAATTGGTCGACCGCATCGATCAAAGCGTTGCGAAGATCGATAGCGTGGCCGACGAACTCCTCAAGTTCAGCACCGCGCTGAACCGTCCGGACAGTTCCCTGGGCCAATTGGTCAGCAGCCCGGACCTCTACCAGCATCTGAATCGGGCTGCCCGGAACGTGGACGAGTTGACGCGGGAGTTGCGACCGATCCTGGATGACGCGCGGGTCTTCAGCGACAAGATTGCGCGGCATCCCGAGGTGCTCGGCGTTCGCGGCGCCCTGCAACGCAGCCCGGGGATTAAGT
>JBEKZQ010000010.1:0-28622 GCA_049509675.1 Thermoguttaceae bacterium | reverse complement strand
CCTAATCCCTAATCCCTAATCCCTAATCCCTAATCCCTAATCCCTAATCCCTAATCCCTAATCCCTAATCCCTAATCCCTAATCCCTAATCCCTAATCCCTAATCCCTTCCATGCTCTATCGCAAACTCGGCTCCTCGAACATCGACGTCTCGGTCATCGGCTTGGGCGCCTGGGCTATCGGCGGCTGGATGTGGGGGGGCACGGATGAAGAGCAATCGATCCGCGCCATCCACGAGGCCCTCGACCAGGGCATCAACCTCATCGACACGGCCGCCGTGTACGGCTACGGCCGCTCGGAGGAGATCGTGGGCCGGGCCCTCCGCGGCCGCCGCGAGCAGGTCGTGCTGGCCACCAAGTGCGGCCTGATCTGGGACCGCGAGGAAGGCGAGTTCTTTTTTCACGCCGACGAAAAGGGCGCTACCCCGCGACCCTCGCAGAAGAAGATCTACCGCAACCTGCGGCCGCAATCGATTCGCGAGGAACTCCAGCGCAGCTTGGCCCGCCTGGAGACCGACCACGTCGACCTCTACCAGACGCATTGGCAGGACCCGACCACGCCCATCGCCGACACGATCGCTGCCTTGCTCGAACTGAAGCAGGAGGGAAAGATCCGCGCGATCGGCGTTTCCAACGCGAGTCTCGAACATCTGCGCTCTTACGGTCCCATCGATGCGGACCAGGAAAAGTACAGTCTCTTGGACCGCGACATCGAGACCAACGGCGTGCTGGACTTCTGCCGCCAGAACAACATTGCCATGCTGGCCTATTCGCCGCTGGCCAACGGTTTGTTGACCGGCAAGATGCGCGCGGATCGCGTTTTCCCCCCGGGCGATCTGCGTCGCGGCAATCGGCGTTTCGGTCCGAAGAACATCGAGCGGATCAACGCCCTGCTTGGGCAGTTGCAGCCGATGGCCCAACGGCACCGGTGCAGCATTGGGCAGTTGATCATCGCCGCGACATTCTCACAGCCGGGGATCACCTGCGTGTTGTGCGGGGCCCGCGATCCGGAGCAGGCCCGCGAGAACGCGCAGGCCGGCGCAGTAGCGCTCGATGCGGCGGAACTGGCGGAGATCCGAGCGGCGGTCACCGATCAAGGATGACGGAAGCGGTCAGAGAAATCCGCTTGCTCGGCCTTCATTCCTCGGCAATGGGCTTGGTCGAATCGATCTGCAGCCAACAGAGCACGCCGACCACGTACACGGCGGCCGAGATGCAGAAATTGACGTGGTAGCCGTGCAAGGAAGCGGCCGCATGGTCGGCCTGCGGCAGGGCCGAGGCGGCGACGCCGAATCGGGCCGCAGCGGCGGCGATCGATAGTTTCAGGACCCAGCCGAAACACCAGTTGGCCAGCGCGCCGCCCAGGTTGCCGATCATGTTCATGAAGCCGGCCACGATGGCCGCGTAGCGATTGCCGATGTCCTGGCAACTAGCCCAGGAGGAGGCCATCGTCAGATCGGTCGAGAAGCCGGCCAGCGAGATCAACACGAAGAACCAGAACGCGCTGGGAGCCCAGACGCAGGCCAGGAAGCAGACGGCGGTCAGGGCGTGCCCAGTGGCCCCGAACAGCCGCCGGCCCCAGCGGCGGTTGCCCGTGCGGCGGATGTACCAGTCGGTCAAAAAGCCGCCCAGCAGGCAGCCCAGCGCCCCCATCCACAACGGCCCGCCCTTATACACCGCGCCCAACAAACTGCTGGGCGAGACGGCGTAGTGCTCGCCGAAGAAACGGGGCAGATAGGTGATGTAGAACCACCAGCCGTACGACTGGCAGGCGTACATGGCGCCCAGGAACCAGAGATTGCGATTGGTGACGATGCGGCGCCAGGGCACGGGGCCGCGCTGGGGCCGGACCCGCGCCGCCCCGCCGCCGATCCAGGCCAACTCGGCGGCGTTGACTTTCGGGCATTCTTCCGGCCGATTGCGGAAGAACAGGGCGAACAGGACGACCCACGCTACCCCCACCAGGCCGAACGCCCAGAACACGGCCCGCCAGGTCATCCGCAACTCCACGCCGGACAAGCCGCCGAGAAAGTCGCACTGCGGCAGGACGACGCCGGCCACCAGCAGCGTCCAGACCAGCGGCGTCAGTCCGCCCATGAGCCGGCCGCACATCCACACGGCTCCCTGCGTGAAGCCGCGCTCTTGAAAGGGGAACCAGTTGTGCAAAGCCCGGGTGATGTTGGGAAATGCGCCGGCCTCGCCCATGCCGAAGAGGAACTGCACCAGCGTGAGCGTACCGACGCCGCCCAGCACGAAGCCGCCGACCTTCATGCCGACCAGGCCGGTCAGTGCGGCGAAGGCCGACCACCACAAAACGATGCGCACGAGCACGCTTCGCGGCCCGAAGACGTCGCCCAGCCAGCCGTTGGGCACGTCGAACAGCGCATAGGCCAAGGCGAAGGCCGCGAAGGCGCTGTTCAAGTCGGCCACACTCCCCAACCCCAGGTCGGCGACGACCGAATCCGCGGCCGAGGCCAGGCAGGCCCGGTCCAGGTAGGTGATCATCGCCAGCGCGCAGGAGAACCCCAGGACGCGATAGCGAACGCGCGTGGGACGGGAAGGATCCATTAGGACTCTCGTGATTCGGGCGGAGGTGCTCTGTCCCTACTCACCTCTCGCCTCTCAACCCTCGACTCTCGACTGAAACTGTTGCAACTGCTCGGCGGTGGGCAGCGAGGGCTGGGCCCCCAGCCGCGTCACCGAAAAGGCCGCCGCCAGGTGCGCCTGCCGCACCGCCTCTTCGCCGCTTTGGCCGCGTGCCAGGGCGCAGGCCAACGCGCCGTTGAAGGCGTCGCCGGCCGCCGTGCTGTCAACGGCCTCGACGCGATAACCGGGGATCATGGTCGCTCCGCCCGCGTGACAGAGCAGTGCCCCCCGGGCCCCCAGCGTGACCACCACCTGCCGCACGCCGCCGGCCAGCAGCCGGGCCGCCGCCAAAGCGGCCGAGGCCTCATCGGCGACGGCCAGGCCGGTCAGCCGCTGCGTCTCCGACTCGTTGGGCGTCAACCACGTCACCAGCCGCAGCAAGCGGTCGTCCAGAGGAGCGGCCGGGGCCGGGTTGAGCATGACCGGCACGCCCGCCTCGGCGGCCAGCGCCGCCGCATGGCACACCGTCTCCATGGGGATCTCCAACTGCACCAGCAACATGTCGGCCGCGCGCAAAAACTCCCGGGCCCGATCGACCTCGGCCGGCGACAGGCAATGGTTCGCGCCGGAGGCCACGGAAATGAGGTTCTCGCCCTGTTGGTCGACCATGATCAGGGCCACGCCGGTCGGCTGCTGGGGATCGCGGAAGATGCAGTCGGTGCGGATGCCTTCCTTGCGGTAGCCTTCGATGGCCGCGTCGCCCAGGGCGTCCTGGCCCACCTTGGCCACGAGGGTGACTTCGGCGCCCAAGCGGGCGGCGGCCACGGCCTGGTTGGCGCCTTTGCCGCCGGCCGCCATGACGAACTCGCCGCCGGTCACGGTTTCGCCGGGCGCCGGGATGCGCCGGCTCTTGATCACCATGTCGGCATTTACGCTGCCGACCACCACAATGCGAGGCTTTTTCATAGGAAGGAGTTAGGAGTTGGGAGTTAGGAGTTAGAAGTCGTCGTCAGTTCAATCGGGCCGCGATCACCAGCCCCAGGCCGAGCACGTAAAGAAGGAACATCAGCGCCAGGAGCCGGTTCGTGCCGGGCGGCGCGGTGCGGAACTCGCGCCACACAAAGACGCCCCAGATGGCGGCCACCAACGTGGCGCCCTGCCCCAGACCGTAGGCCACGGCGGGCGAAGCGACGTTTGCGGCAACGATGTTCAGCCCCATGCCGACGCCCCAGATGCAGCCACCCACCACGCCCCAGAGATGATCGGAGGACCGGCCTCTAAAATACTCGACAAGCGATAGGGGCGTGCCCACGAACGGTCGCAGCATGATCGCCGTGTTGAAGACGAAATTGCTCAGGAGGATGCCCACGGCAAAGATGACGTTGGCCGAGAAGGCCGTCAGTTTGCCGGCCTGGAGCGTGCCGGCTTCCAATTTGCCGATCGAACGTGCGACGAGGAAATAGAACAACGACATCAGCACACCGCAGAGGACCGAGAGGACCAGCCCCTTGGCCCCGCCGCCTTGGCCCTGACCGGGCAGTTTCCGGTAGGCCAGCGCGTCGAGAATGATCGCCCCCATGACCAGGCCGACTCCCAGGAACAGCAGGGTCGGGTTGCCGGGATGATCGCTGCCCACGTAGTTGATCAGCACGCCCAGCACCAGCGCCAGGCCGATGCCCACGGGAAAGGCGACGGCCATGCCGGAGATGGCGATGGCGGCCACCAGCAGGATGTTGGCGGCGTTAAAGACCACGCCCCCCAGCAGGGCCGAAAGAATGTTCTCGCCCTGGGCCTGCCGCAGGTCTTCCAGGAATCCCCGCCCCACCGAGCCGTGGCTGCCCAGGGTAAACGCCAGGACCAGGGCCATCAGCAGCACTCCGAGAACGTAATCCCAGTAGAACAGCTCGAAACGCCAGCGCTTTCCGGCCAGCTTCTGGGTATTGGCCCAGGAACCCCAGCAGAGCATGGTGATGACGCAGAAGAGGACGGCAACGGCGTAGCTTTCCAGCACGAACATGGCGGCTTTCTCCTTAAAGGTTAACCGACAACTTACCCGCCGGGTTCATCGCGGGCAAGGCTCTTGAGCAGTTCCTGGAATGAGAATGAGGCTTTCAGTCGGTGGTCGGCCGTCTTGGCCTGGGCTTGCAGCCGGGAAAGCGGTTCGCGCGGCTTCGCGCCCGAGCCGACGACGACCACGTTGGGCTCCGGCGTGCGGAAGACGTAGACCTGGGCAAAAGCGCTGCGGAGCGCCTGGATGTCGGCGGCCAGCGACGCGTGCTGGTTCAGGTTGAAGACCACCACGCCGCCGGGCGTCAGCTTCGTCTGCACGTCCTGGTAGAACTGCACGGTTTTCAGCCGCAGCGGCAGGCCGGTGCTGTCGGTCTCGCGGGACGGCTTGAGGAAGGCGTCCATGTAGATCACGTCGTAGCGGTCTTCCGTGCGGCGCAGATAGGCCAGGCCGTCTTCGGTGAAAATGCGGACGTTTTCGCCCCGCCGCACGTCGAACCAACGATCCGCGATCTTGACCACCGCCGGATCGATCTCCACGGCGTCGACGATCGCCTCCGCATCGTAGTGCCGCAGGAAATGGACCATGGCCCCGCCGCCCAGGCCGACAATCAGCACCCGATGCCCGACGGGGACGAACAGGTAACTGGCGAACATCCAGCGCGAGTAGGCGATGAGCGGTTCGTAGGGTCTCTTCAAGTTCAGCATGGTCTCGACGACCTCTTCGCCGCCGTCGCGCACGAAACAGAGCATGCGCAGGCTGCCCTGCCGGCGCACGCGAATGTGGGAGAACTCGGATTGCACGTCGGCTTCCAGAACGCCCGAGATGCGCGGCGGGCGGGCGGCGGCCGCCGCCTGCCCCGGCGCCGGCCAGAGCAGCCCGCAAATCAGCAAGGGGATTGCCGTACTCCGCAAGATCATCGCCGGGATTACTGGTTGGAACTGCTGCCGCGGACCTCGACCTGCAGCGCGCCGAGCATGCTGGTGATGGCCTTTTCCTTGCGCTCGATGAACGGCACGTTGTCCAGCACGATCACCCGCCGCTCGGTGGTCGCCTCCAGGATCAACCGCCCGGAACGCAACAGCATGTACTCGAAGACGTCGTTGATTTGCTTGTCGATCCGCAGGTTCGGGGCGCTCAAGCGCTCCAGGTTGCTGAGGAAGCCATGATGATGCAGCAACTCGTTGGGGCGGACTTCCCAATAGTCGAAACGCACGACGACGAACATTGCCACGTACAGTGCCGCCATGATCGCGGCGAAGGCCCAATAGAAGGTGGCGCTGGCCAAGGGCCGGAATCTTTGCACCACGCCGGTCAGCCACGGCAGAACGTTGGGCCTGAGCGTACACAACAGGACGAACGCCAGCACCACGGCGGCCAGGAAGAAGAACAAGGTCAACGACGTGGTGCGGGGAAAGTCGAAGGCCAGAATCACCAGGTTGACCGCCAGCGTGGCCAGGAACAACGTCGCCACCACGGCCGCAGCGATGTTGGTATCATCCAGCGGGTGCAAAGGAGGCCGGTGAAAACTCATGAACACCGCCGCGGCGATCGACACCAGGAAGACCGGATACAGAAAGACGATCTTCGGATACTCGACCAGCAGCACGCTCTCGGGAGGTTCCTGCTTGCGATGCGTCGGCCCCGTGGCCGTTGGGCTCAAACCGGACGAGGATTCCGCCATGAGTTCTTCTCCTGTTTACGGGCAAACCGGGCAAGACAAACGCGATGCAACTGCCGTCCAGTGTAGCGAGTCCCGGTCTGCAACACCAGACGGACCGGCCCTCGCGCGCCTTAGGTTTGCGGCGAGGGTGGGTCGAGCGCAGCGAGCCCCACCGATTTTTCTGGCCAAGTGGTGGGGCTCGCCGACCAACGCTGCGCATCGGTGCCCGTCGACCCGATGTGCGAACTGCTGCTGACGGGCTACCGCTCTGGGTGGGCGACAAGTCGAAGGAGGCTTGATCTTGGTTTCCAGAGGGTTGCGTAGATGCTCATGTTCAATCCCTAGTGCTTTCCGCTAATCCCCAACTCCTCGGCATGCGGTTTCAAGGCGTCGATGACGAACTGGATGTGCTGGTCGAAGTCCACGTCCAGCAATTCGACGCTGTTCCTGATGATCTCCCGATCCACCTTGGCGGCGAACGCCTTGTCCTTCAGCTTCTTCTTCACGCTTTTCGGTTCAAGGGTGGCGATTCCCTCGGGCCGCACCAGACAGCAGGCGATGACAAAGCCCGTCAGTTCGTCACAGGCCAACAGCGACTTGTCCATGATTGTTTTCGGCGGCAGCCCCCACTTGGTTTGGTGGAAGGCCACGGCGTAGGCGATTTCCTCTTCGCCCTGCTCTCGCAACCAGTCCACGATCCGCTTGGGATGGACCTCGGGCCACTGGTCGTAGTCGGCGTCGTGCAGCAGGCCGGTGATTCCCCACATTTCGGGATCGCAGCCATACTTCAAGGCCGCCGCCCGCATCACGATTTCGACGGAACGGGCATGGCCTCGAAGCGAGGGGTTGGTCGTCCAGGCGTGAAGTTGTTCGAGGGCTTGGTCACGGGTCAAAGCCATCATGGTCCTCCGTCAATGAATCTGGTCCGAGTGGCGATCCAAAGATCAGCCGAGCCTGTCCACCGACAATCTTACCACGACAACGTCCCGTCAGGAACGTCCCTGGCCGAAATGCCAAGGACGTTTCTCTGCGAAGTGTCCAGGCATCCTGGCTCCTGTAACCCGCCGACAGTTCTGGTTTGTATGGGTGTCGTCTCGACCGCAGCGGGATATTCGGGGGGAACGCTTGAAAAGCCCAACGGAGGCGGGGTCAGACTTTCAAAATTGACTTTTGGCCAATGCGAACGGCTCTTGCCGCCAGGAAGCGTCCATGAGCGCGCAAGAGGACTTCTCGCCCGAGGTGTTTCTGACGGGTCGATGCTGCAAGAACCGGCATAGCAGAGCACTGGCAAAGCCAGTGGCACCCAAAACACTGGCAAGCCAGTGGCACCCAAAACACTGGCAAGCCAGTGGCACCCAAAACACTGGCAAGCCTGATTCCCACCAAGTCTACAGTCTACGACCGGCTACGTCGGAGGGTGCAGTTCAGCTTTTGCAGGGTGGGTCGAGGTCGCGCAACATTATGGTGGGGCTCGCAAAGCGACGAAACTCCGCTCCGCACCTGGTTAACGAATCAGACCGGCGGCAAGCGACCGAAGCCCCACCAGTACAACGGTTTGCTCGACGCCACCCTACAGTTCATGAATAATCCGGGCTAGCAGACGAGGCGGCTTGCCTGCACAGATCTACCAATTCATGGACGGCGGCTTGGAGTTCGTCCAACTCGTCGTCAGCCCGCAGACGATTGCAAACGGTGCGGGCAGTTGCGGAGATGTTGTCAAAGCCGTAGATCCCTGCCGTTCCCGCAAGCTGGTGCGCCAGTTCGAGCAACTGCGTGCGATTGCGCTCTTGAAACGCCTTGTCGATCCGTTCTGCGCGCGGCGGCAAACCGCTGCGAAAGGCCTCGATCAGGGCAATCACCTTGCTTGGCTCCAGCATGCCGCTATCGAGAAGTCCTGTGGAATCATGGGCCGGCTCGGCGGTTCTCCGCGAAGATCCGCCCGGCACCGCCGCCTGCGCCAGGTGCCGCGCGAGAACGTCGCGCAAGGCCTTGGCGGTGGTGGGCTTGGCGATGTAATCATCGCAACCCGCTTCCAGGCATTTTTCGCGGTCGCCGGCCAGGGCGTGCGCGGTCAAGGCCACGATGGACCCCTTCCAGCCCTGCTGACGGAGCCATCGCGTGGCGCCGTAGCCGTTCATCTTCGGCATCTGAATGTCCATCAAGATCAGATCGTACGGCCTGCCCTCGGTCCGCGACTTCTCCGCCATTTGGCAGGCCACGACGCCGTCCTCGGCGATTTCCACCTCCAGGTTCAGTTTTCGAAGAACTTGACCAAGCACGAGGTGGACATCGGGGGCGTCTTCCACCAGGAGCACGCGACCGTGCAGGGTCGCCTCCGGCCCCACAGGAGACGGCTCTTTCCTTTCGGGCGCAAGGGCTTTGGTCGAGTGCAGCATGCGCGTCCCCGCGAGCGGTCCGGCGTCGATCATCAGGGTGAAAGTGCTCCCCTTGCCAAGTTCGCTGGCGACTTCAATATCGCCGCCCAGGGCCCTGGCCAGTCGCCTGGAGATGGCCAACCCAAGCCCCGTGCCGCCGTAGCGGCGGCTGGCAGAGGTGTCGACCTGCGTGAAAGGCTGGAAGATGTCGTCGATCCTGTCGGCGGGGATGCCAATGCCCGTGTCGGAAATGGCGAACTGCAGGGTCACCGTCCCCTCTGCCATCCCGTCGCAAGCGACGGGCGGGAGAGGGCTAGGGTGAGGGGAAGTGGCGAGATCGTGGTCGCTTGTTTCGGCCTTGCCGCCCTCACCCCCTGCCCCTGTTCCAACGGGCGGGAGAGGACTTGCGTTGCTTTCCGCCTTCGGCCCTCCGACTCCCCGCCGCGCCTCCACCCGTATCGCCACCGCGCCGCGCTCCGTGAACTTCACCGCGTTTCCAATCAGATTGGCGAGCACTTGACGCAGGCGGACGGGATCGGTGCGGATCGTCTCGGGAAGCGGGAAGGCGTAATCGACATCCAGGCTCAGGCCCTTTTCTTTGGCGCGGAGCTGCACCACCGATAGGACGTCGTCGATAATTTGCAGCAGGGGGCAAGCTGCTGTTTCCAAGGTCAAGCGGTCGGCCTCGATGCGCGAGAGGTCCAGAATGTCGCTGATCAGCTCGAGTAGTGCTTTGCCGTTTCGCTGGATTCCCGTCAGGAACTCGCGCTGTTCCCGGTAGGGCAGGTTGGGAGACGCGAGCAGGTCGCAGAAGCCGAGAATCGCCGTCATGGGGGTGCGGATCTCGTGGCTCATGTTGGCCAGGAACTCGCTCTTGGCGCGGTTGGCGGCTTCGGCGGCGATCTTGGCGTGTACCAGATCCTGTTCGGCCTGCTTCCGCTGCTGTTCGTCTTCGATGGTTTGCAGAGCGAAGGCCAGGTCAGATGCCAACTCTTCGAGCAGACGGAGTTCCTCGTCGTTGAAGGCGGCGGGACGGTCCGCGTAAATGGCAACGGCGCCAAACAGCCGGCCGCCGTGGAGCATGGGCGCAGTCGCCACCGAGCGGTAACCCCGGGCCAACCCGGCCTCCCGCCACAGGGCAAAGCCGGGGTCGGTGGCCGCCTGGCACACGCAGATCCTGCGTTCCCGAAGGGCCGTGCCGATGGGGCCGCGTCCCGCGTCGCTTTCGTCCCAGGTAATGGTGACGGCGTTCAGGTAGTCGGCCGCTGGTCCGGCGCTGGCCAGCGGCACCACGCGTTTTGAGTCGGTCGCAACGCCGCCGATCCACACCAACTGGTAACCGCGGGTTCTCATCAGCGTACTGCACGCTTCGGCCAGAAGCCTGTCCGGGTTCCGCTCGCGCGCGATCAGTTTGCCGATATCGCGAACCGCGCGCAAGATCTCGTTGAGATGCTCGATTTGCGACTCCGCCTGTTTGCGCCGGGTGATTTCCACCACCATTGCGCCGACGCCGTTCGGACTTCCATCCGCTCCCGTAATCGGGAAGAACGACTCCATCCAATGTCGCCAGATGCCCGGCTGGCTGCGAGTTTCACCGCTTACCTCCACGTTCAAGACCGGCTCTCCGGTGGCGAGCACCTTTTGCAGGATTGGCTCGATCATCGGCGCAATCCCGGGCACGACTTCCCGTACTGTCCTGCCGAGATGCTCTTCGACAGATACTCCGTTTATCTCGGCCAAGGTGTTATTGATCTGGACATACCGCAAATCCTTATCCAGCAGCGCAAGTCCGGCCGTTGCCCCCAGGAAGAACGCTTGCAACTGCCGCTCCCGCAGGCGCATGGTCTGCGTGCGCGCGGCGATCTCGGATTGCAGGGCTTGCTTGGCGCGATTTTGTTGGGTGATGTCTTTGACCGCTGCGCGGCAGACCCTCCTCTCCCCGCAGCAGTCATGGGCGGCAATGCCCTCGACCAAGACGTACACGGGCTGTCTGTCGCTGAGGAGTTTGACTTCGCAGGTCTGTTTCGTGTCGGTCGTCAGCACCAGTTTGCAGAAGTCAGCAAACGCCCGGCGACTCTCGATCGCCACGAATTGCCCGAACCGCTTCTGGATCACGGCGTTTCGGTCCAGGCCCAACAGCGCGGCCCCGGCCAGGTTGACCTCCAGAATGCACCCCTTGCCATCCCAAAGGAAATACCCAATCGGGGCGAAATCGAACAGATCCTGGTACTTCTCCGATGCCTCCCGCGCTTCGGCCTGGGCCCGCCGGAGCTCTTCGTTCTGCATCTCCAACTCGATCTGATGCACCTGCAACTCGTGGACCAGGGCGCGAACGTCCGCGTCGGCCATGCCTTCCGTGGGCTTGCTCCTGCGAAGCTGCCGCTCAGCCTTGCGGCGAAGTTCGTCGGCCTGAGACGATTCAGGCTGGTTCTTCCTCGCTTTGCCCATGGCCGCTACCCGAAAAGGCTTTTCTTGTTGCCGGGAGTTGCGGACGCGAACCGTAGCAAGTAGCGATGAGACGTGGTACTTGGCGGATACTTTATTCGCCTAACCGGGGCGGAATTATTGCAGCGACTTGCGGATTTCATCCATTGCAAGCATAGAATGCGCAGGATGGGTAGGCGGGGTGGTTTCGGCCAGTTGCTCCGAGGCCACGGAAGCGAACTGCGAAACCCACATGGTAGGGTGGAAGTCGGGGGCGATCAGCGTGGATGCCGGTCGTCGGCGCGCAACGCATGGACACATAGGCGTCTTGGACAAATTTTGACAGGCACACGCCGTGTGCCTGCCAAAAAAACTCGGCTCCAAACGAAAGAAAGGAGGTATGAACC
Organism: Thermoguttaceae bacterium; assembly: GCA_049509675.1. Classification (GTDB taxonomy): domain Bacteria; phylum Planctomycetota; class Planctomycetia; order Pirellulales; family Thermoguttaceae; genus JBEKZQ01. Next base: position 17,161 of record JBEKZQ010000010.1, on the reverse strand, counting down.
ATTGGGCCGTTCTTGTTCCGGTCGTGCTCGGCGGACTCAACCGCGAAGCGGTTAAACAATATAGCCCAGGGCAAGCGCAGCGCCGCCCTGGGTGCGGTTCGCACAACACGACGGGACCCTGAAAGGGTTCCACAAGGATCTGTGCAACCCTTTCAGGGTTGAAACACCGTTCCCAAACGTCAACCCAGGGTGGCGCTTGGCGGCTACGCCGCTGCGCTAACCCTGGGCTATTGTGTGCGACGCTTTCAGCGTCCGGACGCTGGCCGCCCGAACGGAACAAGAACCGGATATAAACCCCCTGCCCAGCCCGGAGAGTTTTTGGCAGGCAACACGCCGTGTGCCTGCTACATGGGAATTGCCCAGGTTATTCTCACGCGGTCGCATCGCGCTGTCTCAACCGTGACCGCACGGCACAGAGAGAGCTTCTAACCCGCGGATCGTCGTCGCCAATTTTCCACGCGGCACGGCACAGGCGCGACGCGAGGCCACAGACATCGCGACTTCGGCCCACAGCCCTTTCTTCGCGCCGATAACGGCCTAGAGTTTGGCAGCGAAGATACCTGCCGATTCTCAGTTCCAAGCGGTCCGGGTCATCAGGTGATGCTGAACATGATCAGGATGTCGCGCGGCTTGCCGAGAAGCACGATGATCGACGAGAAAACACGCAACCGCGTCTGGAAATGGTCCCTGATCGGCCTGTTCGGCATGGCCGCCCTGGCATTGCCGGCCGGCGGGTACCGGCTCTACCGCCAGCAGACGCAAGCCATCCGAAGCGCGAAACAGAGCGAGTTGAAAGCCATCGCCGAGTTGAAGGCCGGTCAGATCGCCGCCTGGCGCAAGGAACGCCTGGGCGACGCCCGAGTGAACTCAAAGACGGCCGGTTTCCGTGCCGCCGTTGGCCGCTGGCTCCAGTCTTCCGGCGATGCCTCGTGGTTTGTCCAACATGAGTTTACGGGTGCCACGGTTGGCTTGTCCAACCGTGTTTCCAGCACTGCTGGGCAAGCCGGGCACCGACCGGAGGTTGGTCGTGGCACCCAACAGGTAATGTCCAAATGGACAGACCACTCGTCGAGAAGTGCAGTCCAAGAGGACATGGAGTTGCTTCGCAAGTTCTACGACTACGAGAATGTGATCCTCGCCGCCCCGGATGGCCGCATTCTGCTCTCGCTCGATTCCCGCCTGACCGTGCTCGACGCCAGTGCGAAGCAGTTGGTCGCGGAGGCGGTCTCTTCGCGCGACGCGGCGCTTGGCGATCTCTTCCGCTGCCAAGGCGGCCGCGAGGTGCATCTGGACGCGGCAGCGCCGATTCTCGATTCGGACAACCGGCCGGTGGCCGTGCTGATCCTGCGGACCGATGCGGAGCAGTTCCTCTACCCCTTTGTGCAATCGTGGCCCACGCCGAGCCGCAGCGCAGAGACGCTGCTGATACGCCGGGACGGCAATGACGTGCTGTTTCTGAACAAGCTCCGCCACCGGCCCGACCCGGCGTTGACCCTGCGCATTCCGCTCTCGCAATCCGACATTCCTTGCGTCCAAGCGGCCCTGAGGAGGACCGGAGCGTTCGAGGGTCCGGATAATCGCGGCGTGCAAGTGTTGGCGGAGGTCCTGCCCGTGCCGGGCTCGCCCTGGTTCATGGTGGCCAAGGTGGACGCCGACGAGATCCTTGCCGAGGCCCGATACCGCGGCCAATACATTCTTCTCTTCACCGCCCTCTCCATGCTCGTGACCGGCGTCACGGCCGCCTTCGCGTTCAGCTTTCGGCAGAGAACCGTCTACCGGAACCTGTACCGCGCGGAGCAGCAGCGGCGGCACGCGGAGGAGGAAAGTCGCGACAGCGAAGCGCGCTACCGCACCCTCTTCGTGAGCTCGTCGGACGCCGTGATGACCATCGCGCCTCCCTCGTGGAAGTTCACGTCCTGCAACCCGGCGACCGTGAAAATGTTCGCCGTCAAGGACGAGGCGGAGTTTGCCTCGCTCGGGCCCTGGCAACTGTCTCCCGAAATGCAGCCGGACGGGCGGCCCTCCGCCGAAAAGGCCAAGGAGCTGATCGAGACCGCCATGCGCGAGGGTTCCCACTTCTTCGAGTGGACGCACAAGCGCCTTGACGGCGAGGACTTCCCGGCCACGGTATTGCTCACCAGGATGGAACTGGCTGGGCAGGCACTGCTGCAGGCCACGGTGCGCGACATCAGCGTACAGAAGCGGGCGGAGGGGACGCTGAGGAAGAACGAAGCGATGCTCTCGTGCATTCTCAATTCCCTGCCGCTTTCCATCTTCTGGAAGAACCGGGAATGCGTCTATCTCGGCTGTAACGAAACGTTCAGCAGGGGAGCAAATCTTCATCCCGAAGACGTGCTGGGAAAAACGGACTTCGACCTTCCCTGGTCACGCCAGGACACGGACGCTTATCGCGCAGACGACCGAGAGGTAATGACGTCGGGGCGGGCAAAGGCACACATTGTCGAACGGCAGCACCGCGTCGATGGGACTTGCATTTGGCTGGACACCACGAAAATTCCGCTCTTGGACGCCGAGGGGAAAGTCTACGGCGTTGTGGGAATCTATGACGACATCACGGAACGGAAGCAAATGGAAGACGAACTCCACAAGGCCAAAGAAGCCGCCGAAGCCGCCAACCGGGCAAAAAGCGAATTCCTGGCCAACATGAGCCATGAAATCCGCACCCCGATGACCTCGATCCTGGGATACACCGACCTGCTGATGGACCACTCGCTCAGCGCTGCCGACTGCAAGACCTACCTGACGACCGTGCGACGCAACGGCGAGCACCTGCTGCAATTGATCAACGACATCCTGGACCTCTCGAAGATCGAATCGGGCAACATGGCGATGGATCTCGGGCCGTGCCACCTCCCCTCGACGGTGGCCGACGTGGCCAGCATGATGCGGCCGCGCGCCGAGCAGCACCGCAACAGCCTTGAGGTCCGCTACGCCGGCCCGTTGCCCGTGACCATTCACACCGACGGCCACAGAATTCGGCAAGTGTTGGTCAACCTGGTGGGCAACGCGGTCAAGTTCACGAAGAACGGGCGCATACGGATCGGCGTGTCGTTCTTGCCGCAATGGCGAGCGGACCAGTCCGCCGTGCGCGTGGAAGTGACGGATACCGGCATCGGCATCGGCGAGGAAGCGCTGCCGCGCCTGTTCCAGCCGTTCACGCAAGCCGAGAGCTCGACCACGCGGAAGTTCGGAGGCACCGGCCTGGGCCTGGCGATCTCCCGGCAGATAGTCACGGCGCTCGACGGCGAGCTGACGGTCGAGAGCACGCCCGGCGCGGGAAGCACGTTCACCCTCACCATTCCCACGGGAGACATTTCCGGGGTACACCTGCTGCAATCGCCGGGGGAGGTCATTTGCGAGGATGAAGACGGCGCTCGCTGGAGCCCCGGCGCCGGCGCGCTCCGCGGTGCGAAGATACTGCTTGCCGAGGACAGCATCGAAAACCAGGAACTCCTGCGCACCGTGCTTGGCATCGTCGGCGCCGAGGTGGAGGTTGTGGAGAACGGCAGGCTGGCCGTCGAGCGCGCCGAGACAGGCGCCTTTGACGTGCTGCTCATGGACATGAACATGCCCGAGATGGACGGCTACGAGGCGACAAGGAGGCTCCGCGAGCGCGGATACTCTCGTCCGATCCTGGCGTTGACGGCCAACGCGATGACGGGCGACAGCGAGCGCTGCCTGTCGGCGGGCTGCAATGCGCATCTTGCCAAACCGATCGATCGCAAACGACTGATTGAAACGGTGGCGCAATACGCCATGTGCAAGGCCGGCCGGACCGACGCACCCGCGGCCACTCCAAGCCAGGTTGTACCGCCCGGTCGAAGCGACGGGATCTTGTCCGCATTTGCCGACGATCCCCAGCTTGCGGAGATTCTCCCGGGGTTCGTCCAGCGCCTTCCAGACCAGTTGGATGCGTTGTGCAAGGCCCTGGAAGAAGACAGGCTTGAGGACGCTGAGCGGCTTGCCCATCGGCTCAAAGGCTCGGGAGGCAGCTACGGTTATCCGGCGCTCAGCGAGGCGGCCAGGTTGCTGGAAGTCGCCGCCAAGGTCCAGAACGCGGGCGGAGCGGCTGCGGCGCTGGCCGGCATGAAAGAGGTCTGCGCAGCCATCCAGACCGGTTGGACAGGCGACGCAGCGGAGGCCGGCCAATCATGAAGCGATTGCTCCTGGTGGATGATGACGTCGAGTCGCTGGCCGTTGCGCGGGCGCGGCTGTCCGACGATCGGATCGAGATCTCGTGTGCAACCGGCGGCAATGCGGGCCTGGAGGCCGCCAGGTCCTGGAAACCCGATCTGATCTTGCTCGACCTGGACATGCCCGACATGACCGGCTTTGACGTATGCCGCATTCTGAAAGCAGACCCGGAACTGTGCATGATACCGGTCCTCTTTCTCTCGGGTTCGGGCACGCCCGGCGACAAGGCGCGCGGGCTCGACTTGGGCGCCGTCGATTACATTACCAAGCCGTTCGACGACTTCGAGCTCAGGGCCCGGGTTCGAGCGGCGATCAGGACCAAGGAGCTTCAGGACCTGCTGATCGAACATGCCCACTACGATCCCCTGACCGGCCTTCCCAATCGCCGCGCCTTGATGGATCGACTCGCGATGGAGTGGGCCCGAATGCAGCGGCATGGCGGCGAGCTGTCGTTCATCATGGCCGATATCGACTACTTCAAGCAGGTCAACGACAAGTACGGCCACAGTACCGGCGACAAAATGCTCCGGGAAGTGGCCGGGGCCATCGCCGGACAATGCCGCGAGAACGACCTGGCGGCGCGGTACGGGGGCGAGGAGTTTGCGGTGGTGGTTCCGAACGAGGCTGTTTCCGGTGCAATGCACCTGGCCGAACGTTGCCGCCGGGAGATCGAGAAGGTCAGCCTGCCGGCCAAAGACGAGCCCGTTCGCGCGACGACGAGTTTCGGAGTCGCCGACGCGGATGGGGCGCCCAACGCCGAGCAGTTGGTGGATCGCGCAGATCAAGCCCTGTACCAGGCCAAGTCCGCCGGCCGCAATAGGGTTGCCGCGTGGCTGGAAAACGAGTCACCTATTAGGGCGGACAATAACCGTCAACCAGGTGCAACATGAATCAAGCAAGCGTCCTATCCCGTGCGCTCCTCTTGATTGACGACGGCGCCGCGAAGTCGGCGCCGCTCACAAAACTGATTGCCTGCTTGAGCCTTTGCATGCTCGCGGCGGCCTTCGGCGCGATGGTCGGTCCAGCCTGGGGCCGATGGTGGGCGATCTTCGGCGCCTTCGGCCTGGCATCTGCGCTCGGCCTGGACGTTCTGGATCGCTCTCGCGCGCGGCGGGCCGACCGCGCGCGCAATGCAGAGCGCGCGCTGAAAGCCGAACTCAGGCTGAACGAGATGCTGAACGACATGGAGTCGTCCGGTGCGGTTTTCGCCGCCTTGCGCCAACTCCAACGAGACGCCGCCGAACCGACGTCCCAGACGGCCAACCGTCAAGTCGAGCCGAGGCTGCCTCTCGACAGGCCGGCGACGATCACGCGCCTGCTCCACTACCCCAGCGGAGCCGTCGACCGCTTGGGAGAGCCCGTGGCGGGCCGCATGCGGAACATCTCGCGCCACGGCTTCGGCCTGGCCCACGACGAGCGACTCGAGCGAGGGCTGGTCCTCCTGGCGTGTGATTGCGAAAGCGGCCGGCCACTTCAGTTCATTGCCGACCTGCTGTGGTGCGAACGCCAGGAAACGGGCTGCTATTTCAGCGGTGGAAAAATCCTGGACGTGGTGAACCCGAGCGACTTCCGGTCGCCGCGCAGTCCGCAAGGATGAAGCCATTCGCCAGGCGAGGGGCAGGCCAGGCAAGTTGTCGTTCCGCGCTCCCTCCGTATGCGGCAAGATTTCCTGGCGGGCGTTTCCGACGTAGCCGGTCATTGACATGGTGAGTGCCACGGGCTTGCCCGTGCTCTTTCGGAGCGCTCTTGCGGCGAGAAGTTGCCAAAGCAGTGGCGTGCGAGAGAGATCAAGAGTCCGCGGCTGTTCTGCACCCTGCGGATACGTTCCATGCTCGCCGACGAACCACGCGGAGAGGTTTCCGGCGATTGGGGCGCGGCAAGAACCGGCATGGAAAAGCACTGGCAAGCCAGTGGCACCCTACGCCGGAAACGCCCGTGAACGAACAGCCCAAACACCTTGCCAGAGAATTTGGTCGCCCACCTCCCTCCCCTTTCTTTTGTCCGCCGGCCGCGTTATAGTGAGAATCGCGGTTTCCATTTCGTGAAAGGGAAGGATAGTGACGCCGGATGAACAACTAGATCGTCTCGACGCGGAATTGAATCGGCTCAAGAGCGAACACCCCAACGTGCCTGGGATTCTGCGGCTGACGAACAATTGCTTGCGCTCATGCTCCAAGTGGAAGTGGGAACAGCACGGCTGGGCCCTCAGCGACGGGGAGGTGTGCGAAATCATGAATGGAAACGACAAACAGCAGCGCAGCGCGATTCTGTCGGTCCTCAAAGGGCACATGATTCGCAAGGTCGAGTTCGTTCCCGGCGTCGATGTGCTTGAGGTTGTGCCGGATTCTTGACGAGCAGTCCCGGCAGCCCGTCCATGCGGTACTAAGTCGCGTATCCCGCGAAGATCCTGTCGCGCGCTTGGACCAGCCGGCCCGGCGCCAACTTGCCGGCGTTCCCCGGCCCGCGGCGTCTACGGCAGGTTGACAGAGCCAATCAGGCGCAATCGCTCTCGCTCCGCTCCTGTCAATCATGCGCAGCTTCAAGACTGGCGCGTCGGGCTTGTTCTCCTGGGCCCGTGCGCAACTCTCTTGACTTCTCTGCGCCGATGGTTCAGACTTTCCTTGCCAGCTTTCGTGTGGAAAGGAGGGTCTGATGAGCGAACCAGTGACCAGCCGCCGTGAATTCCTGGGGGCCGTCGGCGCCGCCGGCGCCGCGTCGATTCTCGTGGCAACGGCAGCGACGCCGGCGAGCGCCGCCGAAAGCGAGAAACTCGCGCTGGACGGAGGAACGCCGGTGCGCAAAGACCGCCTCCACGTGCGGAACTTCGGGCCCCAGTTCTATGACGAAGTCGAAAAGCGGGAGCTCCTCGATGTCCTCGATTCGAGGAATCCTTTTCGTTGGTCGGCCGGGGGCGCGTCGAAGGTCCTCAAGTTCGAGAAGCAGTACGCAACCTTTCTGGGCGTGAAGTACGCCCTCGGCGTGACCTCCGGAACCACGGCGCTCGTGACCGCCATGGCCGCCCTGGGGGTCGGGCCGGGCGACGAAGTCATCCTGCCCGCCTGGACCTGGTACGCCTGCTACGACGCGGTGGTCCTTGCGGGCGCGCTGCCGGTGTTCGCCGAGATCGACGATTCGTTCAATATCGATCCGGCGGACATCGAGGCGAGAATCACGCCGCGGACCAAGGTCATCATGTCGGTCCACCTGCAGGGATGCCCCTGCGACATGGACCGCATCCTGGAAATCGCCCGCGCCCACAAGCTCCGCGTGCTGGAGGACTGTGCGCAGTGCGTGGGCGGGCGCTACAGGGGGAAATGCGTCGGCTCGCTGGGCGACGTCGGCATTTACAGCTTCCAGCAGAGCAAGACCATCACCGCGGGCGAAGGCGGGGCCATGGTCACCAGCGACCCCACGCTCTTCGAGCGGGGTTTCCGCTTCCACGACGCCGGCCTGCTCCGCTCGCCCTATACGGAAGCCCTTGGCGGCGGACTGCTGGCCGCCTTCGCCGCCTGCAACTTTCGCATGAATGAATTCACCGGCGCGGTCCTTTGCGGCCAGATCAAGAAGCTGGAGACCATCTGCACGGCCCTGCGCCGCAACGCCCGCACAGTGCGGGAGGCAGTCGCCGATCTTCCCGGCCTGAAGCTGCGAAAGTCGCCGGACCCCGAGGGCGAGTTGGGCGTCGGCGTCTTTCTGGACCTGGGCACCAGGGAGCGTCGCGACAAGTTCATCAGCGCCCTGGACGCCGAAGGGATCTCGGCCGCGCCGCCGGGCGGATCGGCGCTGCTGCCCACCGACGCCCGGATCGAGAAGAAGGCCACGATCCACCCCGCCTGGCCTTCCTTCCAGAGTCCCCGGGGCAAGGCGATCCGCTACGGCCGCGAGTGCTGCCCGCGGACCATCGACATCCTGGGCCGCCATGCCGGCGTGATGATGGACCCCACCTTCCGCGCGGACGACGTGCAGGACGTGATCCGCGCGGTCCGCAAGGTTTACCTGGCCATGCGCCGGGCATGAGGCGCTGCAAGACAATAAGTTAGGATCAGCAAGGAGGGCCAAAGGGGACAGTCCCATTTTCGCGACAATGCTGCGCATTGCAGGCGAAAATTGGGACAGTCCCCCGTGAACGGTTACCTGTTTTCCACCCCATCGATTCTCCAAAAGAGGAGGCGTTTGCAATGAGACAATCCGGGAGTGCCCTGTTCTCGACGGCCGGAGTTCTGCCAAGGCTCGCCTGGACCATTGCGATCGTGCTCGGCGCGGCGGTATGCCCGGGCGTCTGTCTGTCGGCCGGGCCTTCTCGGCCCGAGGAAATGCAGCAAAGGGCTCGCTGGCTGACGGATCGGTTGCTGAGTGCGGCCGGTCAGCCGACCGTGGCGAGCGACAACCCGGTGTTCTCGTTCGCCTACGGCGACCAGCCCTCCGGCAAGCTTCTGGCGGCCTGGCCGCGGAAGAGCCAAAGCTGCGAGCTTCCCGGGGACCGCACGCAGCACACGCTGACGTGGACCGATGCCAAGACCGGCCTGGAGGTCCGTTGCGTGGTCGTGGAGTACGCCGACTTTCCCGTCGTGGAGTGGACGGTGTTCTTCAAGAACACCGGCCAAGAGAACACCCCCATGCTCGCGAACCTCCAGGCGATGGACACCCGCATCGAGCGAGCCCAGGGGGAGGAGTATTTGCTGAAATACAACAAGGGAGACACCTGCGCGGCGGACCTTTATCAACCGCTCGAGCAGGTCTTGACGCCCAAAAGTCAACTGCGGTTGGCGCCGGCCGGCGGGCGGGCCACCAATCAAGCCTTTCCCTACTACAACCTGGCGATGCCCGGCGGCGGGTTGATCCTGGCCGTGGGCTGGCCGGGCCAGTGGGCCGCCACGTTTTCCCGCGACGCCGGCCGCGGGCTGCGGATCGTTGCCGGCCAGGAGCTCACGCACCTGGTGCTGCGGCCCGGAGAAGAAATCCGCACGCCGTTGGTCGCATTGCTGTTTTGGGAGGGCGCCGACGCGCAGCGTGCCCAGAACCTTTGGCGGCGCTGGATGATCGCCCACAATCTGCCTCGCACCGCCGATGGCAAGCTCCCCGCGCCCATCATGCCCGGCAACACCTCGCTGGAATTCAACGAGATGTGCAACGCCAGCCAAGAGAACCAAGAGCAGTTCATCGACCGCTACGTCGAGGAGCGCGTGCCGATCGACTATTGGTGGATGGACGCCGGGTGGTATCCGTGCAACGGCTGGCCGCAGACCGGCACCTGGGAGCCGGACCTGAAGCGGTTTCCCCGGGGCTTGCGGGCCATCAGCGATCATGCCCGCGCCAAAGGCATCAAGACCCTCGTCTGGTTCGAGCCGGAACGCGTGGCCGGCGGGACCTGGCTGGCGCAGAAGCATCCGGAATGGCTGCTGGGGGGCACCTTGCTGAACCTCGGCAACCCGGACGCGCGGAAGTGGCTTACCGACCACGTGGATGGCGTTCTGCGGGAGCAGGGCATCGACCTGTATCGCCAGGATTTCAACATGGACCCGCTGGACTTCTGGCGGCGAAACGATGCGCCGGACCGCCAGGGCATGACCGAGAACCTCCACGTGCAGGGCTACCTGGCCTATTGGGACGCCCTGCGCCGGCGCCATCCGAAGTTGATGATCGACAGTTGCGCCTCCGGCGGCCGGCGCAACGACCTGGAGACCATGCGCCGCGCCGTGCCCCTGCATCCGACCGACTACAACTACTCCCATCTGGCTGCCAAGCAGGCGTTCCACCAGAGCCTGTTTGCGTGGATTCCCTATTTCGGCTCCAATACCGTGCCGGTCGACACGGTGGACGCCTACGCAATCCGCAGCGGCCACGCCATGAGCGTCGTGCTGGGTTACGACCTGCGGCGCAAGGACCTGGACTATCCGCTGTTGCGGAAACTTACCGAGGAGACGCGCCTGGTCGCTCCCTACTACTATGGCGATTTCTACCCGCTCACGCCCTATAGCCTCGCTGAAGACGCCTGGATCGCCTGGCAGTTCAACCGGCCGGAGCGGGAGGATGGACTGGTGGAGGCCTTCCGCCGGCCGCGCAGCCAGAAGGCGTCGGTTTCCTTGAAGCTCGGCGGTCTGGACGCACAAGCGGTCTACGAAATGAAGGATTTCGATCGGGAGGGCGCGACCAGGGCCTCCGGGCGCGACTTGATGGAGAAGGGACTGCCGCTGCGCCTTGGCGGCCGTCCTCAGGCCGCCGTGATTAGCTACAATCGCATGCACGGTCTGGCCGCCGTCATCTCGGCCTCGCGACAAACGTGCGAGATTCTCGAGCCGGTCGCCTTCTGCGGGACCGCGCATAGTCCAAGCGGTGAGATTGCCGCTTATCGCTGGGACTTCGGCGATGGCGCGACCGCCGACGGCCGGTCTGTGGAACATGCCTACAAGATGCCGGGCACCTATACGGTCAAGCTCACCGTGGCGGATCGCCAAGGGGCCGGGGACTCGACCCGCGCCACCGTCACCGCGACCCCTGCGGACACCACACCGCCGGCCATCGTCGCCGTCGCATCAGGAGAGCCGGACAAGGTGGGAGTGGTCTTCAATAAGCCGATCGAGCAGGCCGGTGCGGAGCAAGCGGCGAACTACGGGATTGATCGGGGCGTTCGCGTCCTGTCGGCTTCGCTGGCGGCGGACCTGGTCACGGTGACGCTGCACATCTCGCCGCTTTCCAAGGGCGCGACCTATGTGCTCACGATAAACCACATCCAGGATCGCGCCCGGGCCCGGCACGCCGTTGCCCCCAACTCGCGACACCCGTTTCAGTACCGCGGCATGTACGGGTGGTGGAGGCTGGACGACGGCAAGGGGGACGTGGCGGTGGACTGTTCCGGCAACGGGCATCATGGGATTCTGCGGGGCGGCCACGGAGGCCCCGCCTGGACCAAGGACGCCCGAGGCACGGCCTTGCGCTTCGATGGGATCGATGCGTGCGTCGAAACGGAGACCTTTTTTCCCGACCTGGCGATGCCGCTGTCGATCTCGCTGTGGGTCAATCCCGCGCCCGCGCAGACCGTGTATGCCGATATCCTCGGAAACCACGGCGAGCCGTTCGTGGGCATCAATCTCCAGCAGGAGGGGACGAACACGAACTGTTTCGGATTCGGCTTCGGCGACGGCCGGAAATGGCAGGGAACCGGATCGGCGCCGCTGCAGGCCGGCCAATGGCAGCACCTTGCCGTGGTGTGCGACGGCGAAACGTCCATCCTCTACGTCAACGGCGTGGAGAAGAGCAAAGGCCCCGGCAAGGGGCCCTTTGCCGCCAACCCGGGCCAGAACTTCAAGCTGGGCCAGGGATATTACAGCAGCCGCTACTTCCACGGCCTGTTGCGCGACGTGCGCATTTACCGCGAGGCGCTGTCCGCCGCGGAGGTCGGCGAGTTGGGCGCTGTCAGACAATAAGTTGCGGGATCCCAATGTATGCGGCACACGCCGTGTACCGCATTTTGCCGTCGGCACACGGCGTGTGCCGGATACAATTTCGGTAACTTACTGTTTTGCAGCGCCTGGACGAGGCTCTACTGCGCTTTGGACTGCTCTAACGGCCAGTCATCCGTGCGGAAAGGCGAGGCCGGAAGGCCTTCTTTGTTGTACAGGTTGCACAGCGGGCTGACGAACTGCTCGAAACCGTAGCGCGCCGCCACCGGCGCCGCAACGGCCGGGGCACTGAGCACGACGGCGCCGCCCTCGATCAGGGCCTCGGCCGGGACAAACTTCCGGTCGGCTCCGGCAATACTGAAGCCAAGGAGCTTGTCCCCCCCGGCGATCAATTCGCCGCCGACCGAATCCAGCGCGATGCGAAGCTTGCCGTTCTCCGTGCGGACCGGCCGAATCGCGGCTGTTGACTCCTGCCGCGCCAGCCTATCTGGGCAGCGGGCGCGTGTCAACAATCGAGCGGTGGATTGGCGGCGTGCGGCAAGATCGTCTGGCAACCGTTGGATGCCGGAAAACAGGCTCGTGTACGAGCCTTTCCGCCGCAGGTGGTCATAGTGGTCTGTCCAACTTGAGTTTGCGGGTGCCACGGTTGGCTTGTCCAACCGTGTCTCCAGCACTGCTGGGCAAGCCAGCAGTGGCACCCAACCGGTAATGTCGAAATGGACAGACCACTAGGGCCGGCGTAAACGCCGGGCCTATGACCGGCTACGCCGGAAACGCCCGTTCAGAGATCGTCCGCCTTTCGTGGCAAGATGGATAAATGGGGTGGCAGCATGAGATTGGAGTTACGATCGGGATCGGAGTGACGCCACGGACTGGCCGAAAAACGGCGTTGGCTGCGTTGACGTAACCCTTTGCTGCACAACGCCGCAAAAGGCGGACGATCTCTGAACGGGCGTCCAAAAACCCTGCCAGAAAATGCGGCCGCACATCGCTACCAATAGTTGGCGCAAGCCAGGATCTCTGATTACAATGGACGTATTGCTCCGACACGTTTGCGACGGGAGTTCCCCCGGTGAACGATCTTCCTCGACCGCCTCGTCTGTTGGCCTTCTACCAGGAATACCTGGACCAGCGCGATTCGAGCGGCATGATGCGCGAGGTGTCGGCCCATTATTCGGCGGGCACGCTGGAGCGATTGGTGCGGCATCCGCAGCGCGAGGTGCGCCGGGCCGCCGTATTCGCGTTGGGCGTCTTGGGCGACTACGGCGCCAATCATGCCCTGGGCTGCGCCCTGCACGACGAAGACCGCATTGTCCGCACGCTGGCCGACGAGGGCATCCGCCGCGTGTGGATGCGGGCCGGCAGCGAGACGGAGTGTTGGGAACTGAACATCCTGGTCCGCCTGAACGCCGCCGAGCAGTTTCTGGAAGCGGTGCGCCGCGCCACCCGCTTGATCGAGACCGCGCCCTGGCTGGCCGAGGCCTGGAGCCAACGCGCTTTGGCCGAATCTGCCCTGGCCCGCTACGGCGACGCAATTCGCGATTGCCACGAGGTCTTGGAACTGAATCCCTACCATTTCATCGCCGCCGCGACGATGGGCCAGGCCTATCTGGAACTGAACAATCCGATCTCGGCCCTGGAGAGTTTTCGCCGGGCGTTGCGGCTGAACCCCGACCTGGAGGGCGTTCGCGCACAGATCGTCCGCCTGGCAAAGAGGGTCGAGGGAACGTAAAGTCGAGAGTCCAGAGTCCAGAGTCGAGCACTGAAAACTGAAAACTGAAAACTATTACCGCATGGGCGGGCCTGCCGCGGTTACGGTCTGCGTCGACAGTGAAGCCCGATCCGCGTAATAGGTCGGGTCCTTTGTGAACTTTTGCAGGTTCTCCTCGTCGGCAAAGAGAAAGACGCGCGAGGCGAACTGCAACCCGTGCGCACGCTGGCCGGGCACCAACCGGCCTTCGGAAACGGCCAGCACCACGTCGTTGCCCGACATGACGGGCGCGTAACGGTCGGGATCAGCCAGGAATCGCTGCTGCTCCTCGCGGCCGGCAAACAGGTAGGTTCGGCCGCGATGCTTCGCGCCCCAGGCCCGATCCCCCGGTTGCCAAACCGACTTCTCGCTCAATAGCACTGGGCAGAATCCGTCCAGCCCAAGCGGCAAACTGCCTTCCGGCAGAACCGTTGCCGCGCTGGCCGAAGCCATCGGGGCAACGTGATTCGCGGGCGAAGCCGCCGGCAGCGGCGGAGCCGCGGGCGCAGGCGGGGACACAACCGGCGAGACCGCGGTCGGCGGCGGGGGCATAACCGAAATCGGCGGCGACAAAGTGGCCACCGCCACGGACGGAGTGGGCGGCGACGGCGGCCCCCCGCGATCAGCCCGCGGCGCCCCGCTGAGCGTGGGCGCTACCGGCATGACCCTCGAATCCGCACGCGACCGCGAGGCATCGGCCCCATAGCGATCGTTCATGGCGACCGAAGTCGTCGGTCCCGAGTAGGCGGGGCCGGGCGTGGGCGGCTCCGGCGGTCCAAGCGTGGCGCGCGGCGGAATCTGTGCGTACACGGGCCGTTGCGGCCGAGCCCGCATGGCCACCCGATTCATCCAAGAGACATACTCGATCGCATCCAGCCGGCCCCGTGCGGCATCGATCACTTCGCCCTGTGCCGTGGGGCGAATGATGATAATCGTGGGCAGGCCGGTAACGTGGTACCGCTCGGCGAGCGTCTGGAAGAACTCGACGTTCACCTTTACCGGCACATAGGACGCACTGAGAGCGGCCACTACATTCGGTTGGCTGTAGACTTCGCTTTCCATGGCCCGGCAGGCCCCGCACCAGGGGGCCCAAAAATGGATCAGCACCAGGCGATTGCTCTGGGCAGCCACCCGTTTGGCGCTATCCAATGTAACCTCCCAGTGGACCAACGATTCTGCCGCGGCCAGGGCAGGCGCCATCAGGGCAAGCAGGAAGAGCATGAATAATCGGCATAAATTGCGCATTTTACACATCCTAGCGCGCGAAAAGACAAGGGCCGCATCTTGGTCAGTAGTATCGGATGCCGGAGTCCAGAAATGTCGGAAAAGAGCGGCGAAGGGTGTTATTTTGCTGTGCGGGCCCGATATCGAGGAATTGCGGCTTGACATATGTTGAACCGACGTTAATATAGCGATAGAGTGAGTTCTGCCTAACGGGCGGGAGTTGGATCCCGCCATCTGGCATCCTTCAGACCGCCCCCCCCGCATAAGGGATGGTGTTCTTTCGTGGGGGGCGGGAAGACGCTTCTCGACCTGGGTCCTTGCTGTTGGCCGCCAGACGGTCTGCTCGGGACGACGGTGTCGTCGCAGGATCGGAACGAACTTCTTTGACAAAGGGTACTTCGACCCGCACGTCAGGTATCTGTCGAGAACTGATTTCACAACTGGGTTTCCGGCCCAAATCTCCTCGGGCGAAATGGGTCCTCGGGCGAGACGAGTTGTGAAAGCAGTTCTGGGGCCTCGGGTCATTTCGGGCAACATGCTCGCCGCTACGGCAACGCGCCAATTTTCACGAGAGGAGATTTCTTCAGGTGGAGTTCATGGGAAGGAAGAAAAAGGGCGGCCGGCTGCGCGGTCGTGGCGGGCAGGGCCCCGGGCGCGGCGGTTATCGGGGACAGAACCGACCGATGCGCAGCCAGGGGAACGGTGAAAACGGCACTCGCGGCATCGAGCCCGTCCCGGAAAATGGGGAAGTCGGCCCGCTGGAACCCGGCGGCGGCGTGCTGGAAATGCACCCCAACGGCTACGGTTTCCTACGCGACCCCAAGAATAACTATCTCCGCGAACTGACCGATCCTTTCGTGCCCGGCAGCATGATCGACAAGTTCGGCCTTCGCGAAGGCCTGCTGATCCAGGGCATGGTGCAGCCGGGACGCCGCCAGCAGGGACCGCGGCTGAAGGAGATCCTCGACGTCGACGGCATGAAGCCCGAGGATTATCGGGCCGTCAAGACCTTCGACGAACTGACCCCCATCAATCCCGAGTCCTGGTTGAAACTGGAGGTCGGTCCCGAGCCGATGACCACCCGCGTGATGGACCTGCTCACGCCGCTGGGCAAGGGCCAGCGGGCCCTGATCGTGGCCCCGCCCCGCACCGGAAAAACCATCCTCCTGCAACACATCAGTTTGGGGGTCTCGACCAATTACCCCGACGTCAAGCTGATCGTGTTGCTCATCGACGAGCGGCCGGAGGAAGTGACCGACATGAAGCGGGCGGTCAACGGCGAGGTCGTGGCCAGCAGTCTCGACCGAGACATCGAGAGCCACGTCCGCCTGTCGCAACTGGTGGTGGAGCGCTGCAAGCGCCTGGCCGAAATGGGCAAAGACGTAGTCCTGCTGCTGGATTCCATCACCCGCCTGGCCAGGGCCTTCAACAAGTGGGTGGGCAACACCGGCCGCACCATGAGCGGCGGCGTGGACATCAAGGCCATGGACATCCCCAAGAAACTCTTCGCCACCGCCCGCTTGTTCGAGGAGGGCGGTTCCCTGACCATCGTCGGCACGGCCCTGATCGATACGGGCAGCCGCATGGACGAGCTGATTTTCCAGGAGTTCAAAGGGACGGGCAACATGGAGTTGGTGTTGGACCGCAAGTTGGCCGATCGCCGCGTCTGGCCGGCCATCGACATCTCGCAGTCCGGCACGCGTCGCGAGGAGAAGCTCTTGCCGCCCGAGACCTTGCACGCCGTGACCATGCTGCGTCGCACGCTGGCCACGATGCACCCCGTCGACGCCATGGAACAGTTGGTCGACAAACTGGGGAAACGGAAGTCCAATCAAGAGTTCATCAACCTGATCGCCAGCGCGCGGGTGACCGACTAGCGGCCGCGTGATTCCCGATTTGGTTGTGGACGGTCTGGTAATCGCCGATCCCAAGGTGGTGACCGCCTTCAACGACTCGCACATCGCGCAAATGATCGGCTGCCTGGCGATCAGCGGCTTGCAGTTGGCGCTGCTCTTGAACTTCAAGAACGCCCGGCTCCAGTGGAAACGCATCGTTCATTGACCGCTTCTTCATCCGTGTCCTCCGTGTTATCCGTGGTTAAGAATGTTTTCTTTCCCTAGAAGCTTATGAGCATGTCGCTGGCGCAGATCAACATCACCCTCGGCACGGCCGGCCATATCGATCACGGCAAGACGGCGCTGGTAAAATGCCTCACCGGTTGCGAAACGGACCGGCTCAAGGAAGAAAAAGAGCGCGGCATGTCGATCGATCTGGGGTTCGCGCCCTGCACGATCGCCGACGTGCAGGTGGGCATCGTCGACGTGCCGGGGCACGAGAATTTCGTCAGGACCATGGTGGCCGGGGCCAGCGGCATGGACGGCGTGATCCTCGTCGTGGCGGCCGACGACGGCGTCATGCCCCAGACCCGCGAACATCTGGACATCCTCACGCTGCTGGGCATTCGCCACGGCCTGGTGGCCTTGACCAAGATCGCTCGGGTGGAGGCCGAGCAGTTGGAACTCGCCGAAGCCGAGTTGGCCGATTTTCTCCGCGGCACTTTTTTGGAAGGCGC
>JBEKZQ010000001.1:0-47429 GCA_049509675.1 Thermoguttaceae bacterium | reverse complement strand
GAGGATCGCAACAGGTTCGGGCTGGTGCCAAGGATGTCGGTCAAGCAGAACCTCACGCTGGCCAGCCTCCGGCAATGTTGTCGCGGCCCGTGGATCGACCACCGCCGGGAGAACCGTGTGGCGGATGAGCAGATCCTGGCGTTTGCGATCAAGACGCGCGACCGGAATCAGCGCGTCAACAGCCTCAGCGGCGGCACCCGGCAGAAGATCGTGGTGGCCAAGGCATTGCTCGCCGAGCCGGCGGTCCTGATCCTTGACGAACCGACGCGCGGCATCGACATCGGCGCCAAGCACGAGATCTACGCCATCATTACGAGGCTTGCCGCCGCGGGAACGGCCGTCATAATGGTTTCGTCCGAATTGCCGGAAATCCTCGCGTTGAGCCACCGCATTCTTGTCATGCGCGAGGGCACCGTCACGGCCGAACTGGACCCGCGCCGCACCACGCCGGAAGAGATTCTGCAATATGCCATGCCCGACTGACAAACTGAGAACCTGGCTGGGCCAATTCGGGCTGGTCGTCGCGCTGGCCGTGATCATCGTCGGATTGTCGATCGTCAAGCCGACGTTCCTGAGCTGGTCGAACTCGATCAACGTGGTTCGGCAAATCTCGATCAACGGCATCCTGGCGGTGGGCGTGACCTACGTGCTCCTGACCGGCGGCGTGGATCTCTCGTTGGGGTCGGTGGTGGCGTTGACGGGCGTTGTGGCCGCGTGTTTCGCCCACCCGGATCAGTATCCAACGATCGTGCCCGTGCTGATGGGCGTATTGGCCGGCGGGCTGTGCGGCGCGGTCAACGGCCTGGTCGTCACGAAAGGCCGCGTCGCGCCGTTCATCGTTACGCTCGGCACGATGACCGTGGCGCGCGGACTGGCGCTGGTCGTTAGCGGCGGGAAGCCCGTCTCGAACCTCAGCAGGCAGTTCACGTCGCTGGGCAGCGGCGACCTGGCCGGCATCCCCATTCCCGTCATCATTCTGTTTGCGATCACCCTCGTGTCGTATGTCTTTCTGAAGAACGTCCGCCTGGGCCGCTATATCTATGCCGTCGGTGGCAACGAGAACGCCGCGCGGGCCGCGGGCATCAACGTGGACGCCGTCAAGCTGTTTGCCTACACGGTCTGCGGGGCGATGGCCGGCCTGGCGGGCGTCGTCCTGGCTTCACGCATCACGACCGGCCAGCCCAACGCGGGCGTGGGCTATGAACTCGACGCCATTGCCGCCGTGGTCATTGGAGGAACCAGCCTCTCGGGCGGCGTCGGCGGCGTCGGCGGGACCATCCTCGGCGCGCTCCTGATGGGCGTGATCAACAACGGGCTGGACCTGCTGAACGTCTCCTCCTACTACCAGCAGATCGTCAAAGGCATTATCATCGTGGGCGCGGTGTGGCTCGACAAACGCCAGGAAAAATGACCATGCGAACCACGATCTTCGCCGCGGCCCTGATTTCGCTCGGCGTCTGCTCGGGCTGCGGCCGGCAGGACCCGTCCGGAAAGCCCCAGTCGCCGGCGGCGGGAACAAGACCCATCACCATCGGCGTCTCGATGATGAACCTCTCCAACGAGTTCATCGTGATGCTCAACAAGGCCATGGACGGCAAAGCCGCCCAACTGGGCGTCACCCTGATCGTGAACGATGCCCAACGCAGTGCCGAGAAGCAGGTTCAGCAGGTGGAAAGCTTCATTGCGCAAAGCGTGGACGCGATCATCCTCAACCCGTGCGAAAGCGAGGCCAGCTCGCCGGCGGTCGACAAGGCGCTTTCCGCAGGCATCCCGATCGTGAACGTCAATTCCGAAACGCGGTCCCTGCCCACCGCGTTCGTCGGCTCGCGCGACGAGGAATCGGCGCGGATCGCCATGGAGTACATTGCCAAGCGGGTCGGCGGCAAAGGCTGCGTGGTGATGATGCACGGTTTCATGGGCCAGGCCGCCCAGATCAAACGGGATCAGGGCGCCCGCGACGTTCTGGCCAAACAGCCCGGCCTGACGCTGCTGGCCGATCAGACGGCCGAGTGGGACCGCGCCAAGGCGATGACCCTCATGGAGAACTGGATCCAATCCTACGGCGAGCGGATCGACGCCGTGTTCGCCCAGAACGACGAGATGGGCATGGGCGCCCTGATCGCCTTGGAGCAAGCAAAACGCAAAGACAAGGTCATCGTGGCCAGCGTGGACGCGATTGCCGACGCCCTGCAAGCGGTCAAAGACGGCCGGCTCGACGCCACGGTGTTTCAGGACGCCCGGGGCCAAGGCGGCGGCGCCGTGGAAACGGCCGTCCGCATCGTCAAGAAGCAGCCCTACGAAAAGCGCCGCTATCTTCCGTTCCAACTGGTAACCAAAGAGAACGTCGATCGGTACGTGAAGTAGCCGCCTGTTAGGGGGCGCCTCGTGTGGCCCGGCGACGACAAGGCGGAAAACACCGATGGACAAATGCCGTGGCACGCGCATCATTCCTTATAGAGGAACAACACCACGCCCCCATGATAAGGAGCCATCGATCGTAGATTGTGGTGCAGGCGGGACGCCTGCACCGGTCCTGGTTCGGAATCGGCCGTGCCATCAGCGGCAAGTACAAGCTACCGGAGCCAAGAATCATGTCCGTTCAATCTCGGGGGGGAGGTTCCTATGTGCTCGGCATCCCGTTTGCAAAACGTTGATCAGGCGACTGCTTCCCCACGTGTCCTGGAAGAATCCCCGACCGCGGGCGAGCTAAGAGCCCTATTCCAGTTCGTGCCCCAGATGCTTTGCATCGCCGGCCGCGATGGGTATTTCAAGCGGGTCAACCCGGCCTTTGAGAAAACACTTGGCTACAGGGCCCAAGAGTTGCTCTCCCGCCCTTTCATCGAGTTGGTGCATCCCGACGACCGGGAAGCGACGCAAGACGCGTTGCGTAATTTGATGCGGGGGATTCCCGTCATCGAATTTGAGAACCGTTACCGTCGCCGGGACGGTTCCTATCGTTGGTTTTCTTGGCAGGCGATGCCCGGTGATCAGGGCGACGGCATTTATGCCGTGGCTTCCGACGTAACGCAGCGGAAGGAGGCCGAGCGGCGCGACAACTTCACCAGGGCCTTGCTGAAGATGTTTTCTGAGAAAAGTTCGCGGAAGGAATATCTTGATTCGATCGTCGGGATCGTTCGCGACTGGATCGGCTGCCGTTGCGTGGGCATTCGGGTCGTGGATGAGGAGGGGCAGATTCCCTATGAGTCCCATACGGGCTTCAGCCGGGAGTTCTTGCGGCTGGAGAACTGGCTTTCCTTGAAGCACGACGCCTGTGCTTGCACCCGCGTGATCTCGGGGCGGCCGGAGCCCGGCGACGCGGCCGTGATGACGCCTGGCGGTTCATTCCGCAGCGAGCGGGCCATCGAGTTCATCGATCGCCTTTCGCCCGAGGAACATTGCAGATTCCGGGGAGGCTGCACACGGGCCGGATTTGCCTCGCTGGCCATCGTTCCCATTCGCTATCGCGAGGAGATCGTGGGGGCGATTCACATGGCCGACGAGCGGGAGGGGATGGCGCCGCCGGCATCCATCGAGTTCATCGAGTCGATGACGCCGTTGATCGGTGAAGCGGTGCATCGGTTCAGCGTGGAGGAGAAGATCGAGACGCAGCTTCGCAATCAAATCGTACTGGGCAAGATCCTCCGCATCTCCCTGGAGACGGTATCGCTCGAAGAGCAGTTGCAGCGCACGCTCGATCTGCTCTTCTCGCTTCCCTGGCTCAGCTTGCAATCGAAGGGGGCCGTATTTCTTGCCGCAGAGGACTCGAAAACGCTGGGCGTGAAGGCCCAGCGCGGCATGGTTCCGGAATTGCTCGCTGTTTGCGACGGAATGCCCCTCGGCAGGTGCCTTTGCGGCCATGCGGCGAGTACAGGAGAGATCGTCTTCGCCGACTGCGTCGATGCACGTCATGAAGTGCGCTATGCGGGAATTCTTCCGCACGGTCACTATTGCGTTCCGATCCTGTCGGGAGAGCGGGCGATTGGCTTGATGTGCCTGTATGTCGAGGAAGGGCATCGGCGAAAACCCGCCGAAGAGGCCTTTCTCGCCTCGGTGGCCGACGTGTTGGCCGGAACCATCCATCGCAAGCAGTCGGAGCGGCGGGTAAGCGAAAATGAAGTACAGCTTCTCGCGGCACAAAGGATTCAGCAGCATCTCTTGCCAAAAGAGTCGCCGGATCTGCCCGGGTTCGACATTGCCGGAGCTTCGTATCCGGCGGAGCTCACCGGCGGGGACACGTTCGACTACCTGGCCCTGCAGGACGGATCGCTGGGACTGGCCATCGGCGACGTGGCGGGACACGGCTTTGCCCCCGCACTGCTCATGGCATCCACGCATGCCTCTCTGCGGTTGCTTGCGCAAACCAGCAGCGACGTGGGTGAGATCTTGACCTGCGCGAACCGAATCCTGGTCGAGGAAACTGAGGACGACCATTTCGTCACGTTCTTTCTCGGCCGCCTTGACGCGCGGACACGATCGTTTACGTACTGTAGCGCCGGGCATCCGACGGGCTATTTGCTGGACGCCTGCGGAAACGTTAGAACGCGTCTGGAGAGCGTCGGCCTTCCGCTGGGAATTGCCCCCGATGCCGAATTCGCCGCCCCAGGGCGGTTGCCGCTTGAGCCTGGCGACCTGCTTCTCCTGGTGACGGATGGCATTGGAGAATCCCAGTCCCCCCAGGGGGAACAATTTGGCGACGGCCGCATGCTTGAGATCGTCCGCAAGCTCCGCAACCAGCCATCCCGGTCAATCATCGAAAGTCTTCATCGGGCGGCACTCGACTTCTGCCAGAGAGAAAAGCCGATCGACGACATGACGGTTGTGATGTTGAAAGTCAACGTCGAGGAGAAATAACACGATGATCGGCGTCGCCACTGGCAGTGCGACGGCGGGGGGCCGGGCTGGACTCGTAAGAAGTCGGCTCCAAACGAGGGAAAAGAGCTGTGGACGATTGGGGCTTTTCGTTCTGATCGCACTCGGCCGGCCCAACCGCGAAGCGGTTGAACAATACAGCCCAGGGCAGAGCGCAGCGCCGTGGCTGGGTATCGAGAGCCCACGGTAACAAGCCCTGTAAGGGCGCGACAAGACCCCCGACTGTTTCGCCCTTTCAGGGCGACGGTTCTACGCATATTCGTACCCAGGGCGGCGCTGCGCTTGCCCTGGGCTATCTTGTGGGACGCTTTCAGCGTCGGGTCACAGACAGGCCAAGCGGAACAGAATGTGGATATGAAATGAGAGCCCATCATCGGATAGTTTTTCGAGGGCCAGGGCCGGGCACTTCAGAGCCCGGCGCGCGGCGGCGCCGGCGAGTCTTGCGCCCTGCGGCGCGGCGGCCAATCGAGCACCTGCTGGTCCTGAAGGAGCCGCGTGCGGAGCGTCGCGTAGTCGATCGTTTGCACCGCGCGGCTGGAATGGATCGCCTGCACGGCGGCCGTGGCCGCCGATTGCCCCAACACCATGAACACCGGCTCCATGCGGATCGAGCCGTAGGCGATGTGGCTGGCCGACAGACAAACCGGCACGAGCAGGTTCGAGCACTCGGCTGCCTTGGGCACGATGGCGCGGTAGCTGATTGGGTACGGTTGGAAGCCGTGGACCTCGACGTCGCCCTCGTTGCGCACGTGCCCCCCGGCGTCGACGTAGCGCTGGGTGTTGTGCGAATCCATGCCGTAGGCGGCCAGGCCGACGGAGTCCGCGGCGACGGTCCGGCCCAGGCAGTTCCGCTCGGTCATCACGCAATCGGCCACCATCCGCCGCGCCTCGCGCACGTAAAGCTGGTGCGGCCAGTGGCCGTTGTCCGCGAATTCGTCCTTGGCAAGCCCCCAATGCCCGATCTGCTCCCGCAGCTTCGCCGGCACGCGCGGATCGTTAACCAACGTCCACATCAACCCAAGTTGATAGTCGTGATGCTCGGCCAGGATCTTTTCGCGGGCGGCGTAGCCGGCCTCCGCGTAGCCGTAGTTCATGCCGATGTCGTCGGTCGAGAAGGCCCCGTGGTTGTTCATGTCCGACTTGCGGTTGGGCATGGGCGCGTTATTGCCCAGCACGTCGCGCCAGCCGGCTTCGACGTAGCGGAGCAGGATCTCGTACCGCAGCGGATCGTAGCCGGCCGGCTTGGGCCAGGGCAGGCGGTTCTCCGGCACGTCGGTCAGGCAGAGGCGGAAGTTGTAGGCCTGGATGCGTCGATCGCCTTCGCCCGGCTCGCCGGGGGCGCCGGCATGCACGCCCGGCAGCAGCCCGCTCGACCGGTCGCCGGCCGCCTTGTAAGGGTCGATCGGCCGGTCGAACTGGTGCATCCGGGCCTGGGCGGGCTGGACGCCGTTGAGCGTCTCGCCGTAAGCGCGGTTCGACTCGCGGCCGATCGTGTAGCCCACGCCGGCCCTGGCCATCAAGTCGCCCTCGTAGCTGGCATCGATGTAGACCCGGGCCACCAGCGTGCGTCCCGATTCCAGAAGGATGGCCGAGATCCGGGTCCCTTGCTTCTTGACGCCCCGGCGCAGGTCGAGCCGCTCGCCGTAGAGCACCGCCACTTTGGCTTCTTCGAGCATCTGGCGGAAAATCTCCTCGGCCACGTGTGGCTCGAATCCCCACATGGTGTCGTCATCGACGAAGCCGCCCGCCCGCCGCATGTAGGACGGGCGCGTCTCCCGGCTCCAGGCCTCGGGGCGGTCGTAGTAGCGGTACACGCGCTGGTAGAATTCCCGGGCAATGCCGCCGATGGCCCGCTTGTTGCCGATGTCGGTTCGGCCCAGTCCGCCCGCGGTCAGCCCGCCCACGTGCCGGCCGGGCTCGATCAGGACGACGCGCTGGCCCATGCGGGCGGCTTGCACCGCCGCGGCCACCCCACCCGACGTGCCACCGTAGACGACCACGTCGACGCTGTCCGCCTCCGCTCCGGCCGTCGCCAGCGTCAAGGCCCACAGGATGCAAGCGTTCAACATTTCGTGCTCCGATGCTTACTGGCCCGCCACAACACCGTCCAGGATCAGGATGGCATCCTCCCATCCCTCGGGCGTCGTAAAGGCACTCACGCCCGTGCCAGATTGTTGTTCCATGCGCGTCCCATCGCCAGTTCTTGGGTCAACCCAAAATACGTTAACCTTGGCAGCGGCGATCTTGTTCACATTGACCGAGAAAGAAGCCTTATCGGCCAGGTAGAACATGGCCCATTTGCCGTCCTGATGCCGGGCGGCCAGGTGCAGCAGGTCGCCCTCGGTGCGACCGCCGGATGCGAAGAGCGACTGGTCGGGGACCATGAGCCACCATTGGTTTCGCGCCATGAGTATCTTCTTGAGAATGCCCAACTGCACGGCGCCCGGCGCGTCGAGGGCTTTCTTCCAGGTGGGAAGTATGCGCCAACTGTCGTTGTGGCCGTAGGTATGATGGGCCCCGGCAAGGTAGGAGTAGTAGGCCTGCCGGCGCACCCACAGCGGCGTGACCGCGAAACCGTACTCGGAACCCGCTTCATAGGCGCCTTCGGCCATGAGCACCGGCTTGACCGGCTTCAGGTTGTAGTCCTTGGTCACCATGGGATAGATCAGCTTCACGCCGTTCCAGGTCTGCATCGAGTCGAAATCCAGCCACGGCTCGGCGTGGATGAAGCTGGAGGAGAACGGCGCGGGGTCGGGCTTGAAGGTGATGAGGTGGCGGCCGCCGTCGCCCGCGTGCAGCCCGGCCGCCAACTCCCGCAAAACCGGCACGAACTCCTGCCTGGCCTCGGGCGTCATGGACCAGACGATGTTGGGCGAGTCCTTGTACCGCTCGGCAAGCCACTTGGCCCACCGCTGCGCGTTCTTGACGGTAATGTGCTGGCGATAGCGCTGATGATAGAGCGTCATGGAAATGGCCAGGTTGTTGTCGGCGGCGATCCGCACGACGGCATCCACGTTCTTGAAGTACGCCTCGTTGGGCGTGAGCGGATCGTCGTTGATCCAGGGTTTTTGGCCGTAGACGTTGGGCGCCGTGCCGTCGCCGACCCCCATGAGCATGACCTGGACGAAGGCGAAGCCGTGGCTGGCGGTCTTTTCCAAAATGGTCCTGGCCTCCTCCAGCTTGTAGCCGCGAAAGAGCTGCCATTGCGTGGTGCCCAGCCAGAACACGGGCTTGCCGTTCTGGTCGACGAAGTACCGCTGGTTCGCGCCGACTTTGACCGGAAAGGCCGTCGGCTCGGCCGACGCGATCGTGCCAAAGACGATTGACAATGCCAGCAGGATGAGTCTCGTTGCGATCGGCTTCATCGTTCTAGTCCCTTTCAGAAAATCGTTCAATTACTTCCGCCGCTCTCCGCCCAGCGGCTTGATGCGAATGTTGCGGTACCACACCGGCACCCCGTAATCCTGCAAGCCGATGTGGCCGCTCTTGGGCAAGTCCTTCATCGCCCAGTCGAACTTGTTGGGCGAGCCGTCGGGATTCTTGCGGGCTTCCGACCACTGGTCCAGATCGGCGTCGATGATCTGCTTCTCGTTCAAGGTCACCTTGAGGCTGCTGCCCACGAAGGAAATGACCAGGTGGTTCCACTGGCCGATCGGTTTCTCGGCGGCCACACTGGGGGCCAGGCAGTCGTACATCGCGCCCATGTCGTGTACTCCCGGCTTGCGCTTGCCGAAGGAGTGCAAGACCTGGATCTCCAGCCCGTGCCAGCCATGCACCGGCCCGCGCAGGAAAACGCCGCTGTTGGTGTTCTTGGCGCACTTGACTTCCAGGTCGATGATGAAGTCGCCGAAGACGTCCTTGGTCCACAGGTCGCCGCAGCGCTTTTCCTTGGTCAGCACGCTGCCGACGATCTGCCACTTGTCGGCGGCGGGCTTCTTCCAGGCATCGAGGTTCTTGCCGTCGAACAGCGTGATCCAGCCGTCCTTATCCGGCTTTAGTCCCGACGGCTTGTCGGCGGCATCGGCGGCCCGGCCGATCGAAGCCGCACCGATCAAAAGGCCCGGGGCGAACAGGCAGCACAGCAAGAGCGAGCAGACACATCGCATGGCAGGACTCCTTGGTTGGAAGGCGAAGGCATGTCTACAATAATCACTCGTTGGGAAGAGTCAATAGGCAAGGATCCCCCCATGCAGGATACATCGTGAAACCTTTCAATGGAACCCTGCGGGCTATGGTTTACATTGTAGCGTCAGTGCCCTATACTTAGCGCTGTTACCAACCCTATCCAGGAGAACTGCAAAGTCTGACGCGCAAAGGGGTCAGGTCCATGTTTTCGGTCCAAGTCCAGTCCGGTGGCTATGCCTATCAGCCGAAAAATGGACCAGACCCCGACTTTGCAGTTCCCCTGCCCTATCCAGGAGCGACCCAATGGCCGACCTTGAACATCAGCCGTCCCCCACCCCCGCCCCCGAGTCCGCCCAGCAACGGACGCAGATCCAGATCGACGACTCGAAGGCGGTGGCACTCTATGCCAACTTTTGCCGGGTCACCGGCACGCCGGAAGAGTTGATTATCGACTTCGGGCTGAATACTCAGCCGTTCGGCGTTCCCACCGAGCCGATCCAGATCACGCAGCGGATCGTCACCAATTTCTACACCGCCAAGCGGATGTTGCACGCCTTGCAACTGACCCTCCAGCGGCATGAAGGCACGTTCGGCGTTCTGGAAACCGACGTGCAGAAGCGCGTGCATCCCGGCCTCGGCGCCACGCAGCAGCCGGCCGGCCGGTAAGAGCCCGTAAGCCAATAACTTGGGCCAGTTGCCCGGTAGGACGGATTGCCAATCCGTCCTACGATGATTGATCAACTTATTCTCTTACGGCCCCCAAGGATCGGCGCGGCCCCATCTCGAGCCGGAAGCGATTGACATTTCATGGGCCTGCTCTGCTTCGAGCCGATTTCGCGACAGGTCGGAAAATCCGAACTGCTGGCGCTGATCGATCAGGTTGGCGGGCTGAAGCGGCAGCGGGTGGGGCACATTGAGTTGCGCGGCGGCCGGGCTGCCATCGAGGTCCCCGACGGCTGGGAATCGCGCCTGGCCAAGCTGTTGGACGGCCAACTCCTCGGCGGTCGCCGGGTTCGCGTTTGGGACGGCTCGGCACAACTAGGCCCGGCAGGCGGCGACGATCATTTCGGCCGCTTGGCGGAACTGTTGGACCTGGAAAGCCGGGCCGAGGCCCGGGCCGCCGCCGAGCGCGGCCGCCGACTCTCGCCCGACCAGGCGGAGCAATCCGGCAACAGCCTGCTGGACCTCGTCGTGGCCGACGAAGAAGCCGGCCTGGGCGGTCGTTACCTGGTCGAGCTGGTCAAGCGCAAGCGGACCGGCCTGCCTTGGACCCGCCTGGACCTGGGTAGTCCCGTGGTCCTTTCCCCGCAGCATCATGCGCAACAGTCGCATCGGGGCGTGATTTGCCAGCGCAGCGAGCGGTCCGTGCGCGTGGCCCTTAACGATCTTCCCAACGACCTGGGCGATCACGACGCGTGGCGGCTCGACCTGTCGTTCGACGAAGTGGCCATCGCTCGGCAGCGTATCGCGCTTGAGCGCGCGGCGGCCGCCCACGGCGATCGTTTCGCCGTCCTCCGCGACGTGCTGATCGGACGCCGCCAGCCCGAGTTCGGCCTGGATCCCCAGATTCGCCCCTTGGATCGCAGCCTCAACGCCGTGCAGCGCGAGGCGGTGCAGTTTGCCCTGGGCGCGCGGGACGTGGGCCTGATCCACGGGCCGCCCGGCACCGGCAAGACCACGGCCGTGGTGGAACTGATCCGCCAGGCCGCGCGACGGGGACGCAAAATCCTCGCCTGTGCCCCCAGCAACCTGGCGGTTGACAATATCTTCGAGCGGTTGCTGGCGCACGGCGAGCGGGTGGTGCGGCTGGGGCACCCCGCCCGCGTCCTCCCCGAGCTGCGCGACCACACGCTCGATCTGTTGGTCGAGCAACATCGCGACGTGGCCCTGGCGCGGAAACTGGTCAAACAGGCGCTCTCCTTGTTTCGCGAGGCCGGGCGGCACACCCGGGCCGCGCCCAAACCGGGTCAGCGCAGCCAACTCCGCAGCGATGCCAAATCGTTGCTGGCCGACGCCCGAAAACTGGAAATGCAGGCCGTGGAAAGCATCTTGGACTCCGCCCAGATCCTCTGCGCCACCACCACCGGAGTGGCCGACGAGGTGTTGGGCACGCGCCGCTTCGATCTGGCCGTGATCGACGAGGCCTGCCAGAGCACCGAGCCCGGCTGCTGGATCCCGCTGTTGCGCTGCGACCGGGCCGTGCTGGCCGGCGACCATTGCCAACTGCCCCCCACCGTCGTCAGCGGCGAGGCCGCCCAACAGGGTTTCGCCGTCAGCCTGTTCGAGCGGCTCATGGACCTTTATGGCCAGCAGATCGCCCGGCGGCTGATCGTCCAGTACCGGATGCATGCGGCCATCATGGAATTCTCCTCGCGGCAGTTCTACGACGGCCAACTTCAGGCCGATGCGTCGGTCGCCGGCCATCTCTTGAGCGACTTATGGCCCGCTGCCAAAGAACCGCAACGTGGGGCAGGTTGTCAACTTGCTACGGGCGCGGCAGATTGGCAATCTGGCCCACATCTATGCAGTAGTCCCGCCGAGTTCATCGACACGGCGGGGGCCGGATTTGAGGAAGAGGAGGAGCCCGACGGCGAGAGCCGCCGCAATCCGCGCGAGGCGGAACTGGTCTGCCGCAAGGTTCGCGCCCTGCTGGACTGCGGACTGCCCCCGCCGGCCATCGGCGTCATTACCCCCTACGCCGCGCAGGTCCGCCTCTTGCGCAGCCAGTTGGATTTCCCCGGTCTGGAGATTGATAGCGTGGACGGTTTCCAGGGCCGAGAGAAAGAGGCCGTGGTCATTTCGCTGGTGCGCTCGAATCCGC
Organism: Thermoguttaceae bacterium; assembly: GCA_049509675.1. Classification (GTDB taxonomy): domain Bacteria; phylum Planctomycetota; class Planctomycetia; order Pirellulales; family Thermoguttaceae; genus JBEKZQ01. The sequence goes on along the minus strand of JBEKZQ010000001.1, from coordinate 35,614 downwards.
GGTGCGAGATCGGCTTCCTGGCCGACGTGCGGCGGATGAATGTGGCCCTGACCCGCGCCCGGCGGAAGCTGCTGGTGATCGGCGACAGCGCGACCCTGGCCGCTCATCCGTTCTACCAGGCCATGATCGAGTATTTCGAGTCCCTCGGTTCCTATCACACCGTTTGGGAGGAGGAGTATTAGTCAGGCTTATTGTCACTATAAGCACATTGCCCGTATCTAATACGGCAGGATCTATTACAATGAAGGTTGTCCTTTGGTCCGTGGTCCGTGGTCCGTGGTCTTCTAACTTCTAACTTCTAACTTCTAACTTCTAACTTCTAACTCCTAACTCCTAACTCCTAACTCCTAACTCCTAACTCCTAACTCCTAACTCCTAACTCCTAACTCCTAACTCCTAACTCCTAACTCCTAACTGCTAATGACGGTCTGGTCTCCCGACGTACTCGTATACTTCTGCACCAATGCGCTTCCGCAAGGCGCGCGGCCGCCCCGCCAATGGACACACGAAGGCGCCCACGTCGTGCTGCACGAAGTACCGTGCAGCGGCAAGATGGACGGCCAATATCTGCTCCACGCCCTGGAAGGCGGCGCCCGAGGACTCTGCGTCGTGGCGTGCCCCAAGGGCCAATGCCGGCTGTGCCAGGGCAACTATCGGGCGGAAATCCGCATCCATACCGTGCAGCGGCTCTTGGGCGAAGCGGGTCTTGAGCCGCAGCGGGTCGAACTAATCCACGCCATGCCGGAGCAGTCGCCGGACGAGTTCCTGCTGGCCATTCGCGGCGCCGCGGCGCGGATTTGCCGCCTGGGCCCCAGTGCGTTGCGTGCGGCTCAACCGTGAACGGTCAGCATTCGGACGAAGTTTTCCCCCTCTTGCGGCGACGGGATCATTTTTTGAGGATTTGCAAATAACGAACTCAGGACCGGGTACACTGAAATAGTGAAGTAAAGGGTTTCCGCATGTCACACGAGAAAACATCGCTCCAACAGCGAATCGACTCCGGCAAACCGCTATTATTGGCGGAGCTGACTCCACCGCAGGGCGGCGACCCGGCCCCGGTGCGCGAGTTCGCCGAGCGCTGCCTCGGCAAGGTCCATGCCGTGGGGATCACCGACAATCGCGAGCGCGTCTCGATGTCGGCCCTGGCCGCCGCGGCCCTGGTGGCCCACGAAGGCGTCGAGCCGATCCTGCACATCGTCACCCGCGACCGCAACCGCATCGCCCTGGTGTCCGAGGCCCTGGGGGCGCAGGCCCTGGGCATTCGCAATCTGCTGTGTACCAGCGGCACGCACCAGACGCTGGGCACCTTTCGCAGCGCCAAGAATGTCTCCGACCTGGACCCCGTGCAGTTGTTGCAGACCTACGCCGGCCTGACCGAGAACGGCGCGGCGGTGGGCGAAGCTGCCTTCCCGGGTTTGGAACCGTTTTGCCTGGGCGGGGTCGCTTCGCCGTTTGCCGATCCGTTGGAATTGCAGATCATGCGCCTGGACAAGAAGGTCGCCGCCGGGGCCCGCTTTCTGGTGACCCAGCCGGTCTTCGACCTGGAGCGTTTCGAGCAGTGGTGGCAGGAGGTGCGGAACTGCGGCCTGCAGGAGAAAGTGGCCATCGTGGCCGGCGTCCACGCCTTGATCGACGCGGAGAAGGCCAAGGAGTTTGCCGCCCGCCGGCCTGCGCCGCGAGTTCCCGTCGCCGTGCTGGCGCGTCTGGCCGCAGCGCCCGCTGCCGCCCAGCGCGACACCGGCATTGCCATTGCCGTGGAAACGATCCAGCGCCTTGCCGCGTTGAAAGGCCTGCGCGGTTTTCAGGTCTGCGGCAATGGCGATCCGCTGGCCGCTTTGGAAGTCTTGGAAAAAGCAGGGATTGGAGAGAAGTAACCGTGCCTTGCAACTTCTAACTCCCAACTTCTAACTCCTAACTTCTTACTTATGCCTGCCAAATACGCGATCCACGGCGCCGCCGCACCACCCCGCTTCCGCCCGATCGGCAAACTGGGCGTCGTCGACTGGCGGGAGGACTGTTCGAGTTGTCACAACTGCGTCAAGCGGGGCTGCGTCTACGGTTTCTATCGCGACGAGGCCGACACCCTGCGCACCGAGGTCGGTTACCTCGACTACATCTATCAGTGCAAGGGTTGCCTGAGTTGCATCCAGGACTGCACCAAGAATATCCTCACCCGCGTGATCAATCCCGAATACGACCGCCTGGGCGATGCGTATTTTACCCCGGACATCCTCTTGTCGACCTGGTTCCAGGCGGAGACAGGCCGCATCCCGGTGTCGGGCTCAGGTTACGGCGGACCGTTTTCGGGCCAGGGCTTCGATTCGATGTGGACCGACATGTCGGAAATCGTTCGGCCCACGCGCGACGGCATCCACGGCCGCGAGTATATCAGCACCAGCGTGGACATCGGCCGCAAGCTCAAGCAATTGGCCTTCCAGGACGGCCGGCTGACGGTCCAGCCGCCGCCTTTGCTCGAGCTCCCCTTGCCGGTCATTTTCGATTCGATTCCGCGGCATTGGCAGCGTGGCGTGACGGTTCCCGCGGTGGTCCACGCGGCCTCGGCCATCGGCTCGCTCGCCGTGGTCGAAAGCGGCGACGGTGCGGCGGAGTTGGCCGCCGAGCACGGCCACGTGATCCCCCTGGTTGCCGACGCGCGGATGGGCGGCGATGCGGCATTCCTGTCGGCCCCCCTGGTGATGATCGCCGACGGCGAGGACATCCTGGCCGCACAGGCCGAGTTGAAGAAACAGAATGCCGATCGGATCGTGGCCATTCGCATCGTGGCCGGCCCGGCCAGTGCGGCGCGCATCGCGGCCCTGGCCCGTGACGGGGCGGAAGTGATCCACCTGGTGTTCGACATGCATGGCCGGGAGGCCGCCGCCGTGCGGCCCCGGCACATGCGGGACGTGCTCCGCGAGGTCCACCGGGCCTTGGTTGCCGACGGGCGGCGCGACGAGATCACGCTGATCGCCTCGGGCGGAGTGGCCCAGGCCGAGCACCTGGCCAAGGCCATCATCTGCGGCGCCGACTGCGTGGCGGTCGACGTGCCCCTGGTGTTGGCCCTGGAGTGCCGCTTGTGCGGCGAGTGCCAGCGGGGTGAGCCCTGTCCCATCGGCCTGGAACAGATCGACGCCGAGTTCGCCGCGCGGCGGATCGAGAACCTCATCGCCGCCTGGCACCAGCAGTTGATCGAGGTGCTGGGCGCGATGGGCATTCGCGAGGTCCGCCGCCTGCGGGGCGAAACGGGCCGGGCGATGTTCTTCGAGGATCTGGAACGCGAGTCGTTCGGCCGCATTTTCGGCCGGCGGAAAGAAGAGTATTTCGCATGAGCGTCACCACGGAAAGCAAGACGGCTGCTGCACAAACGCCCGACGAGTTCCGCGCCGAGCCGGACTACGCCGCCGTCGCGCGCGAGGTGCGGCCGGCGCCGCCCCGCTATCGCAACGAGATCGGCAAGTACTCGATCCGCCGCTCCTCCGACTGCGGCAACTGCGGCCGCTGCGTCGAAGCCTGTCCCCAAGACGTCCATCGCCGGCCCGACGGCTATCGGCAGATGATCCGCCCGCTGGACTATCGTTGCATCGGCCCCGCATGCGCCAAGACCGATCACTACTGCGTCGATCTCTGTCCGAACCATGCGTTGTCGCTCGCGGACAACCCGGTCTTCGAGACCATGGGCGACTATCGCTGGACGCCCGACTTGATCGCGAGCAACTGGTGCATGGCCGAGACGGGGCACGCGCCGGGGCCGCACCTGGAGAACGAGACCGGCAACTCCGGCGGCGGTTTCGATCGCCTGCGGTTCCGCCTGCCGGAGGCGCCGCCGGCCGATCTGCGCCGGGAAGATATCTCGACCGAGTTGCTGTTGAACCGCCGGGACGACGGCCGGGAAAAAGTGACGATCGACGTTCCCTGGTACGGCGGCGGGATGTCGTTCGGCTCGACGAACATCCGCGTCCTGCTGGGCAAGGCCCGGGCGGCCAAGGCCTTCCACGGCTTCACCTGCACGGGCGAAGGCGGCTATCCGGAGCGGTTCGTGCCCTATGCCGACCACGTCATCACGCAAGTGGCCACCGGACTGTTCGGCGTCCGCGAAGAGACGATCCAGCGGGCCCGCATCGTGGAATTCAAGTATGCCCAGGGGGCCAAGCCGGGATTGGGCGGGCACCTGTTGGGCGACAAGAACACCCCCGCCGTGGCCGCCCTGCGCGAGGCGGTGGTGGGCGTGTCGCTGTTCTCGCCCTTCCCCTTCCACAGCGTCTATTCGGTGGAAGACCATAAGAAACACCTGGATTGGATCGCGCACGTCAATCCCCGCGCGCTGCTTTCAGCCAAGGTCTCCACGCCGGTCGACGTGGACATGGTGGCCGTGGGCGTGTACTACGCCGGGGCGCACATCGTCCACCTGGACGGCAGCTACGGCGGCACCGGCGCGGCCCCCAACATCGCCAAGAAAAACATCGCCATGCCCATCGAGTACGCCATCAACCGCGTGCATCGCTTCCTGGCCGACGAGGGCATCCGCGACCAGATCACGGTCATCGCCAGCGGCGGCATCCGCACCCCGGCCGACATGGCGAAGGCCATCGCTCTGGGCGCCGACGGCGTGGTGATCGGCACCGCCGAGCTCATGGCCGTGGGCTGCATCCGCTGCGGCTGCTGCGAGAGCGGACGCGGCTGCGCCCGCGGCATCGCCACCACCGATCCGGAACTGCTGGAAATGGTCTCTGTCGAGTGGTGTACCCAGCGGTTGGTGAACTTGTATAGCGCGTGGCGGGAGATCCTGGTCGACTTGTTGTACCGCCTGGGCCTGCCGAGCGTGGCGGCACTGCGCGGCCGCACCGATCTGCTCAGCCATCTGGATTACGAAGACCCAAGCTGAAAACCGAGACTATGTCGATCGAGCACAGCGTCACACGGGCGGAAGCCATTTTGAGATCCCGGGCCGAATTACGGCCGGCCGGCGAGCCGTTCCGCGCCTCGCCCGAGGCCGAAGGCGGCTGCGGCGTCACCGGCTTCGCCTGCACCATTCCCGTGGGCGGAAAACACATTTACGAGCCCTCCATCCAGATGCGCAACCGCGGCAACGGCAAGGGCGGCGGCATCGCGGCCTGCGGGCTGGTGCCGGAAGAACTGGGCGTCTCCCGCAAAGTGCTCGAAGAGGACTATATCCTTCAGGTGGCGCTGCTGGACCCCACGGCCCGCGGCGAGGTGGAGAAGACCTGCATCGAGCCGTACTTCGACGTCGATCAGGGCGGCCTGATCGCCACCCTGGACGATCACCGCGAGGTGCCGCTGCTGGAGGTGCGTCCGCCCGACGTGGCCCGATACTTCGTCCGCGTCAAGCCGCAGGCGCTGGCGAAGTTCGCGGAAGAGAAACAACTCATGGGCCTGTCCGATCGCGAGATCGAGGACGAGTTCGTTTATCAGAATTCCTTGCGGCTGAACAACCAGTTCTACGCCTCGCTGGGCGACAAGCGGGCCTTCGTGCTCTCGCACGCGCGGAACCTGATCATTCTGAAGATCGTGGGCTATGCCGAGGCGTGCGTGCAGTATTATCGCATGGCCGACACCCGCGCGCACGTGTGGATCGCCCATCAGCGCTATCCGACCAAGGGCCGCGTGTGGCACCCGGGCGGAGCCCACCCGTTCATCGGCCTGAACGAGGCCCTGGTCCATAACGGCGACTTCGCCAATTACCACTCGGTCTGCGAGTACCTGGCGGGGCGGAACATCTTCCCGCAGTTCCTCACCGACACCGAAGTCTCCGTGCTCCTGGTCGATCTGTGGAATCGCGTCTACAAGTACCCGATGGAGTACATCATCGAGGCCCTGGCCCCGACCACGGAACTCGACTTCGACCGTTTGCCCGTGGACAAACAGCGGACCTACCGGCAGATTCAGGCCTCGCACGTGCATGCCTCGCCCGACGGCCCCTGGTTCTTCATCATCGCCCGCAGCCTGGTGGAATCGAACTCCTTCCAACTGCTGGGCATTACCGACACGGCCATGCTCCGCCCGCAAGTCTTCGCCCTGCAGGAAGGCGAGGTATCGATCGGGCTGATCTGTTCGGAGAAGCAGGCGATCGACGCCACCTTGGCCAGCCTGGCGGCGGAAGATCCGCGCTTCACGCCGCTGGCCGACATCTACTGGAACGCCCGCGGCGGCAGCTCGACCGACGGCGGCGCCTTCCTGCTCACCGTGTCGCCCCAGGACGGCAACGGTGCCACTGCCGGCTTGTCCAGCAGTGTCGGCAGCACGGTTGGGCAAGCCAACCGTGGCACCCCACAACATACTCCGCCCGGCAACGGCCATTATCGGCTGAGCGTCAACAACAAGTTTGGCCAGAGCGTGTGTACGCTGCCCGGTCAGCGGCACTGCAACCTGTCGCTTCCCGCAGCCAGGCCGCAGGGATTGGAGGCCGACCTGGCCGCCGTCGATCAGGCCATCGCAGCGGGCGACCCGCAGGCCCTTCTTGCCTGCCTTTGCGGCCGGATGGAGGAGATCGGCTACGACCATCTCCGCAGCCTGGCGGCAGAGATTGCCGAGCGAACTGCCGCGACCGCCCCGGCCTTGGGCATCGAGGTCTTCACGCTGGCAATGGATCGCCGTTACGCCACGGGCGGCAAGAAACGCAGTTCGGTGCTGACGATCCTCCGCGGCGCCCTGGAGCGGATCTTCGAGCGCCAGCCGCCCGTGGGCGAAGGTCACGGCGGCACGCATCGGCGCATTACCTGGCTCACCCGGCAACAGATTCGCGGCCCGCAAGGCGACGAAACCACGCTGCTCGTCGACGCCCGCGGCTTCGCCGCCGAAGGCCCGACCTGCGACGCCACCCTGGCGGTGCGGGCCTATCATCTCGGCTGGCGGCACATCGTGCATTACAACACCCGCGGCACGCGCTTCCATGGCGTCGGTTTCGGTCCGCAAACCGACGGCCTGCGGATCGATTGCTACGACAACCCGGGCGATTACCTGGCGTCGGGCATCGACGGCCTGGAGATCCGCGTCCACGGCAACGCCCAGGACCAGTTGTGCCAGATTTCCAAACGCGGCAAGCTGGTGGTCTACGGCGACGTGGGCCAGACCTTCCTCTACGGGGCCAAGGGCGGCGAAATCTACGTCCTGGGCAACGCGGCCGGCCGCCCCATGATCAACGCCGTCGGCCGACCGCGCGTGGTCATCAACGGCACCGCCTTGGACTTCCTGGCCGAATCGTTCATGGCCGGCGATCCCCGCAACGGCGGCGGCTTCGCCATCCTCAACGGCCTGCATTACGATCAGCATGGAAAACTCCTGCCCCTGGACCTGCCCTATCCCGGCGCCAACCTGTTGTCGCTGGCCTCCGGCGGGGCGATCTACGTCCGCGACCCGCGCCGGACCCTGGTCGAGGAACAACTCAACGGCGGGGCCTACCGGCCGTTGGGCGCGGCCGATTGGAAATTGATCCTTCCCTACCTGGAGGAGAACCAACGCCTGTTCGGCATCCGCATCCAGCAGGACCTGCTGACAGTCGACGGCATCCTCCGTACCCCGGCCCAGGTGTATCGCAAAGTAATGCCCCACAAAGACGCCGAGATCGAGGCCGAATTGGAAGGCGTAGGCGAATGACGGCAGACAATTCACGCAACGAGATCCCCTCTCCATCCGGGAGAGGGTTAGGGTGAGGGGATATTGGGAGAGGCAGGCAATGCATGAAGCAACGCCTTCCGAACTCCCCCTCACCCCGGCCCTCTCCCGGAGGGAGAGGGGGACTGGTCGCCCAGACATGTAACCCGCGATGACAAGAACAATGAATGAACCACTTTCCTGGAACGGCGCGGCATTGGCCGCGGAGATCGAAGGCCGCAGCGGCACGCCCGTGCGCGCCTGCTTCCAGTGCCACAAGTGTTCCACCGGCTGCCCCGTAGGCGCCGAGATGGACTTCTTGCCCAGCCAGATCATGCGGTTGGTACACCTTGGGGCTGAGGCGGAGGTGCTCCAGTCGCAGGCGATCTGGTTGTGCGCCTCGTGCGAGGCCTGCACCACCCGCTGCCCCATGGAGATCGACATTGCCGCGGTGATGGACACCTTGCGGATGCTGGCCGTCGAGCGCCAGGTGCCCCTGCCCGACGGCCACGGCCGGCAGTTCAATCGCAGCTTCCTGGGCAGCGTGCGTCGTCACGGCCGCGTGTTCGAGATGGGCATGCTCACGGCCTACAAGCTCCGCAGCGGCGATCTGATGAGCGACGTGGGCAAGTTCCCGCAGATGTTGGCCAAGGGGAAGATTTCCCTCTTGCCGCACCGCGGCGGCAGTAGCGGCGAGGTTCGCGAAGTCTATCGCCGCGCCGAAGAGGAGGAGAAGGAGCAACGATGAAATACGCCTTCTTTCCCGGTTGCAGCCTGGGCTCGACCGCGTGGGACTTCGATCGTTCCACCCGGGCCGTGTGCCGCGCGCTGGGCATCGAGTTGGAAGACATCCCCGATTGGGTCTGCTGCGGCTCGACGCCGGCCCACACCACCAGCGCTTCGCTGGCCGTGGCGCTGCCGGTGCTGAACCTGCAAAAGGCCCGCGCCATGAATCGGCCCGTCATGGCCGCCTGCGCGTCGTGCTACGCGCGGCTGCGGACGGCCAACTACAAGGTCCGCAACGATGCGGCCGAGCAACAACGGGCCGAGCGCATTACCAACCGGCCCTATGCGGGCGACGTCGAGGTGCATCATTTGCTCGACGTGCTGGTGAACCATTTGGGCGTCGACGCCATCCGGGCCCGCGTGCAACGGCCGCTCCAGGGGCTTCGCGTGGCCTGCTATTATGGCTGCCTGCTGACGCGTCCGCCGGAGATCGTGGCTTTCGACGATCCCGAGCACCCCACGGCCATGGATCGCCTGGTGGCGGCCGCGGGGGCCGAGCCGGTCGAGTGGCCTTACAAGACCGAATGTTGCGGGGCCAGCTTGTCGGTAACGCACAGCGAGATCGTAGGCCGCCTGGGCCACCGCTTGCTGTCGATGGCCCGGCAGGCCGGCGCCCAATGCCTGGTCGTCGCCTGCCCCCTGTGCCAGGTGAATCTGGACCTGCGGCAGGCCGACGCCTGCGCGGCCCACGGCCCGCTCGCGCCCACGCCGGCCTTATACATTACACAACTGCTGGGCCTGGCCTTGGGACTGGCCCCCAAGGAATTGGGCCTGCAGGCATTGACGGTCAGCAGTGCTGGACTGTTGGGGGACGACGCCAGTTCCCGTTCCCTGGCCGCCGCGGGAGGAAACCGATGAGTGCAATGGAGCGACCGAAAAATGGCTCTGGCTCGCCGCCCAAAGCACTGGCAAAGCCAGTGGCACCCGGCAATGGCCAGCCAACGGCATCCGGCAACGGCAACGGCGATGGGAATGGCAACAGCAACGGCGACGGGCCGTGCGGGGCGGTGTTGGTCTGCGGCGGCGGGGTGGCCGGCATCCAGGCCTCGCTCGATCTGTCGGCGGGGGGCTTCCGCGTCTACCTGGTCGAGGAGAGCCCGACCATCGGCGGCAGCATGGCCCGCCTGGACAAAACCTTCCCCACCGGCGACTGCGCCACGTGCATTATTTCGCCGAAGCTGGTGGAGTGTATGCGGGACTACAACATCGACGTGCTGACCATGGCCGACGTCACGCGGCTGGAAGGCGAGGCCGGCCATTTTCAGGTCGAAGTCCGCAAGCGGCCGCGCAGCGTCGACGCGGAGAAGTGTACCGGTTGCGGCGACTGCTGGCAGGCCTGCCCGGTGCGGAACACGGCCGAGAGTCCGCCGCCGTTTGCCCCCAGCGAGCCGCTGGCCGAGGCCGACGCAGTGCGGCTCCGCGAGATCCTCGCCCGCCACCAGGGCGAAGCGGGCGGTTTGATGCCGGTCCTGCAAGAGATCGACCAGGCCTACGGCTACCTGCCGCGCGGCATGTTGGAACACCTGGCGGCCTTGTGGGGGCTGCGGCTCCCGGAGATCCTCCACGTGGTCAGTTTCTACGACCGCTTCCATCTCGAGCCGCTGGGACGCCACGTGGTGGAGGTTTGTGCGGGCACGTCCTGCCACAGCCGGGGCGCCAATGCGCTGCTGCAGCGGCTGGAAAAGGAGCTCGGCATCGGCCCCGGCGAGACCGACAAGGCCGGGCGGTTCACGCTGCGGACGGTCCGCTGCCTGGGTCTGTGCGCACTATCGCCGGCCATGAAGGTCGCCGGCCGGAGTTTTGGCCGCCTCAACGTGGATCGAGTGGCCGGCATCCTGGAGCAATTCGCATGAGCGAACCGATTCGCAACCTGGCAGGGCTGGAGCGGACGGCGTCGGCCGGGCTGGCGACGCTCTATCCGCAGCGGCTGAAGATCCTCATCGGCGCGGCCAGTTGCGGCGTGGCCGTGGGGGCCCGGGAAGTCGAGGCCGCCGCCCGCCGCACCGTCGAAAAGTTGAAGCTGGACGCCGTGGTCGCCCGCACCGGCTGCATCGGCTTCTGCGCCCGCGAGCCGCTGCTGGATCTGCTGCTCCCCGGCGGGCCGCGCGTGTGCTATGCCGACATGACGCCGGAAAAGGCCGCCGCCCTGTTGCAGGCATACTCTGCCGGGGGCGAGCTGAAGCCGGAGTGGGCCTTGGGCCGCTTCCCCAGCGAGCCACACGTCTCCACCGGCGCGGTCCACGCGTATCCGCCCGCCGCGGCGCAGTTGCAAAGCGTTCCCGAGTGGTCCAGCCTGGATTTCTATCGCCGCCAGCAGAAGGTCATCCTCCGCAATTGCGGTTCCATCGACCCGATGGCCCTGGAAGAAGCCGTCGCGCGGGGAACCTATCGCGGGGCGTTGCGGGCATTGACGGAAATGACGCCCGAGCAAGTCATCGAGGAGATGGTTCAGTCGGGGCTGCGCGGGCGGGGCGGCGCGGCCTTCCCCACGGGTGTGAAGTGGCGGCTCGCCCGCCAGGCCGTCGCCGACCTGAAGTACGTGGTCTGCAATGCCGACGAGGGCGAGCCGGGGGCCTACATGGACCGCACCGTCCTGGAAGGCGATCCTCATGCGATCCTCGAAGGCATGCTCGTCGGCGGCTATGCCATCGGCGCCCGGGAAGGCTTCCTCTACGTCCGCAGCGAATATCCCCTGGCCATCGAGATCCTCCGGCACGCCATCGACGAGGCTGAAGGGCGCGGGCTGTTGGGCGACGACATCTTCGGCAGCGGCTGGTCCTTCCGCGTCAGCGTGCGGCGGGGCGCCGGGGCCTACATCTGCGGCGAGGAGACGGCCCTGATCGAATCGCTGGAAGGACACTCCGGCGAGCCGCGAACCCGCCCGCCCTATCCCGTGACCGCCGGGCTGTGGGGCAAACCGACGGTGGTCAACAACGTGAAGACCTGGGCCAGCGTGGCCCCCATCCTCACCCGCGGCCCCGCCTGGTATGCCGGCATGGGCACCAAGCGCACGGCGGGCACGACGATCTTCTCGCTGGAAGGCGCGGTGAAGAATGCCGGCCTGGTGGAAGTCCCCTTCGGCATCTCGCTCCGCGAGCTGATCTACGAAATCGGCGGCGGCATCAACGGCGACCGGTCCCTGAAGGCGCTGCAGGCCGGCGGGGCCTCGCGCGGCTGCATCCCCGCCTCCATGCTCGATCTGGCCATCGACACCGAAGACCGGCCGGGGGCGACGATCATGATCGGCACGGGCGGGATCATCGCCTTGGACGACCGTGCCTGCATGGTCGACATGGCCCGCTTCCTCGTCGGCTTCTTCCTGGAAGAGTCGTGCGGCAAGTGCGTTCCCTGCCGGGAGGGCACGAAGCAGATGTATCGGATCCTGCAACGGATCTGCGCCGGCGACGGCAGCGCGGCCGATTTGCCGCTCTTGGAACGGTTGGCCCAGACGGTGAAGTCGGCCGCCGTGTGCGGCATGGGGGGCATGGCCCCGGGGGCCCTGTTGACCACGCTGGGGCATTTCCGCGACGAGTTCGAGGCACACATCGGCCGCCGGCATTGCCCGGCCGGGGTGTGCGCAATGGACGCCGCAAAACAGGCCCTTTCCCCGGCACTGGCACGGAGTTGACGACGGTCTTTCGACACCTCGTGGAAAGCTGACTATGGATGCAACCCTCTCGGATCGGATATTGGTAAACGTGGACGGCCGCACCGCGGAGTTCCCCCGGGGCACCACGGTCCTGGAGGCCGCGCGGCAGATGGGCGTGGTCATCCCCACGCTGTGCAACTATCGCGGCCTGTCGCCCTACGGCGCTTGCCGCGTGTGCCTGGTGGAGCTCGAGACGCCGCGCGGCGGTCAGTTGGTGGCCTCGTGCAGCCACCCCGTCGAAGAGAATATCGTGGTGCATACGGAGACCGAGGCGGTGACTCAGGCCCGCCGCACCGTGCTGGAACTGCTGCTGGCGCAGGCCCCCGCTTCGGCCGAGTTGGCGGCGTTTGCCCGCGGCCTGGGCGTGACGGCCACGCCCTTTCCGCCAGCCGCGGAAGAGAAGTGCATTCTTTGCGGGCTGTGCGTGCGGGTGTGCAACCAGCGGATGGGCCGCGGCGCCATCAACCTCTTCGGCCGCGGCGCGGAGCGGGAAGTCCGCCCTGCCTTCGATCAGCAGACCGACCAGTGCCAGGCCTGCGGGGCGTGCGTCTTCGTTTGCCCCACCGGCGCGATCGACCTGACCACGATCACTGCCCGGCGGTTGCGGCCGCACGTCACGGGCTACGACAAGCACCTGGCGGCGCGGCCCTGCATCGACCTGGCCCATCCCCAGGCATCGCCGCGCGTGCCGGTCGTTGATCGCGAGAGCTGCATCCACTTCCTCACCGGCCAGTGCGGCATCTGCGCCGAGGTCTGCCAGGCCAAGGCCATCGATTACGAGCAGGAGGAAGAGACCATCGAGTTGGCGGTGGGCGGCGTGGTGCTCACGCCGGGCTTCGAGGCCTTCGACGCCACGCGCCGCGGCGAGTTCGGCTTCGGCTTCGCCTGCAACGTGCTTTCCAACGTGCAGTTCGAGCGGATGCTGTCGGCGGCGGGGCCGACCGGCGGGCATCTCCGCCGCCCCTCCGACGGCGCGCCCCCGCGGCGGCTGGCCTTCATCCAGTGCGTCGGCTCGCGCGATTCGGGTTGCGACAACGACTATTGCTCCTCCGTCTGCTGCATGGCGGCCACCAAGGAAGCCATCCTGGCCAAAGAGCACGAGCCCGGACTGGAGGTCAGCATCTTCTTCCTCGATCTCCGCGCCTTCGGCAAGGATTTCGACCGTTACTCGGAGCGGGCCAGGAATCAGTTGGGCGTCCGCTATGTCCGCTCGTTCATCTCGCGGACCTACGAAATGCCGGGAAACCGCAACCTGCGGCTGGTCTATGCCAGTCCGCAAATGAAACAGGTCGAGGAAGAGTTCGACATGGTCGTGCTCTCGCTGGGCCTGGAGCCCAGTGCCACGATCCGCGCGCAGGCCCGGCAGATGGGCGTGGTATTGAACCGCTGGGGCTTTGCCCAGACCGAGGAGTTGCGGCCGCTGGACACCTCGCGGCCGGGCGTGTTCGTGGGCGGGGCCTTCCAGGAGCCCAAGGACAGTCCCGACACGGTGATGCAGGCCAGCGCGGCGGCGGCCCGCGCCATGGCCCTGCTGGCCCCGGCCCGCGGCAGCCGCGTCCGCGTCAAGAGCTATCCGCCCGAGCGCGACATTGCCGACGAGCCGCCGCGGGTGGGCGTGTTCGTGTGCCATTGCGGCAGCAACATCGCCTCGGTGGTGGACGTGGAGCGGGTGGTGGCCGAGACCCGCCGCTTGCCGCACGTGGCCCACGCCGAGCACAACACCTACACCTGTGCCGACGACAGCCAGGACCGCATCAAGCAGATGATCGTCGAACGCCGGCTGAATCGCGTGGTGATCGCCTCCTGCACGCCGCGCACCCACGAGCCGATCTTCCGCGACACGCTCCGCGACGTGGGCCTCAATCCCTACCTGTTGGAAATGGCCAACATCCGCGACCAATGCTCCTGGGTGCATTCGGGCAGTCCCGACGCGGCCACGCAGAAGGCGGTCGACCTGGTCCGCATGGCCGTGGGCCGCACCGCCCGCTTGCTCCCGCTCCAGCAGGAATCCGTGCCGGTCAACAACGCGGCCCTGGTGGTCGGCGGCGGGGCGGCCGGCATGACCGCCGCCTTGGCCCTGGCCGAGCAAGGCTTTCCCGTCCATCTGGTGGAAAAGGCCGAGCAACTGGGCGGCACGGCCCGGCAGCTCCATCGCACGCTTGACGGCCACGACGTGCAGGCATTCCTGCAGCAAACCATCGAGCGCGTCACGGGCCATCCCCGCATCAGCATGCATTTGGCCGCCCGCGTGGCCAAGGTCGAAGGGCACATCGGCAACTTCCGCTCGACCATCAATAACGGCGCCGATGGCAAACAGATCGAACATGGCGTGGTCGTGGTGGCCACCGGAGCGACCGAGGAGAAGCCGCATTCATTCGGCTACGGCCAGGACAACCGCGTGCTGACGCAACTGGAGCTCTCCGATCGCCTGGGGCGGGGCGAACTATCGCTGGGCGAACAGGCCACGGTGGTCATGATCCAGTGCGTCGAGCAGCGCACCGCGGAGCGGCCCTATTGCAGCCGCGTCTGCTGCACCACGGCGGTCAAGAACGCCCTGGCGATCAACGAGCGCTGGCCCAAGGCGCGGATCGTCGTGCTCTATCGCGACATGCGGACCTACGGGTTCCGCGAGGCGGCCTACCGCGAGGCCCGCGAAAAGGGCATCCTCTTCGTCCGCTACGAGCCCGAGCAGCCGCCTAAGCTGGACACTAGCGGCCGGATGCGGCTTACCGTGCGCGAACCCTCCCTGGGGCGCGACCTGGAATTGCAGCCGGACCTGGTGGTGCTGGCGGCGGCGATGGTTCCGCGGGCGGACCGCGGCGAGCTTTCCGAGTTGTTGCGCGTGCCCCTGAACGCCGACGGCTTCTTCCTGGAAGCGCACATGAAGCTCCGCCCCGTGGACTTCGCCAGCGAAGGGTTGTTCCTGTGCGGCACGGCCCACGCGCCGAAATTCCTGGGCGAGACGATCACCCAGGCCAACGCCGTGGCCGGCCGGGCCGCCTCGATCCTGGCCCGCAAGAGAATGCCCGTGGGCGGACAGATCGCCTGGGTCGATCCCGACAAGTGCATCTCCTGCATGACCTGCGTCCACGTGTGTCCGTACATGGCGCCGCGGGTGAACGAGTTCAACAAGGCCGAGGTGCAGGGCGCCACCTGCATGGGCTGCGGCAGTTGCAGCGCGGAGTGCCCGGCCAAGGCGATCACCCTGCGGCATTACGTCGACAACCAGATCCTCGGGGCGGTCGACAGCCTGCTGGGCCGCGGCGACGAGGAGCCGCGCACGCCGGAGTTGGCCTATCCGGTCCAGGCCGGCGTGGCCCCGCCCCGCTGGCACCTTACGTGAGGATTGGAGCCGTGCAAAACGCCGATTCGCGATCCCCTCTCCCGGAGGGAGAGGGGGACATTAGGGTAGACACCACATGGAAACCGAACCGCTGATCCTGGCCTTTTGCTGCCATTATTGCGCCTACGCGGCGGCCGACCTTGCCGGCTCGATGCGCCTGCAATATCCCAGCAACGTCCGCGTGCTGCGGCTGCCTTGCACGGGCAAGATCGAAGTGAATTACCTGTTGGCCGCCTTCGAGCGCGGGGCCGACGGCGTGATCGTGGCCGGCTGCCTGGAAGGCGGCTGCCACTTCCTGGAAGGGAATCTCCGCGCCAGCCGCCGCGTGGAGCGCACGCAAAAACTCCTGGCCGAAATCGGCCTGGAGCCCGAGCGGTTGGAAATGTTCAACCTCTCCTCGGCCGAGGGCCCGCGCTTCGCCGAGATCGTGACCACCATGACGCAACGGCTGCGGAAGCTGGGAAAAAGCCCGCTGCGGCCCGACCGGACCAACATACACAAAGACATTCAAGACATGACCGACCAGGCCGAGGCGGCCTTGGCAGGTGAACCAAGCGAGCGACCGGGCGGATGCGGCCCGGCAGGAGCAAGACCATGATCGTTGCCGATCGAAAGAACGTGCGTGAAATCCGCGACCTGATCCAGAACCACTCGCGCGTGCTGTTGGTCGGCTGCGGCACCTGCGTCACCGTGTGCCTGGCCGGCGGCGAACGCGAGGTGGGCATTTTGGGCTCGGCCCTGCGGATGTCGCTGAAACTGGCCGGCCGGCCCAACGTGGTCGTCGACGAATGTACCATCGAGCGGCAGTGCGAAGACGCCTTCATCGACGCGCTGGCCCCGCAGTTGGCCGGCTACGACGCCGTCTGCTCACTCGGTTGCGGAGCGGGCGTGCAGGCCCTGGCCGAGCGATTCCCCAAAATGCCCGTCTATCCGGGCCTGAACACCCAATTCATCGGCATTCTGGAATCGCAGGGCGTGTGGACGGAGAAGTGCGCCGGCTGCGGCAATTGCCGCCTGGGCCTGTTTGCCGGCGTCTGCCCGATCACGCGCTGCGCCAAGCGGCAGTTCAACGGCCCTTGCGGCGGCTCGCAGGACGGCCACTGCGAGATCAACGCGGATCGAGACTGCGCCTGGCAATTGATCTACGATCGGGCCCGAGCGCTGGGAATTGTCGCCACTTTGGCCGACGTTGTCCCGCCGCACGACTGGTCGACCGGTCTGGATGGCGGGCCGCGCAAAGTGGTGCGCGAAGACCAGTGCATCACCGGCCTGGGACCGAAGGCATAGTGCATTGCAGGAGCACCCTGAAGGCCGGTTGCCGTTGCTGTGGCATTGTCCTAGAATGTCAGGATCGGATTTCCAGGAGGACGGCATCGCCTGGGCGGGTGAGCCCCGGATGCGCCTGAAAAAGGGAGTCAAACATGACGGCCGAACTTGATCTAACGCCGGAAGAAATCGCGGAGTTGAAGCAAGTCACCGCCCAGTCCGATCTTGCCGCCGCGGTCCAGGTGGCGGCGCGGGAGTACCTGCAGTACGCGCGACGCCAGGAGCTCAAGTCGCTCTCGGGACGCATCGAGATGCAGGACAACTGGCGCCAACTGGAGGCCGCGGAGGCACCTGCGCGCCCATGATGACCCGCACTTCGACCTGCTGCTGGACTTCAAGCGTTTTGTCGCCGCGAAATACGCGTGAGTAGGGGGACAGGGGAAAGGCTTCGGGGAATCGCGATGAACTCCAGTCAGGAGAGGAATCGAGTTGCGTACGAGGAAGTCAAGCACGACTTGACAAGGCGGTATCCGCCAGGACGCTTTATTGCCTTCGACGACGGCCAGATCGTTGCTGATGCGGCCAGCTTCGATGAATTGACGGACGCTTTAGCCGCCATTGGTAAAGATCGCCCCGACGTGCTTGTCGTGCAGGCGGGCGTGCGTTATCCGGACCAGGTTTTCATCCTCGTGTAATGGCTATGCCGGAAACACCCCGCAAGCAACGAAACGTATACCGGGGCGAGCCGGCACGAGCGTGGCTTCGCCTGGAACTGATATCCGCGAGCGGTCGGGTTCTGGAATTGGAGGTCCTTGCCGATACTGGGAACCCCTGTGCGATTATTGTGGACACGGCAACCATGGAAGCCCTACGTTGGCGAGAGTCCATTAGGACGGAATCCAACTTCGGGCCGCTTGAGGGCGGCTGGGTGCGAATTGCAATTCCAGAACTTGGATTTGATGTCAAGACGCTCGGCTATGGCAACGATTCGGTTGTAAACGTGGTGAAGCGAAGCGATCAGGCATTCGGCGGGCTCGTGGGATTGCCGTTGCTCCGGATGCTGGAGTACGGGGGAGATGAGGGGTGGTTTTGGGTCGGACCGTCTGCCAAGCGACGACCTGCCGCGTGACGACACAGGGAATGCAAGAGGCAAAGTGCGAAATGAAAAGTGCGAAATGACGGCCGCCCGGCATTTTGACTTTTGCACTTTGCACTATTCATTTTGCATTCTCCGCCCGCTTTGCCGCCTCCCAGATCGCCATCGCCGCCGCGAAGGCCACGAGCACAACCGTGGCCACGATCCAGGCCAGGACCTCGATTGCTTTTCCACAACGCTGATTGGCGCTGCATTGCAGGAGCACCCTGAAGGCACTCCGCCCTGCCGGGCTTTACAGCCGGGCTTTACAGGGCGGCCGTATTCTATACAATTCCCCACGGCGGGATGAGGATGCCCCCGAGCCGCACGCCCCGGAAGCGGCGGCGCGCTACGAACTCCCCCCTCTGCAACGGATGTTTTGGCCATGTGCAAGTATCCACGTAGCGGCGCAAAGCGTTCCCTTGCCGGCTCACTTCTCGCCTGCTTCGTAGCGGCAAGCGCCGGATCGTGGGTCGGTTGTGAAACGAAGACCACGGCCGTCGCGCCGGACGAGCCCGTGGCGGTTACCGTAAGCGTGCCGCTCGAGCGCGAGATCCTCGATTACGAAGAGTTTACCGGCCGAACCGCCCCCGTCGACTCGGTCGATATTCGCGCCCGCGTGAACGGGCATTTGACCAAGATCCTCTTCCAGGACGGGATGGAGGTGAAGCAGGGACAGCCGTTGTTCGAGATCGATGCCCGGCCGTACGAACTGGCCCTGAAAAGCGCGCAAGGCCAACTCGCGACCTTGAAGGCGCGACTGGTGCGGTGCAAGGCCGATTTCGCTCGCGCCGAACAACTGCTGCCGAATCACGCAATCTCTCCCACCGACTACGACAAGATCGCCGCCGAGATGGCGGAAACGGAGGCCTCGTTGCAGTCGGCCGCGGCAGCCGCCGATCACGCCGACCTGGATCTGCAATTCACGAAGATCGCCGCACCGATCGACGGCCGCATCAGCCGCACTTTGATCACCGTGGGAAACCTGGTCGCCGCCGACTCGACGCTGCTGACGAACATCGTCTCGGTCGATCCGATCTACGCCTACTTCGACGTGGACGAACACCGCCTGCTCATGATCCAGCAAAGCGTCCGCGATGGAAAGATCAAAGTCAAAGAACGTTCCCAGATCGACATCTACCTGGGTCTCGCGACCGAACAAGGCTACCCCCACCAAGGCACCCTGGATTTTGCGGAGAACAGGGTCGATCCGAGTACGGGCACCATCCAGTTGCGCGGCGTGTTCGCCAATCCGCGGCCCGAGCGCGGCGACCGCATGCTGCTGCCCGGGCTGTTTGTCCGCATCCGCGTGCCGTTGGCCGATCCGCACGCGGCGCTATTTGTCTCGGAAAAGGCCCTGGGCACCGACCAGGGACAGAAGTATGTCTTGGTGGTCGACGCGAAGAAAAAAGAGGTGGTCTACCGCGCGGTGGAGATCGGCCGCCTGGAGGCCGGGCTGCGGGTCATCAAGAAGGGATTGCAGCCGGGCGAGCAAGTGATCGTGACCGGGCTGCAGCGCGTTCGGCCCGGTTCGCCGGTTACCGCGAAACTCGTCGCCATGGAATCGTTTTCGACCAAGGGATTAGGGATTAGGGATTAGGGAAGAAGTTAGGAGTTAGAATGTTGCATCGCCCCCGCACCCCCAGCCCAAACTCCCCAACGAGCTTCTGACTTCTTTCTAACTCCTAACTTCTAACTTCTAACTTCTTCCGCCGCCATGTTCTCACGATTCTTCATCGACCGCCCGATCTTCGCCGCCGTGCTCTCGATCGTGCTGACGATCGCCGGCCTGGTGGCCCTGTTCGTGTTGCCGATCGCGCAGTACCCGGAGATCGCGCCGCCTACCGTGCAGGTCGCCTGCGTCTACTCCGGGGCCAGTGCCAAGGTGGTTGCCGACACCGTGGCGGCGCCCATCGAGCAGCAGGTCAACGGCGTGGAAAACATGCTCTACATGTCGTCGCAATGCACCAACGACGGCGCGTACGACCTGACCGTCACGTTCAGCCTGGGCACCAACCTGGACATGGCCCAGGTGCTGGTGCAGAACCGCGTGTCGCTGGCCCTGCCGACCTTGCCCGACGTGGTCAAACAGACGGGCGTGACGACGAAGAAGAAGTCGCCCAACATCATGCTGGTCGTCAATCTGCTCTCGCCCGACGAACGGTACGACCAGCTTTATCTGAGCAACTATGCGACGATCTACGTCAAGGACAAACTGGCGCGATTGGAGGGGGTGGGCGACGTCACCTTTCTGGGCCAGCAGGACTATAGCATGCGCGTGTGGCTGGACGCCGACAAGCTCAAGGCGCGGAACCTCGCCAGCGGCGACGTGGTGGCCGCCCTGCACGAGCAAAACGTGCAGGTGGCGGCGGGCCAGATCGGCCAGCCGCCCGTGCCGCGCGGCCAGGGCTTTCAGTACACCATGACCACGCTGGGCCGGCTCACCCAGCCCGAGGAGTTCGGCGACATCATCGTCAAGACCGGCCCCCAGGGGCAAGCCACGCGGCTCCGCGATGTCGCCGACATCAAGCTGGGCGCCAAGAGCGAAGACCAGACTTGCACGCTCGACGGCAAGCCGACCGTGGGACTGGCCATCTTCCAGCTTCCCGGTTCCAACGCCGTGGCCACGGCGGCGCGGGTCCGCGCCGCCATGGAAGATCTCAAGCTGCGATTTCCCCAGGGCCTGGATTACACCGTGGTCTACGATACCACGCCGTTCATCACGGAGTCGATCCGCGAGGTCTACAAGGCCCTCTTCGAGGCCATCGTCCTGGTGGCCTTGGTCGTGTTGCTGTTCCTGCAGAACTGGCGTTCCACGCTCATTCCGCTGGTGGCCGTGCCCGTTTCCCTCGTCGGCACCTTCAGCGTCATGTGGCTGTTGGGTTTCAGCCTCAACAACATCTCGCTCCTGGGACTGGTGCTGGCGATCGGCGTGGTGGTGGACGACGCCATCGTGGTCGTGGAGAACGTGGAGCGCTGGATCGAGCACGGCCTGCCGCCGCGGGAAGCGGCCTACAAGTCGATGGAAGAAGTCACCGTGGCGGTGATCGCCATCGCCTTCGGCCTCAGCGCCGTATTCATCCCCACCGCCTTCATGCCCGGCATCTCCGGCCAGTTCTACCGGCAATTCGCCCTGACGATCGCCACCTCCACGCTGATTTCGGCCTTCAATTCGCTCACCTTGAGCCCGGCCCTGGCGGCCATCCTGCTCAAACCGCACGGCGCGCAGAACGACTGGCTCACGCGCTTGCTGGACGCCCTGTTCGGCTGGCTCTTCCGCGGCTTCAACGGCCTGCTGGCACGCGGCACGTCGGTCTATGAGCGGCTCGTGCGGCTGTGCCTGCGCGGCGCGGCCCTGACCCTCTTGCTCTACGCCGGGCTGCTGGGGCTGACCTATTTCGGTTTCCGCACCGTGCCCACCGGCTTCGTGCCGGAACAGGACAAGGGATACCTGGTCGTCTCGGCGCAGTTGCCCGATTCCGCCTCGCTGGAACGAACCCAGAACGTGATGACGCAAATCGACGAGATCGTGAAGGAGACCAAGGGCGTGGCCCACCGCATCGTCATCTCCGGGCAGTCGTTCCTGCTGGGGGCCAACGGCTCGAATTTCGGCTCGATGTTCGTGATCCTCGACCCGTTCCACGACCGGCACGGCGATGGGCTGGGGGCCGAAGCAATCGCCGACCGCTTGCGGCGGCAGCTTTTCGCCGAAATAGAGGAAGCCCGGGTGGGCGTCTTCGGCGCACCCCCGGTCGACGGCCTGGGAAACGCCGGCGGCTTCAAACTCATGGTCGAGGATCTGGGCGACAACGGACTGGACGCCTTGCAGGGCCAGGTGGAGAACCTGGCCGAGAAAGGCAACCGCCGGCCGGGCATCGTGGGCTGCTTCAGCATGTTCCGCGCCAACACGCCGCAATTGTACCTGGACGTGGACCGCACGAAGTGCAAGACCATGGGCGTGGCGCTCAGCGACGTCTTCAATACGCTGCAAGTCTGCCTGGGCGGATTCTATGTCAACGACTTCAACCAGTTCGGCCGCACCTGGCAAGTCAATCTGCAGGCCGACGCCCGCTTCCGCCTCCGTGGGCAGGACCTGGAAAAACTCGCCGTGCGCAACGCCCGGGGCGACATGGTCCCGCTCAGCACCCTGGCGAGCGTGCGCGACTCCAGCGGGCCGTTGCTGGTGAACCGTTACAACACGTTCAGCGCCGCGGCGCTGAACGGCGCGTGGAGCCCGGACATCAGCTCCGCGCAGGCGATGCAGACCATGGCCGCCCTGGCGGGCCGCGAGTTGCCGGCCTCGATGGACGTCGAGTGGACCGAGCTGAGCTACCAGGAAGACAAGGCCGGCAACACGGCTTTGTTGATCTTCCCCCTGTGCATCCTCTTCGTCTTTCTCACGCACTCGGCGGAATACGAGAGTTGGGCCTTGCCGCTGGCCATCATCCTGATCGTGCCCATGAGCCTGCTCTGCGCGCTAGGCGGCGTGTGGCTCCGTCACATGGACAATAACGTCTTTACGCAGATCGGGTTCGTGGTATTGGCCGGCCTGGCCTGCAAGAATGCGGTGCTGATCGTGGAGTTCGCCAAGCAGCAGCATGAGCATGGATCGCAGCGCTTCGACGCCGCAGTGCAGGCCGCCCGGCTCCGCCTGCGACCGATCCTGATGACCTCCTTCGCGTTCATTTTGGGCGTCGTTCCCTTGATGCTCGCCAGCGGGGCCGGGGCGGAAATGCGGCAGACGCTGGGCACCGCCGTCTTCAGCGGCATGTTGGGCGTTACCTTCTTCGGAATCTTCCTGACCCCCGTGTTTTACCTCGTGCTCCAGGCCCTGGTCGATCGGGGTCGGCCCGGCGATCCGGCGCCCGAGGCCCCGGCAGGAGAGCTGCAAAGTTGCGATGCGCGACACTAGCCCGACGCGCCAGCGAGGGATTTGCGGCGATTCTCCCTCGCTGGCGCGTCGCGCCTAGTGGTCTGTCCCTTTCGACATTACCGGTTGGGTGCCACGACCAACCTCCGGTCGGTGCCCGGCTTGCCCAGCAGTGCTGGAAACACGGTTGGACAAGCCAACCGTGGCACCCGTAAACTCGAGTTGGACAGACCACTAGTTTGCCGAACGGGCTGCCGTCGGCAGACTTCCCTTCCCCGACCTTGCAGTTCTCCTGACGGCCCCGGCCGATGGACAATCTGACACACCTGTGCTAATGTAGTGCGTCGGGGGATCGTCCCACACGCCGCCGGGTCGGCGGGCGCGGAAACTACCCCAAGAACAAGTGTCCGATCTGAGGTTCTGACCCGGATTATTCATGTAATGGGATGAAACGCTAGGTCGCGCAAGCCTATGGTGGGTCTGGCAAACCGAACAACCGTTGCGCAGAACTGTGTCACGAAGCGGTAAGTTGATAAGCGACCGAAGACCCACCAGAACCACGGTTTGCTCGACGCCACCCTACAATTCATGAATAATCCGGGCTGAGGCTGTTGCGATAAAATTGGCTTCGGAGTCCTCACGGCGAGGAAACGAATCACGAGAACCCGAAAGCCCGAGAGAGAAAGCAGTCAAAGACGGGGGCGCACTGGATCATTTGGCTAACATGTTATAGTTCTTATAGGAGGGAAGTCTATGAATCGTACGTGGATCTTCACGCTTGCGTTCGCAATTCCGCTCATGGCATTGGCCCAGAGCAGTCCGCCGCCGTATCAACCCGCCGTGCCCGCTCCCACGACCAACGTCTATGGCGGCGGCGGCTGGGGGGGGAATACCGGGGCATCCACCGCAGCCGGTTCGGCGATGCAAGGCATGTCGCAGGTGATTAGCGCGGCGGGACAATACAATCTGTCCACCTCGGCTGCCGCCATCAACATGACCCAGGCCCAACGCAACGAGATCGAGAACCGGCAACTGTGGACCAACACGTACTTCGACATGCGGGCCACCAATCGCAAGGCGCGCGAGGCGGAGCGCGGACCCCGGTCCACCCCGGAACAGATCGCCCGCATCCAGCACGACGGCATGCCCAAGCCGCTCAACACCAGTCAGATGGATCCTGTCAGCGGCCGTTTGGACTGGCCCGCCGCGTTACAGCAAGACGTGTTTGAGACGGAGCGCGGCGTTGTGGACCAGCTATTCGCCACGTTGGCCCGCTACGGCGGTCTGTCCTACAGCGATCAACTCAAGGTTCGCCAAACTGTGGAAAACATGTTCTCCGAGATGAAGGCGCAAATCCGGCAGATGCCGACCTCGGACTACGTCGCTTCGCGCACTTTCCTGCGAGGCCTGGCTTACACCGCGTACAAAGGCTACCTGTAACCGTGCTTTTTCAAATTCGAGACTTGAGATTTCAGATTTGTGATTCAAAAGGAGTGCGATCCATGCATATAGCAGGAGTGATCTCGATTTGCACGCTGTGGGGATGCCTGATGCTCAACGGCCTGCTCCAGGCGGGCGAAGCTCCGGTCACTGTTCCAGTGGCGGGCCTGTTTGGCGACTTGAAGTCTACGGATTCGCCCGTGCAGTTGCGGGCCATCGACCAGTTGGGCGCACTGGGCGGCCAGGGGGCCGCGGCCGTTGCGCCGCTGACGGAACTGTTGAAAGACGCGCGGGCCACGGTGCGGGCCCATGCGGCCCGGTCGCTGGGCGCGATCGGCGCTGCGGCCAAGTCGGCGGTGCCGGCCCTGGTGGAGTTGGTGAAGGACCCCGACGAGGCGGTCCGCCGGCACGCCGTGCAGGCCGTCGTGGCCATTCACCCCGGTCCGCAGGTGACGGTGCCGCTGTGCGTCAAACTTCTGGAAGATGCCGATCCCGGTGTGCGGATGCGCGTTTTGCAGGCCATTGCCGAGGTCGGTCAGAAGGCGGTCCCCGGGCTGATTGAAGCCCTGAACCACGAGAAGGCGGCCTATTGGGCCTGCCTCGCGTTGCGCGACATCGGGCCCGCCGCCAAGGACGCCGTGCCGGCCCTGGTCCAGAAACTCAAGGATCCGCAGCCGGAGATCCGGCGGGAGGCCGTGCTGGCCTTGGGGGCCATCGGTTCGGCCGCGGATCCCGCTGCGGCGCAGATCGCCGCGCTGCTGGACGATGAGCACGTGCGGACGGCCGCCACCTTCGCCCTGGGCCAGATCGGCCAGATCCCCGGCAGTGCCGAGGCAACCATCCGCACCAACGCCAAGAGCGACAACCGGATGTTGAGCACCACCAGTCTTTGGGCCCTGGCCCGGGTCCACCCGGAAGATAAGGATCTCCGCGGCCAAGTCACGGAGCAACTGATCGCTCGGTTGAAGGACCAGGACCCGTTCGTGCGCGTGGCCGCGGCCCGGGCCTTGGCGGCCCTGCCGCCTGCGCCGGAAATCACCGCTCCCCTCTGGGAGAAGGCGCTGGCCGATGCCGACGAAACGACGGTCCAGCACGCCTTGGATGCCCTGGCGTCGCTGGGCGCCGCGGCGGTGCCCCGCTTGATCGACCAGTTGAAACACGAGAAGTTTCGCTCCCAGATCGTCTATATTTTGGGCCAGATCGGCCCGCCCGCGGCGCCCGCCGCCCAGGCCCTGGCGAAGCTGGTCAACGACAAGAACGATCGCGTGGCGCATGAAGCGATCGTGGCCCTGGGCGACATCGGGCCGGGCGCGAAGGACGCCGTGCCCGTCTTGCTCAAGGCGCTTACGCAAGGTGAAGACGAGAACTTGAATTTCACCGCGATCACCTATGCGCTGGGAAAGATCGGCCCGGATGCCGCGCCCGCCGAACAGGCACTGCTCGATCAACTGAAGAGTTCCGACCATTACCTGGCCCTGGTGAGCGCTTGGGCCCTGCTGCGCATCGACGCCGGCAAAGCCGACGTTGCGGCACGAGCGGTTCCGGTCCTGATCGAGGGGCTGGCTCTGCCGCTGCCGGCGGCGCGCCTCTCTGCGGCCGAGGCCCTGGGCAGCCTGGGGTTGCGGGCGAAAGCGGCCGCCGTCGCGCTAAAGAAACTGTCGTCCGATGAGGACCAAGACGTTCGCGAAGCGGCCGCCAAGGCCCTGGCGGCCGTCGAGCCGTCGGCGGCGCAGTCTGCGGCGGCCGCTTACGAAATCGCGGTGGTCGTCGAGCAAACGATTGCCATGCGCGTGGGCGATACGGTCGTGGCGCAGTTCCCCAAGGGCACCGAACTCCGCGTGCTGGAACGTCGCCCGCCCTGGGTCGCCGTCCAGGCCACCGTCGACGGCAAACCGAAAACCGGCTGGGTGCTGGAAACGCAATGTCACATCACTAAGAAACCGTAAGAGGATAAGTTGATCAGTCATCGTAAGACGGATTGCCAATCCGTCCTACGGGCGACTGGCCAAGTTATTGTTTTGCGAACCCGAACTCCAGTTCGAAAGGACGAACGCCATGAACGCTACGACAGAAACCAACGGCGCGGCAGTGCAAGTGGTGGTCCGGCACGAGTTGCACCACCTGCGGACGCATTGGGGATGGCTGTTGCTGCTCGGGCTGCTCCTGGTCCTGGGCGGCACCATCGCGATTGTCTTCCCCTTCGTCGCCTCCGTCGCCGCCGTCGCCGTGTTGGCCGCGGTCCTCATGATCGCCGGCGTGGTCACGATCATCGGCTCCTTTTGGGTGGGCAAGTGGAGCGGGACTCTCATCCAGTTGCTCGTGGGAATCCTCTATCTGGCGGCCGGCTTCGTGGTCAGTGACCGGCTGCTGCCTTCCATCCTGCTGCTGACCGTGTTCGTTGCCGTCTCCTTCATGGTCATGGGCGCATTCCGCGTGTTGGCCGCGCTGCTGGTCCGCTTCCCGCAATGGGGCTGGGCCTTGCTCAACGGCGTGATCACGTTCCTGGTCGGCCTGATCATCTACCGGCATCTGCCTATCGATGCCCCGTGGGTGATCGGATTGCTGGTTGGGCTGGAGATGCTCTTTAACGGCTGGACGTGGATCATGCTCGCGCTGGAGCTCAAGAACCTTCGCGTGGAGGCTTAGCGATGAAGAGAAGGCTTGGGCTTGCCGCCGTCTGCTGGCTGATCGCCGTCAGCCCGGCCTTGGCCCAATTCTGGCCCGGCCGCGGGTATGGCGGATACGGCGCTTTGGGCGGGTATCCTGCCGGCGTGTACAATGGATCGCGGCTCGCGGCCGGGCAGGAACGCCAATTGGGTCAGGAAGCCGCCATGGGGCAGAACCTCGTGGTGCAAAGCGGCATACGCAGCACGGCGATGAATCAGGCCCAGGAGCGCTCCAGCGCCATTCTCGATCAGCGGCAAGCGGACACCAACTGGTGGCGGCAGGTACAGCAACAGCAGATGGCCCAGCAGCAGGCGCGCCCGTCCAGTGCGGTGCCGGTGGCGGTCGGTTTCGGCACGGCGCCGGCGGCAGGCAGCTTGGGGTTGATCGCCCCTCGCCCGACAGTGGCCACCGACATCATCCAGTGGCCGCCCACGCTCCAGGAGCGGGAATTCGCCTCCTCGCGCGCGGAAGTCGAGGCCCCCTATCGCCGTTCGCCGCCCGGCTTGAGCACCCCCACGACCAACGACTACCGCAACATGGCCAAGGCCGTCGAGGACATGAAGGCCATTCTCCAGTGGCGAACGGGCCAGGGTGGCCTGGCCACGGAAGATTATCAGCAGGCCCGGGAGTTTCTCAACCGCCTGGGCCAGGAGGTGGGCGCGCAGGCCGACGGCTAGGAACCAACGAGAATCAATCGTTTCTGCCTTCAAGGAGTTCTTGTATGCAACGTATTTGGGGTCCGCTGTGTGTGCTTGGCATCCTCGTCACGGCCGGCATCGGTCTGGCCCAGGAAAAGAAGAGTGGCGGGCCCGCCCCGGAAATCCGCAAACTGCTCGCCGAGCTGGAAAATAGTTTCAATCGCGGCGACGCCAAGGGGGTGGCGGCGTGTTGGACGACCGCGGGCGACTTCGTCGGTCAAAGCGGTGAGCGGATCGAGGGCCGCGACAACATCCAAAAAGCGTTCCAGGAGTCGCTTGCCGCGCGGAAACACGCCACGCTCCGCATCTTGCTCGTCTCGTCTCGCGCCGTCAGCGACGACGTGGCCCTGGCCGAAACCATTGCCGACGCAAAGCCGCCGGTGGCGAACCTCGCCGGCGACCCCGGCTTCAGCCTGGTCCTGCTGAAACGCGGCGACCGCTGGTTGATCGCCAGTGCCCGCGAAACGATCAACCACGCGGCCACGCCGATCAAGCATCTGAAGGACCTGGAATGGATGGCGGGCGATTGGGCCGAGGAAGCATCGACGGCGGGCGGCCTGTCGCTGCACAGCAGTTGCGGGTGGACCGAGAATCGGTCCTTCTTGATCCGCAAATTCACGGTGGAGGGCAAGATCGGTCTTGCCCATGCCGGCACGGAAGTCATCGGCTGGGATCCTCGCGCCGGCCGGCTTCATTCCTGGATATTCGACTCCAACGGCGGGTTTGGCGAGAATCTATGGGTCCGCGACGGCGGGCGCTGGCTGATCAACTACTCGGGCACGCTGGCCGACGGCAGCCAGGTTTCGGCCACGAACATCATCACCCGCGTCGATGCCGACACGGTGACGCTGGAGTCGAAAGACCGCACGCTGAGCGGCGTAAAGCAACCCGACGTGGCCGAGGTCACCATGAAACGTCAAGCCGCGCCGCGGCCCGCCGCCAAGGGCCCGGGCTCGGCGAAAGAGCCGTCCCACCTGCTGCCATGACTGGCGATTGACCGGACCTTTCCCGACAGGCACGGATCCTCTTCTCTTGTACCGTTCAGCTTTCGGGAAAGAAGGTCAACAGGTCCAGCGGTTTCTCGACCAAGACTCGCGCGCCGTTGGCCAGCAACTCCTCGGCGGTGCGGAAGCCCCACAGCGCGCCGGCGGGAAACATGCCTGCCGCCACGGCCGTTTGCATGTCGGTGTTCGTGTCGCCCAGGTACAGCATCTCGGCGGGCGGCAGCGCCAGCCGCCGGGCAATCTCGCGGGCGCCGGCCGGATCGGGCTTCCTGGCCCATGCCGGCGAGGCCCCGAGCACGACGGCAAAAGACGCTTGCGGCAAGAGCCGCTCGACGCACAGCCGCACGAACTGCTCCGGCTTGTTCGACAACACCGCTGCGGCGATCCTCCGGGCGGCCAGCGCGCGGAGCAGTTCCGGCACACCCTCGTAGGGCCGCGTCTTGTGATCCCAACGGCGGCCGTATTCGGCCCGCATCAAGGCGGCGGAGCGGTCCAGCGTCGCCGCGTTCTGGCTGCCTTCGGGCACGACCCGCCGGATCAAGGCTTCCACGCCGTCGCCGACGAAGATCTTGTAGGACTCGCGGGGATGCTCGGCAAAGCCCAGCGCGCGCAAGGCCGCGTTGGTGGCCTCGGCAAGGTCGTCCAGCGTGTCGAGCAACGTTCCGTCCAGGTCGAACACGACGGCCTTGAAGGGCACGGTCATGCTTTGTCGAAGAACCCCTGCTTCAGGCGTCTCACTAACCCGAAGCGCAAGCGAGGGTGGGGCGAGGCGCGGGTCCCTCGCTTGCGCTTCGGGCTGGTGTGGGCTCTCCGACAAAACTAGTATTCTCGCTGGGTGGTGATGCCCGGTTGCGGGACGGGATACTTGCCGTCCGCTCCGGCGAGCAACGGCGCGGGGCTGTCGAGGGTCAGTTTGTCCACGCCGGGTGCGAACTCGTGGTCGAGCTTGAGCATCTGCTCATAGGTGACGATCTGGCCGGTGTGGGCGGCCATGCGTCCCATGGCGGTGACCAGGCTGGCTTGCGCGCCGCGCGCGGCCTCGTTGTAGAGCCTGTCCTGGCGGATGGCATCGATCAGGTCGTCCCATTCCAAGCGATACGGATTGGGCTCGGAAGGGCCGAATCGCCACACGAGCTTGTCGGCGGCGAAGTTCTGTCCCGTGTAATAGCGGCACCTGGCCGGACTGTGACCGCCTTCGGAGATGACCGCCAGGCCCTTGCTGCCGTGGGCATAGCTGGCGAATTCATCGTGGCAGCCGAGCATGTTCCGGCCATACAGAAACAGCTTGGCGCCGTCGCCGAAGGTGAATTCCACCGAGTAAGTGTCCAGGTTCTGGTCGACCGAGTCGCCGCGATAGTGCCGGCCGCCGCAGGCCTGGGCCCGCACCGGCCAGGAACCCTTCATCCAACAGCATTCGTCGATGTGGTGGATGTAGAAATCGCTGAAGCAGCCGCCGCTGGCCCAGAGAAAACTGTGGAATCGCTGGATCTGCCACAACAACTCAGTCAGGTTCTTCGGCTTGTGCCCCGCATCGCCGCGGCCCTGCATGCGGTACGCCCGCAGGGCCACGATGTCGCCGATGGCGCCGTCCTGGATGCGGCGGTAGAGCTCGCCGCGCGCCCGGCAGTGTCGGCACATCAGCCCCACGCCGACCTTGATGTTCCGCTGTTTGGCCTTCTCGGCCAGGGCCACCATCTTGGCGGCGGTGGGCGCATCGACGGCCACCGGCTTCTCCATGAAAACATGCACGCCCTTTTCAATGGCGTAGCCAAAATGGACCCAGCGGAAGGCGGGCGGGGTGGCGAAGATGGCCACGTCGCCGGCCTTCAAACAATCGATCGCCTTGCGGTAGGCGTCGAAGCCGATGAACTTGCGATCCTCCGGCACGTCCACCTGGCTTCGGAACCGCTCCTTCAAGGCATTGCAACTGCCGGAGAGGCGTTTCTCAAAGACGTCGGCCATGGCGACCAGTTTGATGGGACCGTTCTTATTGGACAGGGCGTCGCCGGCCGCGCCGCTGCCCCGGCCGCCGCAGCCGATCAAGGCCACTTGAAGCGTGTTGTTTTCGGCGGCATGGACCTGCGGAACGACTCCTGCCGCCAACGCCGATGCGGCGGCGATGCGGCCGCTGCTGGTCAGGAATTCACGACGCGATGCCGTCTGGCTGCGAGTATCACTCATGGGGCGACTCCTCAATAGTTTTCAGTTTTCAGTGTTCAGTTCTCAGTTCCCTATACCGGCCGCCTGCTGAACACTGAAAACTGCACACTTCAAACTCTTACCGTTATGGATACGATTATCAACCTTCGCAGCCCGGCAAACAAGAGGCGGGAATCGCAGGCGGCAGCCTTTTTAACTCCTCCCCCGCCTTGCGTCAGACCTGATTGTCCGGGAGAATCAACGACTTGTGGCGCTTGTTCAAGGACGATACCCGATGCTTCGTTGGCGACTGCTCTTGGGAACGTTGATTGTGGCCGGGCTCCTTGGCCTGTGCTGGCTGGACCAGGTCGCGGAGCGCGATGCGGCGCGGCCGGGCATCTGGCTCCTGCCACTGGCGGCGTTGCTCACCTTGACCGCCACCGCGGAGTTGTTGCAGATGGCCCGGGCGGCGGGGATGCAGCCGCTGCCGTGGATCGTCTACCTGGGAAACCTCTGCCTGGTGGCCGGTCAAGGCTTGCTCATGCTGGGGCACCAAGCGACGCCGTCGCCGCTGGGCCGGGAGTGGCCCGCCATCGTGCTGGCTGTGTCGCTCGTGTTGTTGCTGGCGGCCGAGATGTGGCGTTATCACGAGCCGGGCGGCATCCTCGCCAGCCTGGGGGCCTCGGTTTTCGCTCTGTTGTACGTGGGTCTACTGCTGAGCTTCGCGGTCCGTTTGCGGATGGATTGGGGCATCGCGGCCGTGGCCTCGTGGATCATCCCGGTGAAGATGGGCGACATCGGCGCCTACAGCGTCGGTCGTTGGATCGGCCGGCACAAGATGGCGCCGGTGCTAAGTCCCGGCAAGACGCTCGAAGGGGCGCTGGGCGCACTGGCATTTGCCTGCTTGGGGTCCTGGGCCACGTTCTTCTGGCTTGTACCACTACTGGGTGGGAGCCCCGGGAAAAGCGGTTCTTGGGACTGGCTCCTCTTGGGCCTGTTGCTGGGCGCACTCGGTATGCTGGGCGATCTGGCCGAGTCGTTGCTGAAACGAGACGCCGGCTGCAAGGATTCCAGTCAATGGCTGCCGGGCTTCGGCGGCGTGCTGGACCTCCTCGATTCGCTGCTGTTGACGGCGCCCGTCGTTTGGCTTTGGTGGGCCGTGGCTGGCGGCTTAGCTTTGCGATAACGCGGGCGGCCCGCTATACTTATACTTTGCACGAGTCCTGGTGTTGCACGGTAGTGTTCATGGCCAATCATGTCGTCCGCTACGGAGTGATGCGTCTGCTGGGCGTCTTCGCGCCTGCGGGCGATTCCACCTATCCGAGGGGCACGAAGGTCATCATCCGCAGCGAACGCGGGCTGGAGGATGGCGAGATTCTGTGCGAGGCGACGCCGGCCGCCCTGGCCGGCCTGAAGGACCCCTCCCAAGGCCAGATCCTGCGCGAGATGACGGCCGAAGACAGCCGCGAGCTGGCGCGGATCCGCGCGCAGGCCCGCCGCGAAATGGAAATCTGCCAACAATATGTCGACAAACTGGGCCTGGTGATGCAGTTGGTCGACGTGGAGCACGTTTTTGGCGGCGAGCGGGTCGTGATCGACTACCTGGCCGAGAGCCGCGTCGATTTCCGCGAGTTGGTGAAACTGCTGGCGAGCGAGTTCCAGACGCGGATCGAAATGCGTCAGATCGGCGTCCGCGACGAGGCCAAACTGCTGGCCGACTACGGCGATTGCGGCGTGCCCGTCTGCTGCAACACGCACCTGGTGCAGATGCCGCCCGTTTCGATGAAAATGGCCAAGTTGCAAAAAGCGACCCTCGACCCGACGAAGATTTCCGGGCGGTGCGGGCGGCTGAAATGTTGTCTGCGCTACGAGTACGAGACCTACGAACAGGCGCAGAAGGAAGCGGCCGACGATGGCCGGCCCGCGGACGGCGAGGGCGGCGCGGAAGCCGGCGCCGACCCGCCCGGCGCGACCGAAACGCTGCCCCCGTGAGTCCCTAGCTTACCACAGCAGGCGTTGCCCTCATGCTCAATCCCGCCATAGCCAAACTGCTGCAAACGGACCGTCGCTATCCGCTGGAGGCCTACGTCTTCGTGTTCGAGGCCCTGAGCTATGCCCAGAACGTGTTGGGCTTGGGCACCGAAGTCGTCGGTGAGCACGCCGAAGCCGGCGAGGAGGAAGGCCAGGAGGTCCGGCAGCGGCACGTCACCGGGCAGGAACTGTGCGAAGCCATTCGCCGGTTCGCCTTGGAGCAATACGGTTATATGGCCCAGACGGTGCTGAACAACTGGGGCATCCACGCCACGGGCGATTTCGGCGAGATCGTCTTTAACCTGATCGCCATCGGCCAGATGCGCAAGACGCCCAGCGACTGCCGCCAGGATTTCGACGACGTGTACGATTTTCACTCGGCGTTCCGCCAGGAATTCCGCATCGTCCTGCCGGAATGACGTTGCGCGCGGCTGCGCAGGAGGAACAGACTATTGGCCCGACGACGGCAACGCCCCGAGACCCGACCGCGTGACGCGGGCGCCACCGGCTCTGCCCGTGCGGGTGCCACTGCCTTCGCCAGTGTGGGTGCCACTGGCTCTGCCAGTGCGGGTGCCACTGGCTCTGCCAGTGCTTCGACCGGGGAAAACCGGCCCGCACCGACCCGAGGGCAACGTTGGTTTCTGGCGCTGTCGCTCGTTTTGGAAGTTGCCTGGCTGCTCTGCCTGGCCCTGATGCGGCTGCGGAACTGAACCATGGCTTCTCGTGCCCTCAATTTGGCGTCGCTGATTTCAAGCATTTTTCTTGGTTGTACGATCGTTCTTTGGGGCAGCGCATTTGTGATCAGCCCGTGGAACCACCGGCTTTCGATTTTCAGCACATTCCACGTTGGCGTTTGGGGCGGATTTGACGGGCCGCCGCTGGGTTGCCTCGTTTTCTTCAATAATCAGTAGGACGGATTGCCAATCCGTCCCACAAAAGGCAGACGGATTGGCAATCCGTCCTACGGGCAACTGGTCGTGTTGGTGGGGCTCGCTGCGCTCTCTACGGTTTGATGACGAATCCACCCTACTCCGCGATCGGCTCGAGGTTCAGATACCCGCGGGCTTCGTTGACGATCCGCAACACGTACGCCGACCCGTGCTCCGGCCGGAGCGTCTGCAGCGGGTTCAGCGTGAAATCGTCGTAGCAAGGGAAGTGCGCCGCGTAGTCGCGGAACAGGCTGCGGTAATAGGGAACGTCTTCGGGCGTGAACCAGTTCTTGTAGTTGCCGTAGGTTTTGGTCCGCTCGATCCGCTCCATGCCCGGTAGAAGCTGGGCCGTGCCGCTCAAACTGACGCCCAGGAAATCCTCGAGCGGCCCCAGGCGGTTGTCCATCAGGTCCTCGTAACGCAAGAGGAAAAGGCCCGGATTCTCCTCCAGGTACTTCAAGAGCCGGTTCTCCACGCTGCGTTCGGCATCGAAGTCGGCCATGTTGATGGGGAAGACGGGCAGTTTCGCCGTCAGCCGCCCGGCATGTTGGTGGTACTGCTGGAGGAAGGTGTGGAAATCGACGAAGCGGACGGAGCCGGGCGCCGCCTCCTTGGCCCGCAACAGGCCGACCACCGAGCGGATGAACAAGGCATCGCGGCAGTACGGCTCGTGGTACAGGCAGTAGAGCATCACGCTGATGAGCCGATCCTTCGGATCGCGGACGATCAGGATCCGCTTGTCCAGCGGGGCGAACGAGAGCATGTCGACCAGGGCCGGCGCGATGACGTGGCCGGAGTAGGGAAAGCGATGCCAGAGATAGCCGTCGATGAGCACCTTGGCCACGACGTTCTTGATATCCGAATCGAGATAAACGGAGGGCTCGAACAGGACGTCCGTTTCCGCCTTGGGCAGGGAGTTGGCGATCTTGTACGCCAGCGCCGAGGTGCCCGACTTGGCCAACCCCAGGATGAGCACCCGCATGTTTGCCTCCTACAGCAGCAAATCTTGTGCGAACGACTTCCAGCCGGTGGAGAATCTCGTGTAATGATGCCAGACCAATTCGCGGAGGATCAGCGGCAGGCGCCAGGTTCCCTCTTCGCGCATCCGCGTTCGGGCCCCGTAGTGCTTGACCTTCCGCTCGATGGCCGGCAAGAGCCCCGGGTCGCGCAAAGGCATGGGGCACTGTGCCAGGCGGTCGCGGGCGGCGGCGTAATTGGCGGCGATCGACTCGTACTTCTCCTGGCCGAAGCTGCGGGCGCGGAGGAACTGCTGGAAGAGCGTCTCCTTCCGCGCGCCGACCTGCTGACCCGGATGCTGACGGTACTCGATGAGCGGCTCGGGGACGGCCACGCAGTCGGCCACGGCGGCCAGCAGCAGGGCGAACCAGCCGTCGTGCAGCCAGCCGTGGGCGACCGGCAGCAGAAGGTCGCGGTAATCGGCGCGGAAGGCCATCGTGGCCCCGGTGACGACGTTGCGGTGCAGCAGCACGGAGGCGGCCTGGCCGCGGTTCATGCGCCGCTGCTCGCTGCGCGGGAAGCGGATCGCCTCCCACAGGTTGTAGCCCAGCGGGCGGCGGTGGCGATCGACGATCCGCGCGTTGCTGAAGGCGAAGCCGGCGCGGGGATGGCGCACCAGCGCGTCGTGCAGGAGTTGCAGCTTGTGCGGCATCCACACGTCGTCCTGGTCGCACAGCGCGATGAAGCGGCCGCGGCACAGGCCCGCCGCCTTGGCGAAATTCGCCGCCGTGCCCAGGTTGCGATCGTTGACTTCCAGGCGGACCTCGAACGGCGCCCTGGCCGCGAACTGCCGCACCGCGGCGGCCGTCGCGTCGCCGGAACAATCGTCGCACACCACCAGCTCGTCGGGCAAGCGCGTCTGGGCGGCGATGCTGGCCAACTGCTCCGACAGATAGGCCGTGGCGTTGTACGTGCAAAGGGCAATCGACAGGTTCATGGTTTCACTCGGCGTTTGTAACAGATGGAGGGGATTATCGTAGGACGGAATTGTCAATCCGTCCCATTTTTGTAGGACGGATTGTCAATCCGTCC